>JAEZXP010000059.1 GCA_023419655.1 Bacillota bacterium | reverse complement strand
TACCTACATTATGCGAATGCTCCTCTACCTTAACCAAAAGTCCCAGCTCCTGCAGCTCTTTAACAATCGCTTTCCTTGCCTCGTAACGGTCCATTCCTGCATATTTGCCCCCATTCTGATTGATGGTTGCATCGTCATTCATGATATTTACTTCCGGAAGGTCATGGCGCTTTCCAACCTCAAAATCGTTCGGGTCATGGGCAGGGGTAATCTTCACAACACCGGTTCCGAATTCCTTATCCACATACTCATCGGCAACAACAGGAATCTCCTTATTTATAATGGGCAGGATAACATTTTTGCCAATAAGATGCTGATATCTCTCATCCTCAGGATGAACTGCCACTGCCGTATCTCCAAGCATTGTCTCCGGTCTGGTGGTAGCAATCTCCACATAGCCCTCTTCCCCTGCTATGGGATACCGGATATGCCAGAAATGTCCCGCCTGCTCTTCATGCTCTACCTCTGCATCCGATATGGAGGTATGGCATACCGGACACCAGTTAATAATTTTGGAGCCTTTATAGATATAGCCTTCCTCATACAGCTTAACAAATACTTTCCTGACAGCATCGTTACAGCCATCATCCATGGTAAACCGCTCCCGGTCCCAATCACAGGAGGAGCCAAGCTTCATAAGCTGGGATATAATCCTGCCGCCGTATTCTTCCTTCCATTGCCATGCCCTTTCAAGAAAGCCCTCTCTGCCAAGATCCTCTTTTTCAATGCCTTCTTTTCGCATCTGCTCTATAATCTTAACCTCGGTGGCAATGCTGGCATGGTCTGTACCCGGCTGCCACAGGGCATTATAGCCTTGCATTCTTTTAAAACGGATAAGAATATCCTGCAGGGTATTATCCAATGCGTGGCCCATATGAAGCTGTCCTGTTATATTGGGCGGCGGAATCACAATTGTAAAGGGCTTCTTGCTCCTGTCCACCTCCGCATGAAAATATTTCTTATCCAACCATTTTTGATACAGCTTATCCTCGATGTCTTTGGGATTATACGTTTTTGCAAGTTCTTTCTCCATTGTAATCTCTCCTATCCTTTATTCGTTTCATCAAGCTTTGATAATGCGAAGCAATAAAAAAGGTTCTCCGACGCAAAGGACGAAGAACCGTGGTACCACCTTTATTCATGGCTGACAAATTGATGAATCCAAATCCATCATCTATCGCCACCTTATCTGTCTGTAACGGGACTTCCCGGTATCTCCTACCCACCTTACGGCTATACATAAGGCTTCAAAAACACTGCTACAAAGCTACCTTCGGTAAGACTGCTTCATGACCATCTTTCAGCCGGCGGACGGTCCTCTCTGTTAAGTGCTCCTTACCTACTCCTCTTTTTCAACGCATTTGTCAGTTATGAAATATTACTACTATATTATGCAAAGAAGCGAAAGATGTCAAGCAAAATATTGTATGGATTTTTCCTACGCTGTACGGCCTCCCAGCTTCCAGCCGATGGATTTCTCACGCATATGAATAAAGTCGGCGTACAGGCCTCCCGAATGCATCAGCTCTCCATGCGTACCCCTCTGAATAATTCTGCCATCATCCAGTACAAGAATCTGGTCGGCATTCTGTACTGTTTTCAGCCGGTGGGCAATCATGATAATGGTCTTTCCGTGAGTCAGCTCGGCAATTGCTTCCTGCAGCAGCGCTTCATTCTCAGGGTCTACATTGGCTGTTGCCTCATCGAGAATAATAATCGGAGCGTCTTTTAACAAAGCGCGGGCAATTGAAATACGCTGTTTTTCTCCGCCCGAAATTGTTGCACCGCCTTCACCGATAACTGTATCATACCCATCGGGCAAAGCACGGATAAAATCATGGCAGCAGGCCTTTTTCGCAGCTGTCTCCACCTCTTCCATGGTGGCATCCGGCTTGCCGAATTTAATATTGTTGGCAATGGTATCATTAAACAGGTATACATTCTGAAATACCATACTATAATTCGAGAGTAAGCTGTCCAGCGTATATTCTCGCACATCTCTGCCGCCAAGGGTGATACACCCTTCATCGACATCCCAAAACCTCGCCATCAAATTGCACAGTGTGGTTTTTCCGCCGCCGGAGGGGCCCACAATGGCGGTGGTAGTGCCTTCGGGAATCTCGAAGGAAACGTTGTCGATGACCTTCTTATTCTCGTATCGGAAGGTCACATTTTCTCCCTTAATAGCACAGGTGCCAGGCTTTATGGCTTTGCCGTCAATGTCCATTACAGGCGTTTCAAATACCTGATTGATTTTATCCATTGACAAATCCAGTATCCGCAGCAAGGAACTATAATTACCGGCCGTATCCAGCTGTGCATACACCAGAAAAGAGGAAATGACCAGCAGCAGACAATTGATTAGCTCCACAGAACCATTCAAATAAAACGAAATCGCCAGAAATACCATCATAACACTAAATAATTTTAATACCAGACTTTGCATGGCCGTATAGGGTACAAAGGTCTTTTCCAGCCGGATATTGATTTCTTCATTGCTTTTGATGGCATTATCAACGGTTTTGTTCGCCTCTTTATCCAGGTTATATGAGCGTATTACTCCTATTCCCTGGACATATTCCAAAACGGATGCAACCAGCTTGGTATCGGATGCTGTTTTGAGAGGAGAAACCTTGTGTGATTTTTTCTGCATCAGGGTGTTGATACAGAAAAATACGGCAATACCCAAAAGCAGAAGCAATCCGACTCGCCAATCATAGAACAAAACGGCAAGGGTAAACATGGCGGTGGTAAGCAGCCCCTGGGTCGTCAGCATAATAACCCTTGTGGCGACATCCTGTAAATTTTCCGCCGTATTGGTGGTTACCGAGGTGATATCCCCCAGGCTGTTATTATTAAAATAACCCATTGGCATGTATTTGAGCCTTTCTCCTATCTCCACCCGCTTGTCGGTTGCCACTGTATAACCGCCCACGGTTTGCTTCATTGTCAGGCTCCGGCGGGTCAGGGTACATCCGGCAATGCTTACCAGCATAATTCCAAGAACACTAAACACCGTATCCCATCCGGCATTACGGTTAATCAACGCCTGCAAAACGATGGCAATAGCCGGAATCCTCAGTGCTTCAAAGATGGCATGAAGCAGTGACAGGGCAAGAGATTGATAGAACAATTTCTTTTGGCTGCCGCTGAATCGAAAGAATTTTTTAAATATCCCAATCATATAAGCACCTCTTTCTTTGTCGTATCTTTCACCGATGTATGTGCCGCCCACATATTCTGATAAAGGGGCGATGAATGAAGCAATTCTTCGTGCCTGCCCTGTGCAGACACCTTTCCTTTTTCAATCACGATGATATTGTCCGAATCGGTGATTGTAGAGAGCCGGTGGGCAATCACAATCAATGTCTTTCCTTCCACCAGCCGGGAAACTGCCGCTTGAATCACCGCCTCATTTTCCGGGTCATTATATGCTGTCGCCTCATCTAAAATTACGATGGGCGCATCCTTTAGCATGGCACGGGCAATGGTGATACGCTGTCTTTCGCCGCCTGAAAGATGCCCGCCTGCACCGCCGGCACGGGTCTCGTATCCCCGTTCCAGCTGCATAATAAAGTCATGGCAGCCACTTTGCTTTGCAACACGCTCCACCTCGGCATCACTGGCTCCGGGTCTGCCCATCCGGATGTTTTCACGAATGCTTTCATCAAAGAGGTAATTGTCCTGAGCGACATAGGCAATCATGCCGTTAAGCTGTGAAAGTGGAATTTGCCGGACGTCGGCACCTCCGATAGTGATTTTGCCTTCGCTCACATCCCATAAGGAAGCAATCAGCTTGGCAATGGTGGATTTTCCGCCGCCGGAAGGACCGACCAGTGCCGTAACACTGCCCGCTGGAATCGCAAGGTTCACACCATGCAGCACTTTTTTCTGATGGTACGCAAAACAGACATCTTCTATACGGATATCATAGCCGCTGATTTTTGCCGCTGTTTCCGGCCGTACAAGGTCAGGCTGTGTGAGTACATCCGTCACCTCTCCTACAATGGTGTGGATTTTCCCGATATCATCCGAATAGCTCATGGTGGTAATCAGCGGTCCCATAACACCCAGTGATAAAATAACCGCCACAATAAAGGTATCAATTGACAGGTTTCCCCGCATATATAAAATTGTACCAATCGGCAAAACACTGATCAGGGTTGCCGGAAATACCGACATCGCCGTTGAAAAATACGGCAGCGTAGAGCGCATCCAGTCGATGGCAGAGGCGGCAGCCTCTCTTGCGGCCGTTGTAAATTTCTCATAAGAGGAAGCAGACTGGTTGAAAGCCTTAATCACCTCAATCCCTCCGATATATTCCACCGCCACATCATTTAACCGTTTGTTTTTTGTGACATAATTGGAAAAGCGTTTTTCGTATCCGCCCATCATACCCATATAGCATAAAAAACCAAGGGGAAGCGTTACCATTGCTGCCAGTGCCATACGCCAATCAAGCACAAACAGATAAATAATGGTCGCAATCGAAACGAGAATGTTTCCTCCCATCTCCGGCACAATGTGGGCAAGCGTAGTTTCCATACTGTCCACCCTCTCAACGAGTATGTTTTTTAGCCTTCCGGAGGGTGTATCCAGCAAATAGCCCATCGGTATACGGGTGAGCTTTCCGGTCAGCCGCACACGTACCTCAGAAAGCACAGCAAATGTAGACTTGTGAGACAGGCTGGTGGAGATAGCATGGAACAAATAGCGAAGAACCCAGAACCCGGCAGATGCAAGGCAGTATTTACCGTAAAAAAGCAGTGCAGTTTCTCCCCGCATAAGTGCCAGCACGATTTGTGCCACACAAAAATAAGGAGCCATACTGCATAAGACCCCCAGCGTGGCGAACACTAGCGAAGCGATATATCCGCCTTTATGAGGTGAGGCGAATTCCCATAACCACGATATAGCGCTTTTAGAACTTTTATTCATGTTGATTCCTCCCGATTACTATGTATATTTAAGTTAGTCCTAGCTAACTGCCAAGCAAAAAGAAGAGGGTAAAATCGCCCCGGGTATAGCTCGAAAATATCAGCATCAAGCAAGGCCCAGTATCTTATCCCAGCCGGCACTATAAAACTCATTAAGGGTATGAATATATTGCCTGGCCTGTTCCTGGGACATGTCATGTGCCACTGTTTCAAAAATACCATAATAAAACGCACTCGAAAGAATGTGTGCCATTTCATCGTCAATCGGCCGCACATCATGCCCGAGACCGCGCAGCATCTGGATAAAGCGCCGGGTATGCTCCAGTTCAATTTCCAGCAAGCTGTCGATATAGTATTCATATTCTGTTCCCGCAGAACAGCAGACCACCAGCTTGAATGCGTCAAAGTTCAGATAGACATAATCAATAAATCCCTCTAATGCACGGCTCGAATAATCGTGCATCTGTTTTTCTTTATATTCCTCCGGAAAGGAGTCAAAATCCTGCTGTACGGAAAAATACCAATTCCGCAAATAAGTGGCAGGCTCTTCTACAAGTGCGTTAAACAAAGCTGCTTTATCGCTGTAATAGCCATAAATCGCACCGGTAGTCACCCCCGCCGCTTTCGCAATGCTGCGCAGGGAAGCATTCTTATATCCCTTTTCCAGAAATTCGTTTTTGCCTGCTTCCAAAATACGCATTTGCGTGGAATCAACCGCCATCACCGCAGCCCCTTTCTCAATATAACAGCGTTATATAACGCTGTTATATCACATGCAGATAGTATTGTCAAGTAGTATATCCCCTACATCTGCTTCCTGACAATTTTGTATTCATCTCCATAGGAAAAATAGGGGCAGTCACTATACGCTCCTCGAAGGAATCTACTCATTTCATCCTCGTCCAGATTAACCCGGCAGATATAGCAGTCATCGTCTGCATCATATTCATAATTCGAACAATACTCACAATTTGATTTTGCCATCATACACCTCACGAAGATAAGACGTCCTGTTTTATATTGTATTTTTTTAATATGCAGAGAGTTTCGGCTTCCCTGTCAGGGTATTCTTTTATTAAAGAGCGAATGGATTTAATCGCCTCTTCCCTTTGCCCTTTATTTGTATCGATGCTCTCTCTTAACTTCTGTCTGCGAACATTCAGCCGGTGCCTGACCTCTACCATTTCTTTATTGTCTAATATGGCTGAGGGCTGATAAATCCATATTTCCGAATCTGCTATATTGTATTTTTTCAGCTCGTTTATAAGTATATTGTTATAAAACTCTAAAAGCTGTGAGTTGCTTTCATATCTTTTGTTCTCATCTTTTAGTTTGACATACTGTTCCCAGTGCTTCTTAAACTGGTCGTAGCTGTCCACCATATATTTACTATAGGCATATTCAAGATAGTTTCGGTTATTTACCGATTTTATTGATATTTTATTGGTTAGTACAATCAGCTTGTTCAGCTTTAATTGTATCAGCTTAATATCATGGGTATTCTTTCTTGCCTCCATAAAGATATAGAGAGCCGATGCCATTCCCATAAGCACCGTCAATAGGAATGGAAATGTCATGTTCGAGCCTGTCGTTTTCGACAAAGCGGCAAATATAATGAATAGCACGGTTATGACTACACAGGTTGTAATCGCAATGCCTTTTAGAGAGGACTGTTTATTCATTATGTCCTTCTCCTCGCCTAAGAAGCTTTGCTTTTCATGCTCCAGGCGCTTGATATCCTCCTCTATGCTTGCCTGATAGCTTTCGGCTTCTTTGAGGGAGGTTAATTCCTTTGGAATCTGCATCTCATATTGTTCAAACAACCGGTATTGGATATCCATCATATCATACTGCCTGTTACGAATCCGGTTTCGTTCCTTATTAAGGTTAATTATATTTCTTGCAGCATCCTCTAAAGCTTCTCTTTGCAGCTTTGGAATCATATCAATCTTCTGCATATCTGTCAGGTATGAGGTAACTGCCTCATACTCTATCTTAGCCTCCTCCATCTTGCGGGAGTTTTCTATAATAATTTCGCTGTTCTCCTTAACATATCCCTTCCAATCGGTATAATTGTTCAGCCGGACTGTTTGATTTGTATCTGTTTTATCCGCTTGTATCGGATTCTGTTCTGCGGTATCTGTCCTATCCGACTTCTTAAAAAGCTTTTTAAGCCATCCCATCTTCTTTATCTCCTGTAAGTAAGGTTTATATGTATTCGTGCTATTTTACACCAACCGGATTTCATTTATCCATTCTTCAATCATCTGTCCGCATTTATCTCTTACCTCATCCGATTTACCGCTGTTCTTTAGATTCCTCAGCATATATATCTCATCCATCGGCCTGCACAATCTGGACTCCCGGGATAATTGCTCCATTCTTAGAGCAATCTCCTTCCCAAGCTCCTCGCTGACATCGTATTCTATAAGCTTTTCGTCAAATGCCTCTCTATCTTCTGCAAGCCACAGGGTATACAGGTATTGTCTAAGGCTCTCTTCCCTCTGATTTCGCTCATAAGCGTGTAAAAATATCTCCAGAGCTCTTTCCGGCCCATAGATATACAGCGTGGCAATTGCCTGATTATGGAGAACATCTCCGTAATCCTTCGGGCTTAAATCCGCAGCTTCTTCCGATATCAGAAGCCGGTCATATTCTGCGGCGGCCTCTGCATACTGCTTTCTTTTAAGAAGTGTATTGGCCCGGATATACCATCTCCTGACCGGAGGCATTGTGTTTATCTCATCCACCACCGTCAGAAGTTTTTTAATCTCCTGTTCCGTATAATAATCACAGCTGCATAATACGATTGTAAGCATGGTCTTATAGTCTGCTTTCTGCTTTACAGACATACTCAGCTTCTCTGCCCTTGAAACCAGGTTAAGCTCCGCACCTATCCAGTCTATCAGGGAATCAGAGAATATGGTTTCATCCATCGAATAGATGTTATTATAGATATAATAGCATAGCTCTTCAATTGAATAAATCCGGTATCCCGTACCCGGCAGTACATACGGCCGGCTTGTCCTTTTTCCGCTGCAAAGAATTACTTTTCCCATGCCATTTCCTCACTTTATTTTTATATATCCAGTAAATATTCCGCCACTTTTCCGGTAGCCGGACAGATGTCTCCAAATCCCAGGTCCGTTATACTCAATTTCACCTTATTCTTATCTGTACATAAAACATGGATATGCAGCCGGGTCATGCGTTCCGGCCTTTCCGGAAGATTATGAAGCGGTATTCTCTCCCGGATAGTTTCCTTCGTCATGATGTTTCGAAATATGATTTCCAGTTCCACCGCCTGGTCCAAAATCACCTCAACCTCCCGGTCCACCTCACGCCAGGGAACTGCTGCCTCTGTCAGGACAATCTCCTGTATAATTCCGTCCACATAGACCTTTAGCAAAACCAAGCTTACAATCATATCATTGTTAAGGAGGATTATATTCCCCAGCTTGCTTTCACCGGCCCGTTCTCTTGCACAGTAGCACGCTCCCTTTGTATACAGGTTCTGCCCCATAAACACCCTTCGTCCCGCACACAGTCCTTTTACCGTATCTTCTGCCCAATCTCCTTCAAAGCCTCTCCCTGTAAAATAAAGAGTTGAAATAATCTGCTTGTATAATACGGTATTCGCTATGGTTTCCAAGGTATAGCCGGCATCCACTTTCTTGCTTTTTAGTATGGTATGATTTAACGTATCATAAAAATCCTTCTTTTCCATCCCGGCAATCATCGGATTGGCTCTTCGATTAATACTTATCTGGCAGAAGCTAAGTCCATTATCACCAAAATCAAATAGTCCCACATCATTTAACCAAAACTCCCGGTCCTGGCTAAGGGCATAATACATAAAGCTGCTGCCGTGACTTATAATATTCGCCCTGTCTTTTTCGATTCCCAGCACATACAAAGCCTCATATAACCCTTCTATAACCGCTCTATCCATTTCATGAAGGGTAATGACGATTTGGGTTATGGGTTCCGTGGGAAAATGATTTTTAATCAGGGTCAGTGTCTTGCGTAAGAATTTCTCCATAAGAGAGACTGCACTGTATGTCTGCCCGGATATCTTCGTCTCCTCCCGATGCTTCAGCTTCGTCAGCAGCTTATCCGCCAATACGCCTAAACCGTCGCGGGCACATACAACTGCCTCCTTACCGTATACCCATGTTCCCGAATCATTTTTCACACACAGGGCAGTAGGAATAAGCGGATTATCCTCATCCACAGCCGGACATACCGGTACCGGTTCACAGGCCTTATAACTGTAGCAGCTTATCTGTGAATAATCATCACATAAATCATAGCCAACAATCAATTTCCTTGGGTTATCCATACCTTCTCCCCTTCCGGTGTAGTAATCAAAGTAAAGGTTTAGCGTACTCCTTGATTATATATTCTGTCTCCACATAATCCGTCATCATATCGAGAAGGGCTGCCTCATCCTGCATATCAAGTGCCCTAAGCATCTTATTGATACGATTATATTTTGAATCATCCATCCCCCCGGCAGCTTTTTCATACTGCAGCAGGAAGCTCTGTGTCGTACTTACTTCCTCCTCCATCTCCTCTGTAACATAATATTCAAGCTCTTCATGATAGAACAGCACAAATTCCTTCACATGAATACCCATAAATATATTCGGCATCCGCTCAGTCATATACTCTCCGCCTGCTCCATTCTTTAAAATGCGGTAGTGAAGGAAAACCTGCTTTTTCGGATTCGTCTTATATTCTACATAGGCACTGTCCGCTATCCGCTTTGACAGATTCATTGCATGTCGGTATCCTTTGAAGAACGGCAGTACAACGCCCTCTCTTTCAAGCCTGTCGATATGATACGCTATAAATTTCAAATCATCTTCTATAAGACCGTTTGCAGAACTGCTGTATTTCAGCCATGCCATCAGGCTTAATCTGTTCTCCTCGTAATTTTGTTCTCTCCGTATAATCGAAAAGAGCCTGTCATCAATCCGGGTATCATGAACGATGTACCTGTAAGAATAATACGTAATAAATGCCCGTACAATTACATGATTCGTCACCTTGTTGTAATACTCCAGGAACACCGTAAAGCTCTCTTTGTGTTCACTTTCCGTAAATAATATCTGAGCCAGCAGCCTTTCTTCCAGACTGTGGGGGTCCATATCAAAATCCCTTGCCGTCTGCCACAGGGTAAGCATATCGGATGTGGAGCCGTTATAATACTTCACCAGATAGCTTAACGTTGCTTCATCATATTTGCCATTGGAATAGATATCATAACAAAGGTATAACAAAAGCTCCTCTTTCTTATCCTGTTCAGAATGGGTTATCCATCCCGAGCACAGCTTAAGCAGCCTTTTAACGGATATACCTTCGGTTCCAAAGTGATTCAAAGCTTCGATGGCCTTATCATAATATCCCCGCACCACCATGTATCCGAGAAAGTTAATTCTTTGGGATATCTTTACCTTGGACAGGTCTAACTGCAAAAGATAATGCTCCAGCATATCGGCATCATAATTCTCATAATAATATTCGATAAGTGCCAAAAGGCAATCCGTATAATACGGCTCCTTTAAGTCTGAAATTAACAGGGCGTGCTTTCTTAAGGTTATCGCTTCCTCATTAATTATTCTGTTTCTTTGATAATGGTCAAACAGATATAGAAGCAGCCTGGGGTGGTTCTCATAATTCATGGGTATATCATGAAATTCCTCCGGCCTTAGCATCGGAGTCATCTTATAATCAATCGATGCCGCATACCGGTTTCCAAAAGAATCGACTAAAAATATACTCGCATTCGTCGTATATACCTGTATCTTTGCACTGCCGTCAGTGAGAGCCGTCGTTATCTCTTCACCCGTCTCCTTATGTACAACCGCCACACTTACGATATTCGGATTATCGCAGTATATCTCCCGGGCAAATATAACTTCCGGCAGATACTCTGAAAACCAGCTGCCCAAGCCCGGCTTTCCTATAAACTCCCTGTAAAGTACCGCCAGATTGGGACTGATATTTTTCGCCTCCAGCTGCACCTGGACAAATACCTCCATCTTCTTATAGTACAATTGATAGCTCTGCCCGTTCTCTTTTTTGTTTTTAATAATATTTGCATACAGATAAGCCCATTTTTCATTACTAAGCCTGCTGTTATACACAAAATACATCAGCAAGGGCTGCGGAAGCTGCTCTTCCTGATTCTCATCAACAGAATACATATAATATTCGTATAACTGCGTGATGCGAAGCTGGGCATTCACTCCAAGGCTATACCATTCAAAATACTTATTGTCTCTTTTATATCCCTTGATAAGCAGACTGCATATAGCTGATAGAATCTCGTCTTTTTTATGTCTCCTATAAAGTCTTGCCAGCCCCTGAAATACCAGAAAATTATAATACTTCATTCTTCCTGCCAGATAGGTATACTGCAAAATCAAATCCATTTTCAGGCAGTCATTCTTAATACCAAAATTTATTACATGGATTTCAAAATCATTCAGCTCCCGAAGCAGATACGGTTCTTCATTATATACACAGACAGCCTCATAATACAGAACCGGCGAACGCCGTCCCCCGTCAAACTGCTCCTTGATATCTGAAAGCTTGTAAGTGTGGTTCCGCTCATAACGCTTATCCGTGAGCAGTAAAAACCAAAGGATTCTCCAGTCAAAGCTTCCTCTTAGATAATACCGGCTGATGGCATCGGTTACATACCGTATCGTCTCATCATCCTTCTTAAAAAGAGACAGCAGATAGAGATAGGCACAATATTCAAAGGCGGACCGCCTGCGAAGCTGTGCTTCCTCCTTCGATAATTCATCCAGCAATTGTGAAGCCGTCCGTTTATTGTCTGAAAGTATGGCCAGATGGATATTCACTAATTTTGCCATCGTGCTTTCTTCCGGATTATTCATTCCGGCAAGCAACGTCTTTGTATCCTGTATATATCGGGTCAGATTAATTCTGCCGATTCTAAAATCGAGATAGCTGCGGGTATAGTCATATTCGGCCTTCATTCGATTCCTGAGCTCGGTACGCTCCGGCAAAAGCTCCTTATGATTTTTACAAACCACCTCTACCGTAATTGTCTGATGGACCGTCTTTATCCATATCCTGCCGTAATTATTACCGGGGCACAGCTTCCCGGCACATATTACAAAGGATATCTGATGATTGTTCCCTATAAAACGGTCGGACCAAAGAAAGTTCTGCTCAAGCATAATAAACGGAGCATCCGTACTTACACGTATCTCTGCAAAGCCCCAATGATCTTTCGTAAGCACCAGCTTATCCATCATATCTTCATCATGAACATCATATTCCAGCTGATTTTTGTCAATACCAAGGTTAATTCTTGATTTTTTATTCACGGCAATCAAAAATTCCTCCAGGGCCTGACTGGTAGAGATGCTTTTCAATAGATTTCTATAAATGATATGATATTTTTCTTCATTCTTTAAAACAATTTGCTCAAACTCTTCCGAGCGAAAAACCTTTTTTGCCTCAATCCAGTCCATACGGGCAAGATTGGTGAATTCAAAAAGATTCTTTATACTGCCTATCGATGTGCTTATGGAGGGGGCTTTTATCGATGCTGTGAAGGGCAGTATAACTTCACCCAGGTTACTAAGGATGGTTATATTGCCGCTGACTGCATCCGAAGGATTCAGATAAGAGGCATCAAAGTAATATGTAATATTATTTTCTTTCTCATGAAAGGCCGAGACATTAAATGTAAGCAGACGGTTAGAAGAATAAAGTATCCCCTTCATATGACGGTCTTCACTATTGCTGATACAAAAGCTTCCTTCAAACCGCTTTCCTGCCTCTACGCTAAATTCAATATTCTCTATAGAAAGGCGAAGGAAAGGAAGCTCATATTCAAATTCTCCTCTGGCAAATTGTTCTATCTTTTCCTTCAATTTATCACCCCATGTATGGAAGTCATTGATTTTTACTTTTGTTCATATTACAATAATTATAATCGATTCAGTAAAAAAAATCTAGTACATCCATAAATTCAGATAAAGGACAAGGAGACAGCCATGATAAAACACAGAGACCACTTCCATGGAAGTGACTTGGAAACGATAGAGAAGATATATGGTATTAAGAAAGAAGAGATAATCAGCTTTGCTGCCAATGTCAATCCTCTGGGGATTTCACCTAAGCTTAAGGAGACCCTTGCCAGCCGCATCGACTCCATCACCAGCTACCCTGACAGAGAATATACCTCCCTGCGGAGGCAGATTGCAGCATATGTGAATGCGGACATAGAAGATATCATTGTCGGCAATGGCTCCACCGAGCTTATCTCTTTGTTTATTCAGATTAAGCATCCGAAAAAAGCCGTGATTGTAGGACCTACCTATTCCGAATATGAACGGGAAATCTCCCTTGGAGGCGGCTGCTCCCTTTATTACAGGCTTGAAGAGGAAAACGGCTTTCATATCGATATAGACGCCCTGGAGAAGGAGCTGGCTGCCGATGTGGACCTTCTGGTTATATGCAATCCCAATAATCCCACCTCATCCTGTATCACCCGCAGCGATATGCGAAAAATACTGGATATCTGTAAGAAAAAAGGTATCTTTGTGATGGTGGATGAAACCTACGTGGAATTTACGGAGGATATACAAAAAATCACCTTTGTGCCTTTAACAAGATATTATAACAACATCGTAATACTTCGCGGGATATCCAAATTCTTTGCAGCGCCGGGGCTTCGTCTTGGTTACGCAATCTGCGGTGATGGTGACCTGCTAAAGGAAATGAACCGGCGTAAGAATCCTTGGACAATTAATACCCTTGCTGCCATCGCAGGGGAAATCATGTTTTCGGATGAGGAATATATTGCAAAAACAAGAGGCTTAATCTCAGGAGAGCGAGACCGGATATGCCGAATTCTTAATCGTATTCCCGGCATCAAATGCTTTACGCCGACAGCAAACTTCGTACTCATAAAGATATTGGCAGATGATATCACCTCAATGGATTTATTCGAGGCTGCGATACAGAAGGGTTATCTGATAAGGGACTGCTCTACCTTTCCTTTTCTGGATAACAAATTTATCCGCTTCTGCTTCATGATGCCCGAGCAAAATGACGCCCTCATCACTCTATTATCAGAGAAATTAAAATCAAGGTAAACTTGCAGTACAGGAACCAAATACCATACAATGGAGGTCAATTATATGAAGAACAATTACCGCAGAGTAAATATAGAGCTTAACGCCGATGAAAAGAAACAGCTGCTGCAAGAAATTGTGTATTATTTTGAGACAGAGCGGGAGGAGAAGCTTGGCATTATCGGCTCGGAGAATATCCTGGACTTCTTCATGGACTCCCTTGGCCCCATTATATATAACCGTGCCCTTGATGATGTGAAGAAATGGTATGGTAAGCGAATGGAAGATGTGGAAGCTGATTATTACTCACTTTACAGACAATAGAAATTACCAGTCCGAAAGAATTTTATGCTCACAAAGAAGGAACTGCCGCAAAATGATACCGGTGTGCCTGGTACTATTTTGCGGCAGTTCCTTCTTTTCTATCTATATTGTGTACCTGTCTCCCGGCTTAATATTCAAAATTCTTGACTGCCTCGAACTCCTCCTGTATCTCTTTCGAGGGTTCTTCCGTAAGCAATGACACGATTACGATAACCAGACACGAAAGGACAAACGCAGGGAACAGCTCATATATATCAAAGTAACCTCCTAATGGCCTTACAAGAAGATTCCATATGAATACCATCGCTCCCCCTGTAACCATACCTGCAATGGCGCCGGTTCTTGTAACCCTCTTCCAGAACAGAGAGAACAGTACAATCGGTCCGAAGGTGGCTCCAAAGCCTGCCCAGGCAAAGGACACAACCGTAAAGATAACACTATTCTCATCCAGGGCGATGATAGCGGCAATGATTGCTATTACAATTAAGGTTGCTCTTGACATAACAAGTACCTGCTTGTCGGTGGCATCCTTCTTTAAAATCCCGTGATAAATATTCTTGGAAAATGCTGATGCCGCAATTAAGAGATAGGAATCCGAGGAGCTTATGGTTGCCGCCAGAATTCCTGCCATCACAAGGCCTGCAAGAAGGGGCAGGAAGAAGCTGCTGGACATCAGTATAAATATACTCTCCGAGCTGCTCTTCGTCAGTAATTCATTGGGGTATATAATTCTTCCGATGATACCAATGGATACCGCCGCAACCAGAGATATCGCACACCAGATTGTTGCTATTCTTCTGGAGGTTTTAAGCTCATTAGGCTTCTTAATTGCCATGAATTTTAGTAAGACCTGCGGCATTCCGAAATATCCCAGTCCCCATGAAAGAGTTGAGATAATAACTAACGGTCCGTATGTACCTGCCTCTCCAAATAGCGGCTTACCGGCTTCTGATACCTGCTGTATACCGGAAGCAACCTGAGGCTGTGCAACCCCAAAGAAATCAAGAAAGCCCGGTATGGCTTTCGCATTTTCAATAATTTCGGATATTCCGCCTGCTTTGGCAACACCTACTATGAGCACTGCAGATAATGCAATAAACATTACAATTCCCTGCATGAAATCCGATGCGCTCTCCGCAAGAAATCCTCCTATAAAGGTATAGAGTACAACAAACACTGCACCTAAAATCATCATATATACATAGTTGGCACCGAATAAGGTGCTAAAGAGCTTTCCTACTGCCACAAAACAGCTGGCTGCATACACACAGAAAAATATTAATATAAAAAGGGCTGCAATGGTTAAAATAATTTTCTTCTTTTCCCTGAAGCGATTACTTAAAAAATCAGGAATCGTTATGGAATCACTGGCTACGTGGGAATATGTACGAAGTCTTTTTGCAACAAACAGCCAGTTCAGGTAGGTTCCAATTAATAAGCCAATCGCAGTCCATGCAGCTTCTGCCAATCCGCACCAATAAGCCACTCCCGGCAAGCCCATCAAAAGCCATCCGCTCATATCCGAGGCTTCCGCAGCCATCGCAGTAACCCACGGTCCTAAAGACCTTCCGCCTATCAGATAATTATCTGTACTTTCACTGGCTTTTTTCGCATAGTGAAAACCGATTGCAATAACAGCTCCGATATATACCGCCATTGCAATAAAATATTGTATTTTGTCTGCTCCCATTCCCTTTCTCCCTTCAAATTTTTGCGCTTAGATGTACTTATTATAGTACATAATTATACATTTGTATAGTAAAAATTTAAAGCGATACCACTCTACTATGCAGAAGCGGAAGGCGGAGCGCCCCTCTAGGTTGTACTTCCGAAGCCACCGTTTCTTATATCGGATGCATCATCATCGATTGTAATTCCGTATTCAACGAATATTCCCTGCATAAAGCCGGTTCCTTCTTCAACCGTGACTGCCTTTCCCTCATTGCTGTCGTTTGTCAGCTTGCAGAAGATATGTCCTTCGTTATCCGAGTCATAATAATCGCTGTCTATAATACCGACGGTATTATTCAGCTGAAGGCGGTATTTGAAGCCCTGACCGCTTCTCGGGTAGCATTTGAGAACCCATCCCTCTTCTATCCTGACACGGATACCGGTAGGTATCTTAATTGTCTCTCCCGGTCTTAGGGTGAAAGATAACGGGCTAAAAAAGTCATAACCGGCCGAGCCTGATGTAGCTCTTTTAGGAAGCTTTATTCTGTCATAAATCAGCTTGGCCTCTGATAACAGCTCTTCCTCTGCTGACTGCTTTGGTTCAAGCTTTTCAGTTAAAAAAGTATCCGTCCAGTCTGTCAGAAATCTGTCTGCGCTTACCTTTTCAAATTGTGCTATACGTTTCATAGTATCTCTTAATCCTCCAATATATTTAACATGTCCAGCAGTTTCCCTGCCGCTTTGGATATGGGGCTCTGCCTGGCGGTAACGGTACAGATATGCCTCTCGGGTATCTCACCGGTGAATTTCAGTTCAAATAACTGATTGCTTTGTATGGCTTCTTCCGCAAAACCCTTTACGACACAGCCCACCCCCAGATTTCTTGCTGCAAATTTTACAATCATATCACTGGTTGCCAGTTCAAATTCAGGGCAAAGAACAACCTGATTCATCTCTAAGAATTCATTGACATATCTTCGGGTACTGGTATTATCCTCCAGACTGATAATCGGCAGATTCTCCAGCTCCTTATACGCCATGACCCTGCCCTGTAAATCACGGAATCTGCTGCCTGCCACAAAGATATCCCGAATCTTCTTAACTCTTTTATATTGTATATTGCTTCTTGCCTGAAACGGTTCGCTGACTACTCCAAAATCAATCTTTCCCTCATAAAGAAGCGCCAGAGTACTTGGCGTCGGGGCATTTGTTACCGATACCCTTATACCCGGATATCTTTCATGAAACCTCTCCAGATAGGAAAGAAGATAGAATTGCAGTGTCATGTCACTGGCGCCGATTCTGATTTCACCATGCTCCAAATCCAGCATCTTCTTAAAGTGCTCTTCTCCCAGCCGGATATATTCATAGCCCCTCTTTACATAGGAGAACAATGCTTCTCCCTCAGGCGTCAGTGTAACTCCTTTCGGAACCCTCATGAATAATTTGCTTCCCAGACCTTCCTCCAGCATCTTGATGGACTGGCTTACCGCCGGCTGAGATATACATAGCTCGTCTCCTGCCTTGGTAAAGCTCCCCGCCTCTGCCACATGATAAAATATCTTATAGTATTCCAAATTAATATTCATATAATTTCTCCTTATGGAGTTGCATTCAGCTATATGCCAACAGTATATCATATGCTCTATATCAGGAGCAAGCCTGACAATTAATTTGATATCTATATCCGGTTTTTGTTGACATAATTTATTTTATACCTATAATAGGGTATAGGGGTATGCCCTATTATAGATTGAAGGAGATGTACGTATGAAACAATGTATGGATGTTCAGGCTGTAACAAACCGCCTTAAAAGAATTGAAGGTCAGATTCGCGGCCTCATTAAGATGATTGAAGATGATAAAAGCTGCGAGGATATTCTTGTACAGATAAGCTCTGCAAAATCCGCTCTTCACAAAACCGGACAGGTAATCTTAGAAGGACACCTTCATCATTGTGTTCTTGACGGCATACGTGAAGGTAAGGGAGAAGAAACCATAAAGAAATTATCCACGGCAATTGAGCAATTTTCACGTATTGTATAAGGAGATGCCCGCATGATTAAGAAAATATTCGAACTTTTCTCAGGTATAGCCATGACTGCTGTTGCCGGAGTATTTCTTGCTGCCAGTCTAATCATGATGTTAATAAAGGCCTCCTTTTTAATCAATCCGGCCTGGGTTACGGTTATTCTCTGCGGTTATCCTCTTTTATACCTTGCGGTTACGAGAATTCTAACCAATAAGGGTATGAGTAAAATCTCCTCGGCGCTTCTTATTTCAATTGCCATGGTTGCGTCCATTGCCATCGGCGAACTTTTTGCCGCAGGGGAGGTTGCTTTTATTATGGCACTTGGCGGTATTCTTGAAGACAAAACAGTCGCCCGCGCCAAGAAGGGTATTAAACAGCTTATCAGTCTTGCACCGGAAAATGGTCGTAAAATCATTGATGGCAAAGAGGAAACGATATCCATTGAGAAGGTTAGAGAAGGGGATATTCTGCGTGTTTTGCCCGGCGAAGCAATCCCTGTTGATGGAGAAATACTATCCGGACATACATCCGTAGACCAGTCGATTATTACAGGGGAGTCTTTGCCTGTTGACAAGACGATTGGCGACAGCGTTTTTTGCGGAACGATAAACTGCTTTGGTTCTATCGATATCCGCGCAACAAAAGTCGGTAATGATTCTTCGCTTCAAAAACTCATTCGCATGGTACAGGATGCCGAGAACAACAAGGCACCTATGCAGCGCATTGTTGACAAATGGGCGGCATGGCTTGTGCCGATTGCTTTTTTAATTGCAGTATCCGTATATTTTATTACCTTTGACATCATTCGCGCCGTTACAATATTGGTTGTTTTTTGTCCCTGCGCTCTCGCACTTGCGACACCAACATCCGTCATGGCTGCCATCGGGCAAGCTACAAAACACGGTATTATCATAAAATCCGGCGACGCTTTAGAGCGCATGGGAAAGGTAAACTGTGTTGCTTTCGATAAAACCGGAACTCTCACCCATGGTAATTTAATCGTCAGTGATATTAAGACCTTTGATGAAACACTGAGCCAGTATGAGCTGCTCGCTGCTGCCGCTTCTGTTGAAGCACATTCTGAACACCCTCTGGGTAAAGCAATTGTTTCTTACGCCAAGAATAAAAATGTTCCTGTAAAGGTCATTGAGAATTTTAAGATGATACCCGGCAAAGGTATCCGTGCAAATATTGACGGCAGCTCCATATACTGCGGCAGCAGTACATGGCTCACAGAATCCGGAATTACATTAAACGATAATGCCGCCGCATCCCTGGAACAATTCCGAAAAGAAGGCAAAGCAACAATCCTTGTCGCAAATGAGAAAGAGCTTCTGGGGATAATTTCACTTACCGATACCTTACGTTCATCCGCAAGAGATATGGTGAAGGAACTAAACGACATGCAAACGGATACCGTATTACTTACCGGAGACAACAGGCAGACAGCCGATTATTTTGCCGCACAAGTCGGTATATTGAATATATATGCTGAATTGCTGCCGGAAAAAAAGGTTGAAAAGATTCAGCAGCTGCAAAGCACCGGTTTCAATATCTGCATGATTGGAGACGGAGTAAACGACGCCCCGGCACTCAAAACTGCAAATATCGGTATAGCCATGGGAAGCATGGGAAGCGATATCGCCATAGAGGCTGCCGATGTTGCACTAATGGGGGATGATATATCTAAAATACCATATTTGAAGCGCCTGTCAAACGCAGTGCTTAAGCTCATTGCATTCAACATCACCCTGTCGATGGCTATAAATCTTGTAGCGGTTATTCTTTCGGCTCTCGCGGTTCTAAATCCTGTCACAGGAGCACTTGTACATAATGTGGGTTCAGTTCTGGTTGTCCTGAATGCCGCTTTACTTTATGACCGGAAATATACTTAGATATGGATTTTGTTGTCAAAAAGCCCGCAGGCTGCTATAATCTTGCCTGCGGGCATATTATTCGATTACTGTATGTCTTCCTCCGGCAGCTCTGTCGGATAGTTTCCGGTAAAGCATGCATCACAGTAGCCCATGTCTTTACCTATAATCTCACCCAGACGGTCCAGAGCAAGATACCCCAGAGAATCCGCTCCAATCATCTCTCGAATCTGGTCGATGGAATGATTTCTTGCAATCAGCTGGTCTCCTGTAGGTACATCGGTTCCATAATAACAGGGGTACAGAAACGGCGGAGAACTGATTCTTACATGAACTTCTGTTGCTCCGGCATTTTTAAGCATTTTAACAATCTTGGCGCTGGTCGTTCCGCGGACGATGGAGTCATCAATCATTACCACCCGCTTGCCCTGCACTACTTCCGGAAGGACGTTCAGCTTAATCCGGACACTGGAAGCACGAAGCGCCTGTTTTGGCTTAATGAAGGTTCTTCCGACATAGCTGTTCTTAACAAATGCCATACCAAAGGGAATTCCCGATTCTAAGGCATATCCCAATGCTGCGGCATTTCCTGAATCCGGTACGCCTACTATGACATCCGCATCCACGGCATGGGTCTGTGCCAGAATCCTGCCTGCCATAATTCTTGAATTATACACACTTACACTATCAATCCGGCTATCAGGACGGGCAAAGTAAATATATTCGAAGATGCATCTTGCATGGTTGTCCGTACATAGAGAGGTATCCGAATGTATTCCATTCTTGTTAATCATAACGACCTCTCCCGGGAGTACATCCCTTATGAATTCGGCATCCACCGCACTTAAAGCGGCACTTTCCGAAGCAAGAATATACGAGCTGCCCTTCTTTCCGATACACAACGGATGAAATCCCAGAGGGTCCCTTGCGCCGATAAGCTTTCTGGGGCTCATGATAACCAGAGAGTAGGCTCCGACAAGCTTCTTAATCGCTTTGACAACAGCTTCCTCAACCGTCGGGGAATTCAATCTTTCCCGGGCAATATGGTATGCTATGACCTCGGTATCAACCGTCGTCTGGAAGATGGCTCCTGTGTATTCCAGCTCTTCCCGAAGCTTTGCCGTATTGATGATGCTGCCGTTATGGGCCAGAGACAGGGTACCCTTGATATAATTAAGTACAAGAGGCTGAGTGTTATTGATACTGTTTTCTCCCGCTCTGGAATAGCGGACATGGCCTACGCCGATATCCCCTTTTAAATGCTCCATATTTTCCTCGGTACATACTTCGCTGAGCAGACCTGCTCCTTTACAGGACAACACCTTGCCCTTCGGTCCCTTTGTGTCGCTTACTGCAATTCCACAGCTTTCCTGTCCCCGGTGCTGAAGTGCAAACAGGCCATAATATATGGTCGATACTACGTCCCCGCCCTCCGTATCATATACACCAAAAACTCCGCATTCCTCATGCATTTCATCGGTAATATAACTGTTATCCATGTTCATGAGATATTCATCCTTTCTCTGGTTCCTTGCTCTCCCCGGTTTGTCCCAACAATGGAGCATTTATATCTGCTCCAATCCAAATACCTTCTTTGCCACCATCTCCGCTGCATGTCCATTCTCAAGACTACAGTATTTCTCATAAAATTCATCATACTTATCTTTGTATTCTCCGGAAATAGAATCTATATTTTTAACTGCCGCGACTACTTCCTCATCCGTAAATAGCAGAGGTCCCGGCATATCCTGCTCTATATCCAGATAAAAACCGCGAAGCATATCCCGATATTTATCTAAATCATAGGTATAGAACAGAATCGGACGTCTAAGATTGGCATAATCAAAGAATACGGAGGAATAATCCGTAATCAATATATCAGAAACAAGATAAAGCTCCGTGATATCATCATATTTACATACATTTATTACAAAATCTTCTACCCCTGTAATATCCAGATTATCCGCGATAAAATAATGGGTACGCAGCAGCACGACATAATCATTTCCCAACTCCTGCTGCAAGAGTCTTAAATTAAGCTTAAGAGTAAATTTATATTCTCCTCTGCCGTAATATTCATCATCCCGCCACGTCGGTGCATAGAGTATGGTTTTTTTACCCTCGGGAATATCCAGCTTTCTCTTTATATCTGCTGCTATCCTGTCTTTTTCAGGATGATACATCAAATCATTTCTGGGATATCCGTATTCAAGCATCTCCTTATCATATAAAAATGCACTTCTGAAAGCCCTGGTAGAGAAATGATTGGCAGATATCAGATAATCCCATATCCTTGACTGCTTATAAAACTGCGCCTTATACAAGGGCGAGGCCGCCATAACCTCCTCCTGGTCAAAAACCAATTTCTTCAGGGGCGTTCCGTGCCATGTCTGCAAGAATACATTTCCCTCTCTTTTTATGACCCATTCCGGCTGACGGACATTAAAAACATTATACTTACACCGTGCAAGATAATAGGCATACCGTATACTGAACCGCTTAACCTTTACGGGATTAAAGGGTATCTTCGTCTTTTTATTGACGGCCCAGATAAACTTATATTTTCCGGGATAATTCTTGCATAAGTATTCATAGATATATTTGGGGCTGTCTGAATAGCTCTTGGCAAAAAAGCTCTCACAGATTACCCAGTTATCCTTTACAGGCATCTTTATAAAATAATGTTCGTAGAGGTAATAAGACAGAACCCTCCACTTTTTTCTGATTTTTCTAATCTTATGAATACCTAGATGAAAGTTAACATGAAATTTTAGTCTTTTAATATTACCGGATAAAAGAGCCTTTGTTATACGCTTTTTATATCCCTTAAGCGAGCGGATTATATAAGAGTCCACCTTCTTAATGGCTTCATGCATCATCGTAAAGCGTTTGGTTCTCCAAAGCTTATTTCTATCCCTGCACACATTTCTTGCATAGGTTCTGGCAAATGCATTGATGAATTTATGGTCCAGATAATTGAGCAGTACATGATTATCTCTTATCAAGCCCCTTGCCTGGTCATAGCTTTCCATGTACTCTTCAAAGCGGTTCTCTGTCTTTATCTGTGTCAAAGACGGATAATTTATGGGGTCATTATGGCTTCTCTTCACATATACAGCTTCCTCCACCATCGAGGATGTCTCCGCCAGATTTATGACCCGCATTAAAAAGCCCAGATCGGAATAGAATACAAAGTTCTCATCAAATCTAAGCTTATGCTGCTCAATGAAGTTACGGTTAATCATCAGTCCCAGAACAGATACATTCAGTAATCCCTTTCTGGATACGAATAAATTATAATAGGCCTGTGCCATTTGTTTCTGACGGGCTTTATCAAGGTGGGGAAAAGTCTTCACAACCTCTTCCTCAACCATATCAGGGTCTGTATAGCGCAGCTTAAACATTACCTGTTTATCTTTATCCGCCTCAATATCCTGGTCCTCTTTAATCACTTCCTCCTTATGCTCTTCTATAGAAGCCAGATAGACCTTTCTTCTAAACCAGGTCGTCGCCTTTTTTCCATAGGCAAAGTCTGCCTGCTGCTCAAAAATCTCCTTTAGCAGATAGGGCAGTGTCCCGCTTAATATATAGTCGTCGCTGTCCAAAAAATAGACATACTCCCCTTCGGCTGCATTCAGGCCCGCATTTCTTGCTGCCCCCGCACCGCTTCGGCCCTTTAATATCTTGCCGATATCTTCCCCGCTATAATTACGGTTTTCGATTCTCTTTTCCTGCAATTCTACTGTTTTTATATTCAAATCCGAATATTCCTTAAGAATTCCGGTTACATCTTCGGTTGTATGATCCAGTACAAGAATCGTTTCAAAATCAGATATACCCTGATCCCTTATACTTGCAAAACAATCCTCCAAAAAATGTACTCCCCTGTCAAAGGGAACAATGATACTTAACCTCATTCCTGCACCATTCTTTCTATAATGAGACAACGGCAAAAAATACATCCGCACCGCCCCATTTCTAATTTCATCTATAGCATATTGATTTTAGCAGAGTTAAGACAAGGTTGCAATAAAAAGTTCTGACCACGAACAGGCAAGCTGCCCTAAATCAAGCCAAAAAGCCAAATCAGAGCAGCTAAATCATGGATTCAATCTACTTTTTACATAACCAATATTACATCATTCTCGTCAAGCATCATCGCTTCGGGAATGTAATTTTTCTCCAGTCTCGTGCCATTCAGATAAAATTCCTTATATCCGCTCTGTGCACCGGATTCATTCTTCACCCGGATGTGCAGCATTTTTCCACGGAACCTTTTATCGATGGAGAATTTTCTCCAGTCACTGGGAATACTGGGCGAAATCCATATTCCGTCAAGGTCCGGCCGCATTCCCATAATTCCCTCAACACACCCAACCATAACGGTTGAAGCCGTGCCTGTCAGCCAATGGACATTTGCCCTTCCCTCAAAGGGGCTGTCAACGCTTTCTACAAATTGTCCGTGAACATAGGGTTCCAATACCCTTATCTCTGCATCATCATTCATGGCCGCCGGACAGGTCTCCATAAAGTATTCAAATGCACGGTCCCCATTGCCCATCAGGGATTCTGCAAGAATAATCCATCCCTGAGGCTGTGAGAAGATACCTCCGTTTTCTTTCGTAGAAGGATTAAACAGTATCGCCAAGGCACCGGGAAAGGCATGGTCCACATAGGAAGGAGCCATCACCCTGACACCATACCTGGTATTCAGCTCACGGTATACACTGTCCAAGGCCTTTTCGGCCTGCTCCCGGGTGGCAAGGCCGCTGATAACTGCCCAGGACTGGGGATTAAGCCACATACTGGCCTCCGGGTCCTTCTTGGAGCCGATTACCTGACCGTCCTCCTTAAAGCCGCGGATGAAGCGGTCATCCTCCCAGCAGTTTTCATTGATTGTATTCTTAAGCTCTTTTTGTATGCCGTCAATATAAGCAATATAGTCCTTATCCTTTTTGTCTTCCGCAATGTCACGGATAACGGACATCGCATAGTATAACTGGAGGGCCACAAAGGTTGATTCACCCTTCTTGCCCAGACGCAGGCAGTCGTTCCAGTCGGCATGAAGTCCGGCTGGCATGTTGTGGGTGCTCAGTCTTTCCATCGAGAAATGAATGGCTCTTTTCAGGTGGTCATAAACTGTTCCTTCATCACGGTTGGCATAAGGTATCACCTCATCAAGAAATGCCTTGTCACCGGTTTCAGCCATATACTTATATACCGTGGGGAATAGCCACAATGCATCATCCGCCCTGTATGCCGGATGCCCTGTTGCCTGTACATAGGAGGCATCATCCGGGGTGTCCTCATGGCCCGCATGGTGATTAAACTTAACAAGGGGAAGTCCTCCGCCGTTATCCACCTGTGCGGAAAGCATAAAACGAATTTTCTCCTTTGCCATGGACGGGTCCAGATGGATGATTCCCTGAATATCCTGCACCGTATCACGGTAACCATAGCCGTTTCTCAATCCGCAGTACATAAAGGATGCCGCCCTTGACCATATAAAGGTAATAAAGCATTGATATGCATTCCAGGTATTAAGCATGGCATTGAATTCCTCACACGGCGTATCTACCTGAAAATTAGACAGCTTACCATGCCAGTAATCCTTAAGTTCTTTCAGCTCCTTATCGATGATTCCCAAATCCGAATAATAGTTAAGAATCTCATCCGCCTGCTTATCATTCTTTTGTCCCAGGAAGAAAGCAAATTCCCGGCTCTCTCCCGGCTGCAGGAGCATATTCGTATGGATGGCCCCGCAGGCGTTGGCATTATAATTCAGAACATTATCACAGCTGCCCTTCTCTACGGCTATGGGATTATTATAACTGCGGTAACTGCCTATAAAGGATGCCTTGTCGCCGTTATAGGATGTTATCGGTGCCCCTGCCAGTCCGAAGAAGCGTTCTCTGTAATTGGTCCCTTCCTCATTTTTTCCGTCATTTTCATTGATAGTTTGAAGTATCTTATTGCCTTTCAGATAGGTCCTTGTAATAAATAAAGTGTATTGCAGATTTACCAGGTCATTCTCATAAAAGCTTTCATTTGTAAACTCAATAAAACCGAATGCCGATATCTTTCTTGGACGGTCACTGTTATTGGTTATCTTAACTCTCCACACCTCGTGGGTTTTGTTCAGCGGAACATAATAAAGAACCTCTGAATGGATGTCCTTATACTTTCCTTTTATAATTGTGTATGCTGTTCCGTGGCGGCATTCTCCCTTATACTCACCATCGTTTTCTCCCAGAGGCTTTCCCACCGGCTGCCATGAGGATGACCAGTAATCATTATCCTCATCATCCCTCAGATAAATATATCTGCCTGGCTTATCCTCCTGATTGAATATGTAGCGGGATATCCTGCCGTTGGCACCGCTTTTTACAAAGCTGTAACCCCCTGCATTATTGGATATGACGGCTCCGTATTCAGGAGACCCCAAATAGTTTGCCCATGGTGCCGGAGTATCCGGTCTGGTAATCACATACTCCTTGTTGACTTCATCAAAATACCCATATCTCATTTATAACCTCTCCTTTATATTAATTATATTTACTCCCTTTTTCACCGTATCAGCCCATGCTCCCTATCACAGGCTGACCTGCTTAGCTATATATTTTGTAATTACCGCTTAAAGCCAAAAGCGCAAACAGATACAGGCAATTGTCATAATAGCGGCGTTCTCCCTTCCGAAGCGGTGTATTCCAAAACAGCTCGACACATTCCCTGATATTTTTTGTGTCGTTAGCCGCCAGCGAAGCCTGTGCATTGGTGGCGACAATTGCAACCGGGTGAAGTGCCTTTTCATCCAGTATCGTGCCGTCTATCTGATATACCCGGTCAATCTTACCCCTGGCCGTTTCACAGAAGAAGGTCTGAATCCTGTCGGCAATATCCCTCTGTCCTTCGTCCGCTGCAAACCATGCATAATCCATACCGATATTAGCGGGCACTCTGTAAGCATCACTATAATACCGGTCCCTGTTATCTCTGGTAATCGGTGTTCCGTCATAATGGGCATATTCAGGCGCCAGTCCTGTTACAGGATGGCATGCTTTATGGAGATACTCCCTGCTTGCCTTGGCAGCCTCTTTCCAAAAGTCCCTGTCCTCTTCGTTCGCCCATAATGCAAATAATTCATAAAAATGGGGCAGATGATAGGACGGGTCTGTAAAATCACAATTTGGTATAAACTTAATTAGTTTGTTTGATGGCTCCCACATGGGGTCCCCGGGTTTTCCGGCCTCTCCTTTGTGAACACACTCATGAAGAATCGCCCTTGCTTCCTTCGAATAATTATAGATGCCTTCTCCGTCTCCCCAGCGGTTTGAAGCAAAGAATAAAGCCATTGCAAAATACTCCTCACCGTCAGGTGCCGGTCCATCAAAATTCTTCGTACCGCTTGGCTGTACGGACCATGCAAAATATCCACTGTTTATTCCGTCCGCCATCCACATATAGGTCTTAGAAAACTTCCACAGACGGTCAAACTCCTTCTTCCAGTCATTTTGAACACACATCATCATGCCATAGGACATTCCCTCCGACCTGGCATCAAAATTACCGGTATCCTCAAAATAAGCCATGTCATCGCCAACCTCATGATAAAAGCGTTCATCCTCCGGCCCATAGAAAATAGTCTGGTATGCCTCGTCCAATTTCCTTTGAATTTCATCCTCACTATAGCCTAATTCCTTAAACAAATTTCTGTATTCTCCTGTGTAAAAAGCACCCTTCATACAAATCCTCCTCGAATAAATTTCAAAATATAGATTACCTGCCACGGAGGATTTATCCTCCTTCATAAATCACAAAATATAGATACCTGCCTCGGAGGATTTATCCTCCTAATCATACTCTAAATTATCAATGAATCTATTTATTTACAATGGGCTTATTTATCATCTTTTTGTAATATCATATTTCCCCGTCTAATGAGAAGCCTTAGCAAGAAGCCCTTTCAGCTCATCAACACTAAATATATAGTGCTCATTGCAAAAATGGCAATTCACTTCAATCGGCTCATTGTCCCGAATCATTTCCTCTATATCCTTTTTGCCAACGGATATTACCGCCTTTTCCACACGTTCCTTACTGCAGTTGCATTCAAATGCTGCCGGCTGCCTGTCCAATATCTCCATATTAAAATCACCCAGAAGCTGTTCGAGTATCATCTCGGGCGTCATATCCTTGTCCAGAAGCGCTGTGATTGCTTTGATTTTACTGATATTCTCCTCCAATTTGCTGATGACCTCTTCACTGGCAAAGGGCATAAGCTGGATAATAAAGCCTCCTGCCCGCCTTACGGTATTATCCTTATTCATCAGCACCCCAAGCGCCACACTTGACGGAACCTGCTCACTGTTAGCAAAATAATACGTGAGGTCCTCTGCTATTTCTCCCGATATAAGGTCGGTCTGACCTACATAAGGCTCTTTCAGGCCCAAGTCCTTGATTACTGTAAGGATTCCGGCTCCTACGGCTCCGCCCACATCCAGCTTTCCTTCCTTGCTGGGAGGGAGCATGGTATCCGGATTCGAGGCATACCCCTTAACCGTACCGTTTGAATCAGCCGTTACCGTTATCGTGCCGATGGGACCGTCTCCCTTAACTTGAAGCGTTACGATATCCTTCTCACCTTTCATCATGATACCCATCATCGCTCCTGCTGTAAGAAGCCTTCCCAGGGCAGCCGTCGCAATGGGGCTGGTATGATGGATTACCCTTGCATGCTCCACCAGTTCTTTTGTTGTTGCAGCAAATGCCCGTATCTGGTTATCTGCCGCACTTACCCTAACAATATAATCTGTCATCTATCCGTATTCCTTTCTGTCTGCATCGCTATTATACTAAATTTACGTGATTTTTATATCACAATAAGCGGATTAAACCCGGAAACTTCGTTTCCCCGATTTATCTGTTTGCGGATAAATTACGTATATGGACTTATCCGTTTATTCGCGGATATGTATATCCGCTCGCTGTCCGGCTCCGGTTCTTTATCTGTAAGCTCATGGTATGCCCCTGTCATATCCAGGCCGGCCTCATCAAGAAGCCGTCTTATGGTATCCACCTCATAGGCCCTTCTTACATGGGTTTCCTGATGCTTCCTATATAGATTATCTCCCTGATGATGAAAGATAGTCAGATTCACTTCATTTATTATCTCCTCCGGATAAAAGGTGTTCTCCCACAGAATGCTGCCTGCCTCATGGTTGATGAAATCCACACTGTCTCCAAGCACCTCTTCATATAGATATCTCGTATCCATATCGAATACAAACAATCCGCCGGAATCAAGGTAATTGCACACCAGGCGAAATACCTTGCCCAAGTCCTCCTGTGTAAGCATATAGTTAATGCTGTCACAGACACAAAATACTGCCGCTACCGTTCCATAAAGCTCAAATTCCCTCATATCCTGACAAAGGTACAGGATATCATCATCCTCACTCTCTCCCCTTTGTCTCGCCAGCGAAAGCATATCCTCGGAAATATCAACCCCTATCATATCATAGCCTCTGGCAGCCATCCTTCTGGTCATATTCCCTGTTCCGCAGCCCAGTTCCAGTACCAGCCCTTTATCGATACCATGCTTCTTCAATCGATTCTCTATATGGTCCGCCCATTCATCATAGGGAATGTGCGCCATCATTATATCATATACCGATGCAAAGTCCGTATATTTGTCCAACCTTACGGCTCCTTTCATAGCGATTGCCTGTTGCAAATGTCGTATTATCACACACATACTCTATTTTATCATACTATATTTTCCCATACAACAAGGATTCTTACAATATTCTGCCCACCGGGCACACCAAAAAGAGGCTGCCGTAAAATGATATCGGGCACACAGGTATACCTGTGTGCCCGATGCTATTTTGCGGCAGTCCCCAGCTAAAACTTCATAACAAATATGTCTATCATCAATCCCTGTCTGACTTACGTTCCCATCTCATTGATGAATAGTCCCATTTACCAATAAGCTTCCAAATATATTTGTATAGCTCATCTCTATGTTCGGATAGTTCATTCCTGTGCTCCATAAGCTCATTCGTTAATTTCATCCATTCATCCAGCTTCTTTTTCCAATACTCTTTATCGTACTTATCTTCTTTATCCTTCGTATTGTCCTTACTATTTTTTTCTTCAAGAACAATTACCTTAACCGGCTCCGTCTGGGCAGGGATGCTTTTGGTCGCTGTATCATAGACAACAACAAGATTTGATTTAACCGGATTGCCTTTATATTTTGTTCCATCCTTATAAACCAACTCCGTATTCTTACCGATTTTTATTGTAAGCATATTGTCGGCACTGGTAAGCTTATTATCAAAATAATCCACTTTGATATTATGCTCCGCTCTTTCCACTGCGATTACTTCGGCTTCATACTGGGCAGGATAAATCAATATCCTGAATACTTTTGCATCGTAATACCCGGTAACAACTGAGCCGACAGAGATTTTTTCATCGTTTGTCCGGTAGGTATTCTTCGATATTGTAAATAACGCTTCCGTACCGTTCTTATCCTTTAAGGTTATCTGTGTTTTATCTTTATCATTTTTCAGTTTGGTTATCTTTGTAACGGTTCCCTTAAAGAAACCATAATAAGAATTATCATCTGCATCCGGAACCAAAGGCTCTGACAGGACCACTACTTTATCCGGATTCGTCTGCGCAGGGATGCTTCTTGTAGAAGCCCCATAAAATACAGCCAGCTTGCGGTTAATAAGGTCTCCCTTAAATGGTTTCCCGTCTTTTGAAACAATCTTAGTATCCTTGCTGACATTCAGCTTCAATGAATTGTCAGCGCTGATTAAATCTGTATCAAATAAATCTACCTTTATGTTCTGCTGCTTATTCGATACCATCACAACCAATGCCGCATATTGCGGCGGATAAATCATAATCATTTCCACATTTGCATCATAGTAACCGGTTACCTCAGACCCTATAACGATTTCTTCATCATTTATATAATAAGTATCCTTTGTTAAGATAAGATAGGCTTCATTGCCTTCCTTGCTCTCTAAGCGTACATAGGTGGTGTTTTTCTCTCTTTCAGATTCTCTTATTTCTTTAACGGTACCGGTAAATGATTTAAAATGAGTCTGGTTATCTGTTGATTTCTCTGCTGCAAAAGCTGCAGGAGCAGACAGGAAAACCATGATGACTGCTAAAAATAGGGATAGGAACTTTCTCATCTTCATTACCTCCATATCATTATAATTCAGAGTTAAGATTCGCCATGCACTTACATATAATCATGACCGTATCTTACATCTATCTTTCATATAATAGACGACAGAGATAAGAAAAAGTTTCATATTCTTCAAAAATATCTCTCTTTGAATGGGTTTCCCCTATCACTCTTATCTTCAAATCGGGGCTGCCGCTTTAACGAGAACGTAAAGCAGCAGCCCAGGTGATACAGCAAGGTATATTCTATTTCTGTTATATAAGAGAATTCATTTATACAATTCGTATCTTACCAAAGCCATGTTCTGCGGCAATCTGTTTTAACCGCTCCATATACTCCGCAGAAGGAGCTTCTGTTGTCTTTAGTTCTCCTTTTACGCCGAAATTACGAAAACGAATCAGTTTAAGAAGCACATTCTCTCTGGTTTGCTGCGATACCGAAGCAGCAATTCCTTCTATCGTATCTTCTGCATCGACATAATTATCAAGGCATACGATGCGAATTTCTTCCAGCTTGTTCATGTCAGACAGACGGAGAAGATTTTCTTTTACCACTGTGTTATCCGCCCCGGTCAGCTTTTGAAATTTCTCAGAAGACCAGGCCTTTACATCAAGCATGACGCCATCACATACCTTCAGCACCGGGTCATTCCATATGGGTATGGTTCCGTTGCAGTCCATAAGGCAGGTAAGCCCGATACTTTTACACTTCGTAAATAATTCCCGCAGAAAGGGCAGATATAAGGAGCATTCTCCCCCGGAGACGGTAATTCCCCGAATGAACGGCATATTGACTTTGATTCGTTCAAATACCTCATCCACTGTCATTTCAGCTATTTTAGGAGAACTGTAATGCGGGCAGGTCTTTATGCAGGTATCGCATCCGGCACATTTTTTTATATTCCATATTACCTTTCCCTCTGCTACAGTCAGGGCCCCCGCCGGACAGGTTTTTACACAGGCCTGGCAATGATTGCACAGATTCTGCGTCTCAGGGTTATGGCAATATTTACACTTGATATTACATCCCTGCAAAAATATTGCCGTGCGGTTTCCGGGACCGTCCACCGTCGTATGGTCGATGATTTTATTAACCGGTGCTTTAAGCATCAGAGCGAACCTTTCTTTCATGAAGGCGGTTTAACTTGTAGTTGGCGCTTCCGTTCTGAACCGTATCCTGAAGCACCACTTCACCTTTATCATATTTTTCGATATCGCTTCTCTTGGCAAGATAGCCTGTAATACGCACCAAATCACCGTCCGACTGATAGATGGCCATGTACTTGTCCCCAATAGAGAAAGCACCCTTTATGATATCCAGCACTGCCGCCGGATTATTTTTTGTCGTACTCTCAAACGGGAAGATGTCTGAGCAGCCTGTAGGAAAATACTTGTGGAATCTTGCACTGTGTCTTAAATGGTCTGCAATATTCTCAGGCTCATCTCCCACAACGATACGGATGCCGGAGGTAACCCCATGGTCCGTTGAAAGGCCTGCCTGGGCATGGAGATAATAACGTCCTCCGGATACTTCACAGTATTTTGCCGGATAATTGCTAACAAAGTCAGAGATAATCTTTACTATCTGTTCTGCCAGGTCATCGGCTTCCCGGTCACTTCCATATCGCTTGCCGCTGTCATGAAGCAGATAATTCACCCCGTCGCATAATCCCGCGATACCGAACATGCCTGTAAAGTTTTCTCTTTCAATCAGCCCTTCTTTTACTAAAAAGGAGCTTTCAAAGAATCCTGATTCCTCAACCAGAAAACGGACTCTTTCATCCATGTATTCGCCAAGCCCCTGTAAAGCCTCCGGCAAAACTTCGTTCAGAAAATGTTCGGTGCTTTCTGCCATCCTGGCAAGACGGGGAATCACCACACGGGACAGAATATAAGAACCGCCCCGAAGAGGCAATACATTGTAACAGCTGGATACGCCGTAGTCCCAATAAGTGGACTTATGTGCCTTATGGTTTGCAATTGCCGGATTGGCGCAGGTAAGGGCACAGCTTATGGCTTTTTCCATTAAATCATCGGGAGTAATATCCATGTCATACTTCATCGTAAAATTAGGCACCGCATTTTGCAGCTCCTGTTCACATTCAAGAAAAAGACGGGTAGCTCTTAAATCCCTGGGTCCCAGATTGGCATGGCAATATCCATCCGCAATCGTGCGGTCAATATAATTAAGAAATAATTTGAATTTGGCTTTAACCTCATCATCACTGAGTCCGTCAAGGAAAGGGTCCAGCAAGGAATCCAAATCACCTATATAGACGGGCATCGTTGTAATTGAAGGTACATGGGAATAAAGGGTAAGCAGCGCAAAGATTGCCTCATCCAGGGTTTGGGGAGGAGAAATCTTTAAGAATTCACTTCCCTGCTTCATGAAACGCTCAAAGTCCACCATAACATAACGGGGACGATAGGGAGCATTCCCCTCTTCCATATCGCAAAGTGCACGGGTTTCATAATACTTTGCGAATTTTTCAGGTATTTTCAAAACATCCAGACTATTTTCCGCCTGTTTCGCCAACTGAATCAGCTTTTGCTTATATGTTAAACGCTTTGATGTTAAAATATCGTAAGTAGCCTGCGTCGTTGTTACATTTCCCATAAATCATTCTCCTTTCGTATCACGGTCTGTTCGGGAAGATAGGTTCTTAATTGACTTCTCAATCGCTACCCTGGCATAAATGGAGGCAATCTCGGAATTACGCTCCTTTATCGCCTCTATCATTTTTCCATGGTAGTATATTGCACTTGCCGGTCCGGTACTATGGTACATCATCTTTTGATTCTCTTCAAACACATCCATGAAGATTCTGGATATCTGTATAATTAGAGGATTTCGGGTACCGATGGCAATGATATCATGAAAGCTGTTATCCAATTGATGAAATTGCAGCATATCATCCTTGGCAGCAATCATTTCCACATAATTATGCTCCAGTTCTTTTATATCTTCGTCGGTGGCATGCTCGATAAATAATTCTATATTATAGGAATCAAACATTTTTCGAAATTCCAGTATTTTGAGGACAAAATCTTCGTCAAGGCTAAATATATGGGCACTCATTATGGACATATTTTCTATCTTCTCAACATAGGTGCCGGAGCCCTGAATCTTATTTAAAACAGACAGCGTAACCAATCTTTCGATTGCGTTTCGGATTGCGATTCTGCTGACTCCAATCATCTCTACCAATTGTGTCTCCGTCGCTATCTTATCGCCGGGCTTCCACTGTCCCTGCCTGATTTTATCAACGATATATTCATATGCAATATCCGATGCCTGGTTAACATACATATTGCTCTTCGTGCCATTACCTTTTCCCGGTTTTTCATTATTATTTGACATACACAGCAGCCTCCCACAAGCTTTTATACGAACGCGGATTAATTTCACGTATGGACGAATCCACTTATTCGTATACATTATATCATAATTCTGTCCGTTTTCCAGGACATATTCAAGTTACGAAGTAACTTGCCATATGAACGCTTTAGCGTTCATTATATCATAAATTTACGTGAATAAGCGGATTAAACTCAAAAGTCCGCAACTTATTCGCGTATCTTCTTAATGTTTTTAATAAACATGTCAATGCATTTGTCCCAGTATATCCAATCATGATATCCATGACCGCCAAAAAACTCCGTCTCAAAGCCACAGCTCTTCAGTTTTTCGTATAATTCGAAATTCATTTCGTAATTATTCGTATCCTCTTCACCGCATGTAATGAAGGCATAGGGTTTTTTATCGTATTCTCTGCAGTTTTCAGCCATAACCTTCAGGTCATCCTTGCTGCCCGTTACTTTATCACTGCCTCCGAATATCAAATCATATCTAAAAAATCCAAAGCCCATCTGTGTCATCAGAGGTTCCAGCTTTTCCGGGTCTACTGCTCCTGAGAGGTCTGCGAATGCACGGTACAGGTCCGGTCTGCCAAGGCCGCATTTTGCAGCTCCGTATCCGCCCATGGATGGTCCTGCAATATAGCGGTGTTCTCTGTCACGGGATACCGGAAATGTATATTCAATCAATCGGGGTAATTCCTCTGTTATATAATCAAAATAATTCAGTCCATGGATTGCATTGGAATAAAAACCATTCTGACCGGAGGGCATTACAACTGCAATACCCGCTTCCTCGGCATAACGCTCTATGTTCGTATGACGCAGCCACATGGTATAGTCGTCCAGCGCCCCATGAAGCAGATACAATACAGGGATATTCCTTTCTCCATATATCTCGTCCAAATCATGGGTAAAGTAATCATTGTCAGGCATCGTCGGAATAAGAACATTCACGTCCACATGGTTATGAAGGACTTTTGAGTAAAAATTGCAATGACTCAAAATCATGCCGATTCCCCTTCCTTCACCTTAGCAACCTTTAATCCAACCTTTGAGCGTTTCCGTTTGCTTAAATCTCCGATGTATCCAAAGAGACCCAGTCCAATCAGCGTGGCAACATAGGGCAGTGACTGAATAATTTCAGAAGGCATATTCAGTGTCTGCAGGACGTTCGCCAAAGCGGTTACCGCTCCGAAACCAACGGAGGCCAAAAAGCTCGGCAGAGGAAGTGCAACTCCCAGATTCTGAGCGGCAATGGACATGAAGCCGCGGCCTGCCATCATATCTCTGGAAAACCAGCTTAGATATCCCATGGACATATATGCTCCGGCCAGGGAGGCAATGACAGCACTGATAGCCAAGGTGGTAAAGCGTACCTTCATAACATTGATACCTACTGAAGTAGCCGCATCGGGACTTTCGCCAACCGTACGGATACGCAGTCCCAATGGTGTCCGAAAAACAAGTATATACGTAATAATCACTGCAATAAAAGCCACGTAGGTCAATGCATTATGGCCTGATATAGCCGGTCCTAATACAGGAATGTTCTTGATAACCGGTATCTCAATATTAGGAACGACCAGAGAAGGCAGAGAGCGTGAGGTGCCTTTATCCTTAACCAGAAGATACAGGGCAAAGATTGTACCTGCCGAAGCAAATGTATTCAATGCTATACCGGTTAATGTCCGGTCCGAATTCAATACAAGGTTAAAATATCCCAACAGCATGGATATTAAAAGTCCGCCTACAACTGCTCCTATAATTCCCAAAACAATATTTTGTGTCCATGCACTTATCAGCATTCCGAAGAAGGCTGCGGACAGCATAATCCCCTCGAATGCAATATGGAGCATTCCTCCCCTGTTACAAATCAGTGCAGCCATGGACCCAAAAATCAGGGGAGTTGATACACGGATTACTGAGAACAGAAATGCAGGGGTAAAAATTGCCGATAAAATCTTATCCATTTATATTACGCCTCCTTTCCTTCCAGCTCTCTACTAGCCGCTGCCACGATACGTTTATGCTTCATCTTATATAAGAATTTCTCTGCAACAATCATAATAACAATGACAGAAATCATAATATTTGCCAATTCAACAGGTACGTCACTGGTTCTTTGCATGCTGTCCGCTCCGGTTCTGATATACGCCAGGAACAAGGCGGCCAGCGGCAGCATCTTCGGATTGTATCCTGCCATGATTCCAATCATAATTCCGTCAAAGCCATTATTCGTCAGTGCCTGATACTGAAATCTCGGGTACATACCCAGTACCTCTACGGCTCCGCCTACACCTGCCAGGATTCCGCCCAGCAATTGTGCCTTTGTAATAACACGGTTCACGTTTATGCCGGAATATTTTGCAAAATCCACATTACGGCCTACGGTACGAATCTCATACCCTGCCTTGCTCTTATTCAGATACAGGTAAGTAAGGATAAGTACTGCTATACCGATTAATATACCATAGTGAACACCTGTGCCGGAAACCATATTTCCGATACGGGATGTACTTGCAAACTTATAGGATGCCAGGAATCCCGCAGCCGGGTCACGGATAAGATGGTTTATAACGAACAAACCGACATACAGGCATGCATTATTAACCATAATGGAGCTTACCACCGGCTTTGCATTAAACTTTACAAATAAAAATGCAGGAATCAGGCAGGCGATTGCACCGGCAGCACCACCGGCGATAAGGCATACTATCAAATGAATGCCTGCCGGTAATTTTATCGTGGTGGCGACAACGCTTGCAAGCATGGCACCTACGAAAAATCCTCCTTCCACCGCCATATTCGTCTGATTGGCGGAAAAAATCAGGCACACACCGGAGCCCACGAACAGCATCGGAATAAGGTTCGTGAATATATTACCGATTCTGCGTTTGGAGGTGAGCGGTCCTAAAACGAAGCTCTTAATTGTCTCCAGCGGATTATCACTGATAAAGAAAATAATTGCAAATGCGATAGCGATGGCTATACCAACGGCAAGAAGGGTTCGATAAACTTTAAACATTTTTTCAATATTTTTATTTTTCACTGGATGCCCTCCTAATCTCTTCCGGTTTCATTTGCTTAAGACCCAACATATAAAGTCCCATCTCATCCTCCGTAACCGTGGAGGCGTCTTCATAATAAGCGGATATCCTTCCTTCACTCATAACAATCAGCCGGTCACTGACCTCCATTACCTCACTTAAATCAGCCGAAATCAGCAAAATTGCGGCACCGGCATCTCTTAATTCAACCAGCTTGTTACGAAGGAACATGCTGGCGCCGATATCGATTCCACGGGTCGGCTGGTTGGCAATAATCAAATCCGCTTCACTGGTAAATTCCCTGGCGGCAACCACCTTCTGCATATTACCTCCGGAAAGCATCCTTATCGGCTGGTCCTTTCCGTCACATTTTATATTGAACTTAACAATCAGGTCACTTACCAGCTCGTCAATCTTTTTCTGATTCAATAAGGGTCCCTTCTGGAAGTTCTTCTTATAATAACGGTCAGAAATTATATTTTCAGATATACTGCCGTCTCCGACGATTCCGTACGTCATACGGTCCTCTGAAATATGTGCCACACCATTTTCACGGATTTTACGAACATCCATGTGCCGGATATCCTGTCCGTTTATCGATACATTTCCTGAATAGTTCTGGTCCATACCGGAGATGATTTCAGAAATTTCACTTTGTCCGTTGCCTTCCACACCGGCAATACCAAGGATTACTCCCCCGGGTATAGTAAAGGACACATCATTTAAAACCTGCTTGCCCAGAAAGTTCATCTTGTTGATATTCGCAACCTTAAGAACCGTCTCTTTTGCAACAGCCTTATCTTTTTCAATATTCAAACGAACATCACGTCCCACCATCATACGGGAGATGCCTTGCTCGGTTATATTCTCTATATTTTCAACACCTATCATTTTACCTGCCCGCAAGACGGTAACGCGGTCACACAGTTCCGTTACTTCATTCAACTTATGCGATATAAAGATTACCGTATATCCCTGCTCCTTTAATTGCTTTAGCTCCACAAATAATTCCTTTGTCTCCTGGGGAGTAAGGACGGCAGTCGGCTCATCTAAAATCAGTATTTTTGCTCCTCTGACAAGAGCTTTCAAGATTTCAACCTTTTGCTTTTTTCCTACGGATAAATCTCTTATTCTTGCCTTGGGGTCTACCTGGAAATTATATTTTGCCGAAGATTCTCTTGCGATTTCCTCAGCCTTTGCAATATCATACAGACCTTTTTTCTTTGGCTCCATTCCTATCACCAGATTGTCTGCCACTGTCAAAGACGGCACAAGCATAAAGTGCTGATGCACCATTCCAATTCCATAATTTATAGCTACTGTAGGATTCTCTACATTTATTTCCTGACCATGAAGAAGTATTCTGCCTTCATCCGGTCTCTCAGAACCAAACAGCATCTTCATCAATGTACTTTTACCGGCTCCATTCTCACCTACCAGCGCATGAATTTCACCTTCGTGGACAGAAAAGTTTATATTCTTATTGGCTACAAAGCCATTTGAATAGACCTTTGTAATGTTTTCCATTACCAGGATATTTTGTTCCATCCCATATTCCTCCCGTTCTCTCTTCCTTACCACATTAAGCGGTCGAAATGTTCCTATCTTATAGGAAAAAAGACTACCGCAGATTTCCTTTCAACTGCGGCAGTCAAAATATTCCATCTTACTGAACACTATCCTTTATTGCCTGGATGGATTCATTATCTGCACCAATCGCTGTAAATACAGTTATTTCACCAGAGGAAACCTTACCCTCAATATCTTTTAACTGAGTAATCTGTGCTTCAGTGAAAATCGAACGGAAGTTCTCATTATCAGCTGCACCAACCACACCGTCAGCCAGACCCAGCTTATCATATGTTCCAAAAGCCAGCGTACCTTCCAATGCGCCGCTTACACAGTTATAAACGGTATTATCACATTTCTTCTGCATAGAGGTAGCAATCGCAGCTGCCATCTTCGGGTCATCCCCTTTTAAGATTTCATACTGGTCACCGTCTACGCCGATTGAATATACATTCTTTTCAGCAGCTCCGTCCAATACGCCAAGACCGGCACCGCCTGCAACTGCAAACACAACATCTGCTCCCTGGTCAATCTGGGCCATCGCCAGCTCTTTACCCTTCGCAGCATCAGAGAAGCTGCCGATGTAAGAAATTAAAACCTTGATATCCGGGTCTACTGCTTTAGCACCTTCGATATAACCAACAAGGAAATCCTCTATCGCTGTGTTCTGACCGCCGCCTACAAAACCAATTGTATGTTCGGCATTTGTCTTTTCATCACCTGAGGTTGTCAAAATTGCTGCTGCCGCACCAACTACATAGGAAC
>JAEZXP010000028.1 GCA_023419655.1 Bacillota bacterium | reverse complement strand
GATGGAGACATCCTTTTCTACAGCCTGCTTTAAATATTTCTCTCCGAGCGTCTCCATTCCTCTCCTGTTATATAGCCCGGTTAACTCATCCCGGATATACATATCCTCCAGCCTATATACAAGATGGTTCAGCCGGCTATGTACCCTGACATTCTCCAGCGCATTACTGACATTTATCATCCACGCCTGGAAAGTTGCCATATATGTCTGGATTTTTTCAAAAGCAATTGCCACATACCCAAAAATCACCCTCTGGTGATGCAATATCGACACATAATATATCAGCGGCTTGTCATCCACAAACCGGGGCGGAATCAGATTCTTTCTTGCAAAATGCTGCCGGGTATACCCCTCACGGTTTTTGGTTCCTACCTCCATAATCATCTCTTCATCCGGATTGTAGGCCCTTACGTCATCCTCTCCGATACTGTGCCAGTCTGCAAACAGGCACATATAAAAATCTGTAAAGCCGTTATTCTCATATACATAATGGAATAGCTTCTGATTAATCTCTTCCAGCCTTGTTATTCCTGTTAAATCAGAAGACATGAACGCATTTCTTGCGACTTCTCTTTGCAAGGTCTCCGTCATTCTGAAATATTTATTTCGTTCCTTCTTTTCTTTGTCCGTATTGTATTCACAGCCGCAGGATTCTCTGATTACGGTTTTTACCTTTATATATGAAATCTTCTCTTCCTCAAGACCCCTGTTAATACGGTCAATTTTATCAACCGCCTCCATACCCATGTCAACGGTAGGGATATCAACCGTTGTTAAGGTAGGGCTATGCTCTGCCGCATCAACCAAATTATCGCAGCCCGATAACGCAATTACTTCCGGTACGGATATTCCCCTGTTCTCCAGTGCCCCTGCTACTGTAATCGCCATATAATCATTGGCACAGATAATTGCCTGCGGCATCGAAAGAGAGCCTGACAGCCAGACATCCACGGCCTCTATGCCTTTTCTCTTCCAGAAGTCTCCGTAGAAAATTCGGTCTTCTTCTATCGGAATATTATGTTCTGATAAAATCCTTTTATAACAGTTTAACCTTTTATCCGAATCAGGAAATCCCTTCGGTCCTGCCAAAAAGTTCAAGCGGGTGAATCCATGGTGTTCAATGAAATGCCTTAAAATACCCTCCAGTATCGTTTCATCATTAACTAATACATTATAATATTCGTCGATTTTTCTTCTTACACTGACGACAGGGCATTTACTTCTTGTACGGATATGGTCCCTGATTTTCTGCTCCAGCCCTTGAACGGCTATCGTGTCCGGTGCAATAATAATGCCGTCCAGGTCCTCATAGCTTGGTAAGTCTGCGATTTTACTCTCGCCCATATCATATTCATTCTGCCCATAGCCGCCGAAATTCGTAAAGAAAACCACATTATAATCAAGCTCCTGAGCCCGAATGGATATCCCCCTGCTTAGACGCTCCTGAAATTCTGCATTCACTTGTGATATAAATACACCTATTGTTTTTCTTCCATTGAAAAACACGCAGCATTCTCCTCGTTTTGAAATTATGTCCCGCCATACAGTAAATAAACAAAACAAATAGTGCTTATTTACTATATAATATAATATTTTCTATCAAAAAACAATATATTTTTTATATAATTTTACTGAATACGTATATATTAGTATATATATATTAGTATATTTTTGTATATATATCAAGCCCTGTTTTATATCACATCATAAATCTCAGCTTTACATATTCATTCGTCTTATATTGCACCGCTTTCTTAAGAAAATCTATGATAGAATCATTCTGTCATTTGCAAAACTGCCCTGGCTGACGCTTTCAAATTTTTGGAGTAAATCCGCAACCTTTAGTCTGCTCTTTTCTTCTCCGCTTACATCAAATATTATATTTCCTTCATACATCATAATTAACCGGTTGCCATACATGATAGCATGCTTCATATTATGGGTTACCATAAGCGAGGTAAGGTTATTGGTTGACACAATCTGCTGTGTCAGTTCAAGTACTCTCTCCGCTGTCTTTGGGTCCAGCGCCGCCGTATGTTCATCCAAAAGCAGAAGCTTAGGGCGCTGTAAAGTAGCCATAAGCAGTGTCAATGCCTGCCTCTGGCCCCCGGAAAGAAGCCCGACCTTTGTGCTCATCCTCGTCTCCAGCCCCAGGTCGAAGCTCTTTAGCTTCTCCATATACAACCGTTTCTCTTCCTTGGTAATTCCCCATCTCAGTCCTCTGCCTTTTCCTCTTCGGTAAGCCAGGGCCAGATTCTCCTGAATCTCCATATTTGATGCCGTTCCCATCATCGGGTCCTGGAACACTCTGCCCAGATATGCGGCTCTTTTGTACTCCGGAAGGTGGGTTACTTCCTCCCCATCCAGCAATATCGTGCCGCTATCCGGCGGATATACTCCTGCAATAAGATTTAGTATTGTCGACTTTCCGGCACCGTTTCCTCCGATAACGGTAACAAAATCCCCCTCCTTCAAATGCAGGGAAAGTCCGTTAATAACCCGTTTTTCATTGGCGGTATTCACATTAAAGGTTTTATATATATTCTCCAGCTTTAACATTATTTTCGAGCCTCCTTCCGTGCGAATAAAGGCTTATTCTTTAACAGCGCAGGGATGGATAAAGCCGCCGCCACTACGATGGCTGTAAACAGCTTCATGTCGTTGGTATCCAGTCCCAAGCGAAGTACAAGGGCTATGATTATCCTGTATATAATTGAGCCGCACATAATTGACATCAGCTTTACGGCAAAATTCTTTGCCTTAAATATCAGAACCTCACCTATAACAATGGATGCCAGGCCTATAACGATTGCTCCCTGCCCCATTCCTACATCCGCATATCCTTGTGTCTGGGTTACCAGCGCTCCTGCCAAAGCAATAAATCCATTGCTGATTGCAAGCCCGGCTATCTTCGTCATATCGGTGTTGACGCCCTGAGCCCTTACCATGGTATCATTATTGCCGGTGGCTCTTATGCAGCTGCCTATCTCCGTACCAAAAAACCAGTAAAGAAAGGCGATGGCTACCAGTGAAAACACCAGACCGAGTACCATAACCACTCCTGTCTGGATAACAATATCCTTGACCCCCAGTTCAGCGGCAGAAGGAAGCTTATCTTTAATCAAGGACACCATGGTTTTGTTACCGACAAGAGAGGTATTTGCCTGTCCCATAATTCTGAGATTGATGGAATATAATCCTATCATCGTTAGTATACCGGACAGAATGGAGGGTATCTTAAGCTTTGTATGCAAAAGTCCTGTTACCGTTCCCGCCGCCATTCCCGCCAGCAGAGATACAATCAGACTTATATACGGGTTCCAGTTCAAGACAACGACAAAGACTGAACTGATACTCCCGCCCAATGCAAAGCTTCCCTCACAGGTGAGGTCGGCATAATTTAAAATTCGAAATGTTATAAAGACTCCCAGTGCAAATATCGTCCACGTTAAGCCCTGGGCAGATGCTCCATATATAGACAAAAGTACGTCCATTTATTTTCAATCCTTTCGTTGTTAATTATTATATTTTAATATTAAACCGGGTGTATAAGCAACCCCTTTTTTTAAGAATTCATTAGGGGCCATTACAAAATGAACCCGGTTATACCTGTGTACCCGGTACCATTTTGCAACGGCCCCTTTCCATGTTAGCAATCAGAAGATGCCATAAACTTGTTCTGATATATCCTTATTCTGATAAAAGCTCCTGAGGAATCTCTATTCCTAACTGCTCTGCCACTTCTTTATTGATGGTCAGAGAATATTCTTCATCCGGAAGATATTCAATCGGCATCGTTGCTGTTGTAGCTTCTTTCTTTATGATTTTGACAGCCTGTTCACCCGTCATTCTTCCCAGCTTATAATAATCAATACCGTAGGTTGCAAGTCCTCCCTTGCCTACCATTCCTTCTTCACCGCATATAATAGGAATACCGTTTGCGTTGGCAACCATTGCGACGGTCGGCATACCGGATGCAATCGTATTGTCCGTTGGAGCATAAATTGCATCTACCTTTCCTACAAGAGACTGAACCACCTGTTCAATTTCATTTGTATTCGAAACAGTTGCTTCCACCACCTCTAAGCCAAGTTCAGCGGCTGCCTCTTTTGCCATTTCAACCTGAATTTTTGAATTGCTTTCACTGGAGCTATACAAAACTGCGACTTGCTTGGCATCCGGAATAAGCTGTTTTAACAGCTCCATCTGCAATTTTACCGGTGTAAGGTCTGAGGTGCCGGATACGTTGCCGCCGGGTGCGCTATTCGATTGAACAAGGCCGGCATCTGCCGGGTCGGTTACCGCTGTTATAAGAATCGGTATATCTTTCGTAGCATTGGCAACTGCCTGGGCAGAAGGGGTAGCAATGGCCAATATCAAATCACTGCCGTCATTAATAAGCTTTGTTGCGATTGTATTAAGGGTTGACTGGTCATTCTGAGCGTTTTGATAATCAATTTTAATATTCTCACCATCTATGTATCCTGCATCCTTAAGTGCATCCACAAAACCACGATAGGTTGCATCCAGTGCATCATGCCTGGTAAGCTGATTCACACCTATCTTATACACTTTTTCCTTTTGACCGCATCCACTCAGCAATCCTCCTGCCATAACCACCGTGAGCAGTCCGACTAATATTTTTTTTAATTTCATTTTTGCCTCCGTTCCTGTACATAATGCATGTACATCTCTCTCCTCTTTTTGTTATGATTGCTAATTTTCTTTACTTTATCGCTTTGACGCTTTGACGCTTTTAATGGACAAAGTATACTATGGTTTCATTTTCTCGTCAATACTTATTTTTATCCAGAAGAACTTTGCTGGAAATAATCAGCTATCCCGTCATATATTAATAATATAACTGATTTTGGAGTTAGCTATGATTATACATGTGGTACAACAGGGGGACACCATACAATCGATTGCGGCATACTATGGTGTTTCGGAAACGGTTCTTATTCAGGATAACGGGCTTATCAATGCAAACCGCTTGGTCATAGGCCAGACAATTGTGATTGTTTTTCCGGAACTTACTTATACGGTTAAGGAAGGCGATAATTTGTATGATATTGCCGTCGCTCATGGTGTTACTGTCATGCAATTGCTTCAGAACAATCCATATCTGGCTGACAGAGATTATCTTTTTCCCGGAGACATACTTGTCATAAGCTATGAAAAGATAGGAACCATTGCTACCCATGGTATTGCGTTTCCTTATGTCAAAAAAAGAATTCTTAGAAAGACCTTGCCGTATCTGACCTATCTTTCTGTCGTAAATTATACCATCAGTGACAATGGCGATATAACCTCCTATTATGATGATTCTGAGTTTATTCAGATTGCTAAGGGATATCATGTTGTGCCTTTAATGTTCCTGACAACACTGACACTTCAGGGGGAATCAAATTATGGTGTTGCATATGATTTGCTGCTTAGTGAGGAAAGCCAAGACAGGCTTACCGAAAATGCTCTTCGTATATTAAGAGAGAAGGGATTCTTCGGAATAAACATTTCATTTGAATTTATAAATTACACGAATTTGCCCTATATCGAACATGCCTATACAAGAATAGCAAGTAAAATAAAGGCCGAAGGATTTCTCGTATTTGCAACAATTAATCCCAATATAATCGTTACAGGGGAAGAGGTTGTCTTTGAAAGAATCGATTACACCGCTTTAGGCAATCTGGCCGATAATATCATCTTCATGAATTATGAATGGGCTGTAACTGTTAATCCCCCGTCGCCAATAAGCTCCATTAATAACATGAGACTATATCTTAGCTATATTAATAATGTTATTCCTTCTTATAAATTAGGTATAGGATTATCAACCATAGGATATGACTGGGAACTTCCGTTTATAGCCGGTATTTCCAGTGTACGCTCCCTAACCTATGACAGCGCTATTTCCCTCGCCAGTAATGAAGGTGCAATCATTCAATTTGATGAGGTCTCCCAGACACCTTTTTTCAATTATACCACCGGTGGTATGTACCATACGGAGCATATCGTATGGTTTATCGATGCCAGAAGTATAGAGGCCCTGCTGGAGCTTGTACTTGAATATGATTTAAACGGAACCGGCATATGGACAATAACGGTATATAATACACAGCTTTGGCTAATTATTAATTCACAGTTTGATATTATGAAATATTTCATTGAATAATAGGATATCTTTAACGGTCAAAAAACTGACCAATCCTACTATCCACTATCAGGCGAAATTGCAACTGACATTAACTGCGTTTTACTTGCTGTTTTTGACATATTGTGCTACTATAATTTTACAGCCTTGTACACACCATGAAGAGACGTGATTGTGTATGGGGCTGAATCTATAATACCCATCATTCTGTATACAACAGAAAGAAGCCATTCTATATGGGATAATTTTTCTAAGGAGGATGAATGAATATGAGATTTGCAGATTTTATAAGAAAACTGGCAATTGTATTGTTTATTATCGTAATTATCGGGTCTTTTCCAATAGCTAAAAAACTTAGCACAACGATTACCATAACAGAATATAAATACACTTCCGACCTGACTGACAAAAAGACCGATAAAGTTGAATACATAAGTGTTTTGCTTGGCTTATGGATTTCCTCCGGCATTGTATGTATTTTTTTATATGGTTTGGGTGAAATTCTTGAATATCTATATATAATTAAGAAAAGTATAACGAATCCTGACAGAATTAATGAAAAACCGAACATTTCTACACTTCAAGATAAGTCAAATAATAAGTGGACCATGCCGGCTTTTTCAAACGAGGAAAATAACCCTGATAAGAACTTTTGGAAATGCACGAACTGTGGAAAAAGTAATTCGCTAAGTGTTGGCACCTGCGGATGTGGCACAAGCAGAAAGGATTCTTTGGGAACAAGAACATGATAGCTGTCGTCGAAGGAGAGATTTTAGCCTCTCACTTCAGACTTTAAGGCGGGCGCACTGAAACCCGCCTTTTTTATGTGTCTACGGTTACATAGCGAAGCCACCGTTAATTAATTTTAAGATGCTTTCTCGTATCTGGGCCGCACCGGCCATCAACCTTAATCTTACAGCTTTGTTGGAATTCTCGAATCGCTTTATTCGTGGCTGGACCGCACCGGCCGTCAATTTCGATATCGAATCCTGCCTCTACCCGTTCCCACTGTACCCACTTTACATCATCACCCGTACATACAACCTCTTTGTTAACCCGGTCATAAAAGATTGTCCGGGCAGGCTCTTTATACGGATTCTTACCCTTCCATGTACCTTGTACTCTCTCGTCATATGTATAATCTATTTCCTTAAAGGTAAGACCATATTGGAAGCCCCTCTTTCTTGCATCATCCCTGACTGTACCATAATCGATACCCTTCGCTTCAATTTCAGTATACTTGCCGTCACCTAAATAAACAGCTACATGTCCGGGCCTCCAAAGCACAACACCCGGGGCAAATTTATCTATCTCCTTAATTGGAAGTCTGGTATAGGCAGAAGCATACATTTGATATGACCCCATGTTCTTACCCGTATACCACGAAATCAATCCGGAACAATCGGTACATACCCGTCCTACAAACCGCCTCGCTTTCGTAATATATAGATTACTGAACATATCCGAATATGCTATAGCCAGACTATTTAATCTTGACTGTGTAAGCGGACCATCCGCCCCCTTCGCTCCATATACATATGGAGTTCCCAGCTTGGATTCGCAATGGTCGGCAAGTCCTTTTCCCGTTAGTTTAGTCATTGGCATCTTCCTTATGAATCCGTGCGCTGTCAACAAGTCCTTCCCCGATAATATAAGCAATCAGAGTAGAAATTGCGGTAATCATTGCTACCACCTGCTCAATCGTCAGGTTATCTACATGAAAAGCTGCCAGAACCGCTGTAGTAAATCCGATTATAGCCGCCCAAAACTTGCGGGAGGTCAATTTCTGTTTCCAGTTAATTTTCATTTTTATCATCCTTTCTAATACGATACTTAAATATATCCCTCAAATCCATGCTGGCGAAAACATGGATATAAATTAAATAGACCTGGATAGAGAAGTTGGTCTCTATCCAGGTCATCCGCTTTTAGCATATGGACTATCTTCCTTTTCCAATCGATTAGCTAAAAACGCTCTGTTGTACGGCATAAAAGAAGAACCCAATCAAAGAGGTGGCTCCAAGACCTATCAGCCAATATATTGCCTTTGTCTGTGATTCTATCTTTTCACATAGATTTTTAATCATCGTGTTTGCTTCTGCCTGTACAATCTCTATTCGGTCTATACGTTTAGCGTGGTCATTAAGCCTGTTATCCTGTACGTCTAACCGGTGTTTGATTAATTCTTCATCCATGCATGGCATACCGTCCTTTCCGCAAAATAAAAAACACCCTTTTCGGATGCCTTACTGTAATAGTGCTATCTCCACCCACTTATGCAGGATACCTACGGGCTCTAACTACATTACCTGTCATAAGTCCGACAATTGTATTTCCTGGAATATCATAAACCACTAAATATAAATTATTCATTTCTACACTCCTTTTTAATTCCATCCTGGAATATACAGTGCTATCCATGTATATTCCCTATATCTTGAATCGGACTTCCACGTTTGATTTACAGGTAATTCAAATCCAGTGCTGGTGCATACAGGCAATCCCTGAATAAAATCACTGCTACCTGCAAAGTAGATAAGTCTACCATCATATACTACTCCAGAGGGCTGTGAATTCCCTTGATAGGCATAGATAAGGTTGGGTTTATCATTCCCAAAATCAAGTGTCTTAACATCCAGATAATAATACTGCTTATTTCCTACACCATATATAGAATAAGTCTTAAGGTGAGATGCTTCATAAATCTTATTTCCCATTGCCATTTTTATTTCCGGAAGTGTTCCTATTAATCCAAATATGTTCACACCCTGTTTGATATTTTCAGCTTTAAAGTTTGGCTCATTTAGGATTATACCGCCCCTATATCCGCCTATTTGGGTCGCATTCCCTGGGTAGTATCCTTTCGATGGATTTATAAATAGCCATTCACTATTGGCATTTAAAACCTGTGCATCCAAATTTGGCTCTTTACTTTTATCAGGCATTGTACCTGTTATTCCAACACCATTAACATAAGCGGTTTTATTTACTAATATATCATTCGAAATAGCATTCGCATTGTCTGTGAAAACAAGTGCCTTTGGACGAGGAGCTGCTATATACTTCACATCTCCAAGATATTTTGTAAGGTCTGATGGCATAATCTCTAGTGAAATTACATTGGAAGTACTACCACTAATTGGTGGTGACCCTATCACAGGATTCTTTGAAGTAACATACCAATTCTTTGCATCATTTTGATTGTAGTCAAATATTGGGTTCGGTAATTTTTGAATATTTCCAACTATTAAGTTACCCTTAGAATATCCTTTTTTCTCTGACAGTACATCACCTGCCGTAATATCTCCGTCTGATGTAAAGGTTCCGGTAATGCCTCCTACGGTAGTGCCATGCTTAATTACACTTGCTACAAGGCCGGATATCTTAGCTTTAATTTTTCTAAGTCCGCTATGATAGCCTTTTGCAATGGAATATTCTGCGCCTTCAGTTTTTAACTCAATGGTTTCTGCTGCTGCCGGTCCGTTGTCAGTCATCGTACCCTGTTTCTCTGCTATAACCGTGTCACTTAATACTTTGGCAGAATCAAAGTTAACAGGCTTTACAGTCACCTTACTAAGCACTTTCCCGGTAGAGGGTACAATGGATTGGGCATGTTGATTCGCATCCGCTTCTTTTTCTTCTATGACAATATTGACAGTGCCGCCAGAAGTATAACCCGCTGGAATCGTCTTGCTTGTAGCCTCCGTAGTCAGCGTTGCAGATTGATTACCATTATCTTTCATTGTTCCAACGATGCCTGTATCTAAATCATTGCTGAATGTGTAAGGTGCTAGTACGTGTCCAGCGTTGGCATTTCCCTCCGCACTAGCCTTGATAAAAAAACGGTCACCCGCCGCATTGTACCAAACTGTTACAGCCTTCCCTTCAATCAATGCCGGAGCAACCGTTGTTTTTGGTTTATATAACGGCTTGCCGTTTATTGTTGTTGGTAATCCACTGTTATTGCTCTTCACAATAAACGAAATGGATTTACCATCTATCCATTCTACATTGGCAAGGGTTATTTCATTTGCTGTTCCACCTGCTGCCTGGTACACAGATAAATTATTTCCCAGGTCCTTCAAATCTTCTATTTTTGCAAAGACCAAGGATGTATTAATCGTGGCTGTTACTTGTGATGCATTGCCAACAATTACAGATAATGAGACCGTTTTTTCTATTATCTCTGATGATTGGGGCGGTATGTATTCTGCCAGCGCTCCGGCATTACCGTAACAATAAAGTATCTCGCCTAAGTCCGGGTCCTGGGCAAATACCCCCAGCTCCCTCCAATAAAATCCGGTACTGATGTCTGCATTGCTGAAATTTCCTTTTATGGTTGCATAGTTTATGTCTCTTGTTATTTCGGATATACTTATCGTTACCTTGGGGTCTATTAGATTTCTCAGCGTGATTTGAGATTGGCCTCCCAAAGAACCTGAACCCATTTGCAGTTTAGTGAAATTCAATGCAGTACCTGTCATGGCTTTTGCCTGCAGGGCACGGCCTCTGTCCGTAAATAATACAGTACTAAAACTCATACGTTATCATCCCTCCTGTTTTAAAGATATGCGCTCACCACAATGTAACGCAAGTCCATAGTAGACATCCATTGAAGCATTCAGTGTTATTTCTATTATGTCTAATATGGAGCTTTTTCTTTTTACATGCTCTATTATCGAATTAAAAAGTTCAAGTTCACTTCCGTCTAAGGAGTGATTTTCTGTTGCTATTTTAAAGTGTCCGGGTAATCCGGAATAGTCAAACCACTCTATAACCTCTCCGGTGCCGAAGATTGTTTCAATTAGTTTCTCAACAGCCCATGCTGTGCCTGCATATCGGAACCATATCAAGGTGTTCTTTATTATGCTTTTTTTAGTTGCCAGGTCCATATCTTCTCTGTAATATTGCGCACGCAATTCTACCGCTAAAACGTCGAGGACTTCCTCTGATAAATCGTCTATTGCCGAATAGATTCTTGCTCTGACCGCATAGCTTTGGAGCTTTTGCATTGCCGTTTTGACCGCATAACTTACTGACTGTACATCGGCCGCTGCTTTTAAGTTTTCAGGCAGAATATCTGTGATTTGTGCATCATAAAAATTAATCATCTTCAATCCCCCCGTATGCAATCGTTTGAGAGGTCAGCTTTGCAATTGATGTATTTGTTATTGCTGTGAATATCGGATTGGTCAATTCTACTCTTTTTGCTCCCGCTGCCATCATCATTCTTATTAATTCTGAAGGATTGATGTCTCTGCCAATCCGCGTATTCTGCCATTCAATATAGTTCCTTACGGCTTCTTCTACATTTGCCTGAATTGTATTTGCATTACTGGTGTTGCTCTTGTTTATGTAGTAGGTCGCTTCTATGCTGTACTCAACGATGTCCGGAGCCGATACCGTTACAAGGTCTGTAAGGGGCTTTATCTGTTTATCTTTAAAGAAGTTTTCTAACCCTTGTAATATGGTTGAATCGGGAATGGCTCCGTCCTGCAATATTATTCGGATGTCAATTTCGCTGGCACCAGGTGATGTGACCTCCACATCGGCGATATCCTGATTGTATGTTTTTGCCCAGTATTTATATGCTTCGTCCGGACCGGCTGTACTATAGCTGGATGGTGCAAGGAATATTCTCTCTGCAAAGTTCTCATCCGTTTCAATCTCGCTGCCACCAGCACTTACGGTGATGTTTTCTACGGATTCAATGTATCCGATTGGGTCAACCAGCGTGGTTATCTCTCCCGCTATGAAGCCATTTCCTATTTCGCCATCCTGTGTACATATCATTTCTATATCCATATGGGTATCTCCCGGGGAGATTTCGTTGTATTCTCTGGCTTCAAAGTACACCTCACCTGCAGCGACTCTCGTTCCCTCAGGAATGGGAATTGCGGATGTTCTTACTTCGGAGAGCGTGAACCGGACCGTTACCTTTGCCGGCTGTGCCTGGTTTCTTGTTATACCTTTTAAGGCTGCCAGGTTTTCAAGGAAATCTCCGTAGGAATACTTAAGCAAATTTTGCTTTCCTGTACGATCAATAAATTGGTATCCTTGATATATTTGCAATGTACAGGCATACAGAATTAGTCTGTTTGGATCGGCTTTCCCTAGTGTGATTTTCTTTCCGGTCAGTTCCTCATATTTAATCAAATAGTCATTAATCATTTCTCCCAGTAATTTTTCAAGTGTCATGTTATCAATAAAACTGATATCTGGCAGGTTCTCAATAGGTCTTAATAAATCAGACATTATATTTCATCTCCTTCCTCTGCTTCATCGTTGTCAGCCCGTCCGATAAGAACTCTGGGAATCAGTTGTCCGTCAATATCGTGTTCGAAGGTCACCTCTCTGACTTCTGCCCTGGGTTCGTATATTTCTGTCTTTTCTACTATGTCTAAAGTAATCATATTTTCCGCCACAGGAAGAGGATAACTGATATACTCCGATGATAATCCGAACGACCTGTCAAGCGGAACACTCCCTTCGACGGTACTATATAAAGTAGATAAATTCCTTGATATCTCATCTGTCATCGTCCCATTGTAGTCAAATGATATTATTGTTTTATTTGTATCAATCATAAGCCCTCCATTATACGTACTCGTCCAAAGTAACGGATACGGTGGCTTTAACAAGCTCCCCCTTATTCATTACAATGTCCCAATCTTCACTAATTGACGTCATCGTCCATCTGCTGGCTCCCACCTTTGTTCCTCCTATTATGAGTTTCTCCGGCGTGCCCTTCTCTACCATAGCCTCCATCGCTTTAAGTGTCTTTTTGGGTTTAACACCATGCAAGGCATCTAAAGTAATTTTGAATGTTATTTGTCTAAGACCCGGTCCCAAAAATTCTGCTTTAGGCTTTTTTTGTATTCGTTCATGAACCGTCCACCGGCCGCTCACTTCCTGCTTAAAGTCCATAAAGTTAAGTATCTTTTTATCGCTTGTACTGAACACGATTGTTTTACCGAGGTTTCCTATTTGAGCCATTGGCCGCACCTCCTTAATCAGCTATTGCTTATTCTGTTTTTTGTAATAATTGGATTGTATCTGCCTTAATTGTTAATGTTTTGGTATCCGTATCATACCGCATGTATGCTTCGCCATGTATGGGACCGAATTCTTTTCTATATAATCCTTTTTTACTCTCACCTGGTTTATTTTTGTCATTCCAAAATGTACCCATGGTGATTCCCATTGCAGAGCCGTTAGAGAGATGTAAGACAAGTACCATGTCATCAATATTGGGCATCTTATACTCTCCGTTAAAAGTAAGAAAAGGAAGGTCATTTGTAACGGAATCATCCTTGTCAGCATACACAACTTTAATCATTCCTTTTTCATAATCAATACTTGATACCTTTCCTACTCTGATATTGTTACTCACTTGCATCCCTCCTACTCTGGTATGGTCAATACCGTTCCCGGATATATTCTATTCCCATTGTCCGAATTCGCTTTCCCATGCGCCTTTGCTGCATTTTCTATAATATCTTTATTTGCACGGTAAATTTCCATATACTTTGCTCCTGTATTTAAGAACTTCTTGCTTATAGCCCACAGTGTATCACCCTTTTTAACTGTGTATTTTATGCCTTTTGAAGATTTTGCTTTATTATCTGAATCTGAGCTAAAAGAAATTAATCGAAGGTCTATCTGCATGGTATAGCCTCTGCCTATTGTATGCCCTACTTTATCAACTGCATACTTACCGTCCAGTCTGCCCAACCCTTTTATAAGTATATTTGACGATGCTATTATCTTCGGATTCGCTTTCATGGTAATCTTCATCGTTGTCATTTTTTTATTTTCATAATGCAATCTGGCTAACGCTTTTATCTCAGCATCCCGAATACTATCCACCTTTTCATTTATTTTTAATATCCTATTTCCGGTACCTACCTTGACTTTATATTCTTCTCCCTTTATTCCATCCGAATATGTAATCTCTGCCCCGGTGTAAGATTTAGCCAAGGTTGTGTTAAAGCTCCATGAATCCACATCCGCCATATCTATTGTTGCAACATGTTGTTTTTTTTCATAGTCTGCCTCATCAAATATAACGATTTTATTTGCATACATCTTCATTGCAAGTCCGTACGTCTCACATAACCTAAATAAAAATTCACAGTCTGATTGGTTAGACTGCTCTATTGTATTGATTTTTATGGATGGTCCTTCATAAAAAAATGATACTTTGGCCCGTTTTGCTATTTCACTTGCAATTGATTTAATGGTGGCTGAGTTCCATGTTTTTGTTCTTTTCGTAACCTTAAAGCTTTCTGTTGCCGGAATAGATACCGCTCCGATTTCAACCTCCGACGGCCAACCCCCAAAATTATAATCATCAATAGTAAAGCTGCCGCACTTAAAGGTGTTGCTATCCCCATCTTTTAGCCAGTTCTTTGTGATAATATTCGCCTTCATACTATCTCCCTTTTCCGGGAGCCACTGGTTAAACCACCGCTTATCAATGTTTGTTAGTGAGAGTGATATGGAATCACTCTCACCTGAAGCAACATCCGTATAATTAAAGCTTTTTATGAATTCGTTCAGTTTTGATGTCACATTCTTTCCGTTGTATTGAATTGATACTTTTGCTTCCCTCGGTTCACTCATATTACTCCCTCCATGGGGGCACATCTCCGTTCATCTCGCTCGGGAGCTGCGGAGTGCTTATGATAGTCCCTTCAGGAAATACAAACATATCGAGTGCCATAAAATTATTTTTCATTAAAAAGTCAGCATGCTTTTCATTGCCGTATACTTCCTTTGCAATTTTATCCCATGTATCACCATGAACCGTTATATATGACATATTCCCAGCACCTCCTTAAGCAAACTGCATGCGGTCTCTTCTATGCATCCACCGTTCCATCTTTTCATTAAATTCCTCTTGTGATATTCGAGCAGCTTCAACCATATCCTCTTTAGACGGTGTGCCGCCATAAAAGTTAAAGCTCGGACTATAATTGATATTTCCAAGGCTACCCCTTGCATTGCTTTTATCCATATTATTTTTTGAAAGTAACTTATTAAGCAAGGAGCCGAAGCCACTTTCATTATTATTTGATATGAGCGATTCGAATGAGTTATCCTTTCTCTCCTGGTCATAAACTCCCAGCAGTTTTCCGACCTTTTTCCAAAGGCCGATTGCGTTACTGGATTTATCCAAAGGAATAGCTGCTTCCGGACCTTTTTCTGCAAACCATGCCAGATGAGGCGAATTAAAAATACCACCATCTGCATGACCTGTGATACGATACTCATTCCATCTTTTTTCACTCCATGCCGCACTTCCTTCAGGCAGTTTTGAATTTCCAATAATCATCGATTCCAGTGTTATCGGAAGTTTTACATTGATTCCAGATGAAAACACCTTTTCAAAATACGTTTGTGAATAGGAAT
>JAEZXP010000014.1 GCA_023419655.1 Bacillota bacterium | reverse complement strand
CATTAACCATATCCGCCCCTGCCTTACAGGCAGCATCGGCAACGCTGCTCTTGTATGTATCAATCGAAATCGGTATATCCGTTTTTCTTCTTATGGCTTCGATTACCGGAATAACCCTCCCGATTTCTTCATCCTCTGAAATCATCGTATAATTCGGGCGGGTAGACTCTCCTCCGATATCGATAATATCTGCTCCCTCTTCAGCCATTTGCAGGGCACGCTCCACTGCCGCATCCAATCGGTTATGCCGCCCTCCGTCTGAAAATGAATCCGGTGTTACATTCAGTATTCCCATCACATAGGTTCGCTTACTCAGGGGAAACTCTTTCCTTCCAATCTTCATGATTTTCTCCATCTGTCCAAAACAACTCCTATACCCTTCACGATAGCCTGTACCCTCCGGCACAGTCAAATCATTATTTTATCAGTTGAAATACCGCCGTCTGCAACGACGGCTCCTCTTCAAATTTTCCCCGGCAAACGTAGGTCACCGTCTTTGTCCCCGGCTTATTTACACCACGCATCGACATACAAAGGTGCTCTGCCTCCATTATTACCATTACTCCCTTGGGCTGCAGGAATTCCATAATTGCGTCGGCAATCTGGGCTGTAAGCTGCTCCTGAATCTGCGGCCTTTTGGAATAGGTCTCTACGGTTCTTGCCAGCTTGCTAAGTCCCACTACCTTTCCATCGGGAATATAGGCGATATGTGCCTTTCCGAAAAAAGGAACCAAATGATGCTCGCATACAGAATAAAACACGACATCCTTCTCCAGTATCATCTCATTGTTCTGGGTATTAAAGGTTACATTCAGGTGTTCGTCCGCCTCTCTGCCTATTCCCCCAAAAAGCTCTCTGCACATCTTACTGATTCTTTCGGGCGTATCCTTCAGACCCTCTCTGTTTATATCTTCACCGATTGCCTCCAGGAACAACCGGACCGCCTGCTCTATTTTTATTTCATCCATTCTCTTTTTCCTTTCGTAAGCTTACGAGGTTCGCCATACTGCCCAAAAATGACAAGGAGCCGAAAGCGATAATAACATCCTCAAGTCCTGCTTCCTCGCATGCCCTTTCTAAAGCCTTCTCGATATCCCCTTCATCAAATACCCTGCCGCAATATGCCCTTGCTTCTTTCGCAAGCTTATCGGAGGGCAGCGCCCTGTGATTATCCGGCGTAAGGGTAATAATCGTATCTGCCAAAGGCGCCAGAATATGCAGGATGCCTTTATAATCCTTATCCGCCAATATACCTATAATAAATACTAATCTGCGATTTGTAAAGTAGATTTCTATCGATTCCTGCAGCCTGACGGCCCCGTCCATATTGTGTGCACCGTCAACATAGATGTCCGGTGATTTTGCAATATGCTCAAACCTGCCCTTCCATCTGGCAAGCATCAGACCCTTCTTTATGGCCTCCGCCGGAACCGGATAGCCCAGCATGTCCATCTTTCTTGCCGTCTCAAGGGCAAGCACTGCATTCTCCACCTGATAATTGCCAAGCTGACCGATTTGATACCTCTCCATGCCTCCATCCGATGGATAGGAGAAGGTAGTACATTCCTGGCTGTATCTGATATCCGCCGCCTTCGCCCCATCTGCAATTGTCATCGAAATACCCAGCTCCCCGGCTCTGCTGCCAAGCACCTTAAGCACCTCCGGCTCTTGATTGCAGGTTACTGTACAGGAATTGCGTTTCATAATACCTGCCTTTTCATTCGCTATCTGCTCCAGGGTATTGCCAAGAAAATGCATATGGTCATAGCTTATATGCGTAATTACACTGCATACCGGACTGCTTATTACGTTGGTAGCATCCAGTCTGCCGCCCATCCCTGTCTCCAGTATCAGAAAGTCCACCTGTTCCCAGTCCATATATAAAAAAATCATGGCTGTCTCAATCTCAAAGGACGTAGGGTGGGCTTGTCCGTCTCTAACCATCTCTTCACATACGGACTTGATTTCATCCAGTGCTTTGCATAAATCTTTTTCACTGATAAATTCCTTATATAATTTAGCTGCACCCTCTGCACTGCTATCTGCAATGCCATGTATAATCTGAAATTTCTCCCGGTAAGAAAAGACCGAAGGAGAGATATATATGCCTGCTCTGTAGCCTGCGGCCGCAAGAATTCCTGATAAAAATGCAATTGTAGAGCCCTTGCCGTTGGTCCCTGCCACATGGACTACCCTAAGCCGGTCCTGCGGGTTCCCAAGCCGGTCCAGCAAATCCGTTATCGTCTTAAGTCCGGGGATACTGCCCAGCTTCTCCGCTTCTTTTATAAAGCTCATCGCTTCCTCATATGTCATCTGTCAAACTCCCTTACTGCCACCCTTGTCCGAATTACTCTTTGGCTTTGTAAAGATATAAAGCTTACTAAAGATATAATTAAGTATAATTACAACAACCGCCAATACACCCTTTACAAGCCAGCGATAAACTCCTAAATACTCTACAAACACCAGCATTCCCAGCTGCTCTACCACAAGAGATAACAATCTTGCACTGTAGAATTTCACAATCTTTACGGTCTCATCCTTAACGGTATCACTTTTTGAACGGAACACGCTCCATTTGTTGACGATATACGCAAAGGTAACGGCAATTACCCATGCAATCCCATTCGCTGTAAAATTGGATAGTCCCAGCCTGTACAAGCCCTCATAGCTGATAAAATTCACAACCGTCGTCATGACGCCGTATACGGCATATGCGATTGTCTCTCTGTTCACCAGCTTACGGTATAATGAACGATTCAGAAGCTTACTCATTAAACGCCACTTTCCTTTCTCCCAATACTGCTGCCGGTGAAGCTTATTTCTGCCGCTTACCTGCACAATTAACAGTAATATTCTTTTGAGAATTAGTCAAGAGGTAATCCGCTTCTTATCAACATAAAACCGGACCATCGCATTAACCCGCAATAGTCCGATACAATCCAATCATTCAATTATTAATCAAAACATTCCCTTAATTTCTTTAAGGCTTTTTTTTCAATCCTGCTGACATAGCTTCTGGAAATTCCCAGCCTGTTTGCAATTTCTCTCTGGGTAACTTCTTTTTTGTTAACCAGACCATAACGCAGGGATATGATTTCACGTTCCCTGTCCGTCAGCACCTTACTGATAATGCAATATAATTTTTTAATATCCTCTTCCAGAATGATATTCGTGGCAATATCGATATCTGTTTCTTCCAGGATATCCAGCAGATTGATTTCATTGCCCTCTCTATCAGAACCTATCGGGTCATATAGATATACTTCCTTGTTAAGACGTTTATTGCTTCTTAGCATCATTAAAAGCTCATTGTCGATACACCGGGACGCATAGGTTGCCAGGCGTATCCCTTTTTCATCATCAAAGGTATCAATCGCTTTAATCAGTCCGATGGTACCAATTGATATTAAATCATCTGTTTCCTTGTCCACCATATTGTATTTCTTTACAATATGAGCCACTAATCTTAAATTATGTTCAATTAATTTATCTCTGGCCTCTTTATCTCCTGCCTTGCATAATATCAGATAATCTGTCTCTTCTTTTGTGCTTAACGGCTTTGGAAATGATTTCACGAAGATAAGCACCCTCAATGCCTAATGATTCATTACTATCATATGAATCCGAATGACATAAAGTGCCTATCCTTCTTAAAAAAGGACAAAAACATCTAATAAAAGTACAACGTATATCTCAAAAACAGCTTATTCGATATCTCCTATTCCAGCTCTTTTCTTCTTAACATATCATAGGGCTTAAGCTCTTCTCCCAGGTCTATATAGATACTCTGCTGCGGGTGGGGGCAGCTTTCCATATCCTTGCCGTCCTCATCCGTAATTCTCTTAACGACAGCTGTAAGCATATCCTTCCCCGGACTTATAACCTCGATTTCTTCACCTACAGAGAACTTATTCTTCTGCTCCAGATTGTATAAGCCGTCTCTTTCACCGAGTATCGTTCCAAGATAGGTATACGCCTTATCATACGTGTTGCTGTCATATATCTGGTCCTTATGGCTGGGCTTGCCAAAGAAAAAGCCGGTCGTAAATTGCCGGTTTACACCCTTTGCTATCTCTTCCATGTACATCGGCTTATTTTTCTCATACAGCTGCGGATTATTGAAGTAATCATCGATGGCTTTCCTGTAGGTTCCGGCAACGGTTGCAACATACAGTGCCGTCTTCATCCTGCCCTCAACCTTAAAGCTGTCGATGCCTGCACGGACCATCTCGGGGATATATTCTATCATGCACAAATCTTTGGAATTAAAGATATAGGTACCCCTTTCATCCTCCTCAATCGGAAGATACTCACCGGGCCTCTTTTCCTCAACAATATGATACCGCCATCTGCAGGAGTGTGTGCATTCACCAAGATTGGCATCCCTTCCCGTAAAATAATTACTCAGCAGGCACCTTCCGGAATAGGCGATGCACATGGCACCATGGACAAAAGACTCAATCTCCATATCCTCCGGAATATTATCACGCAGCTGTGCAATCTCCTCAAGAGAAAGCTCCCTGGCAGACACCACCCTCGCAGCTCCCAGGCTGTGCCAGAACCTGTATGTGGCGTAATTCGTATTATTGGCCTGGGTACTGATATGAACCTCTATCTCCGGAGCCTCTTCTCTGGCAATCGTAAATACCCCCGGGTCCGATATAATAAAGGCATCCGGCCTGTCCTTACCAAAAGCCCTAAGCTCCCTGAAATACTTTCGGATTCCCTCCATATCCTGATTGTGAGCGGTGATATTGGCCGTAACATATACCTTCTTACCATGGTCATGGGCAAAAGCAATCCCCTCTCTCATGTCATCCATGGAGAAATTCTTCGCTTTTGCACGAAGTCCATACATGTCCCCGCCGATATAGATGGCATCCGCACCATACATAACCGCCGTCTTAAGTGTCTCAAGATTACCTGCCGGAATTAAAAGCTCCGGCTTTCTTATATTCTTACTCATCCTATCCTTCTTTCTATCACGATTGAAACCTGAATTAAGCTTTATAATAACTTAGTGCGATTCCGTCTCCAACAGGCAGAATCAGTGTATCCAGCTCATCCATATGGGTGATTGCATAGAGATACTCTCTCATCCTGGTATGGATGGTTCTGTCTCTTCTGGTAATGCTGTATCTGGAATTAATCACGGTTCCGTCCTGCAAGACATTATCCGTTATAAGAAGTCCGCCCTGCATGGTTAACCTTATCAGATTGGGAAGAAAATTCATGTACTGCGCCTTCGCCGCATCAAGAAATATAAAATCGTATTTCTCTCCTGCCTCCGCCAGCTCCCTTAGAATCTCTTCGGCCTCCCCTTCAAGCAGGTTAATCTTATGCCTCTGGGGAAAGCTTTCACTGCTCAGGTTCTTTCTGGCCTCTTTCAAACGCATAGGCACCTTTTCAATCGTCGTAATCTTACAATCGGAGGAATATTCGCTCATAAAGAGGGCGGAAAAGCCAATGGCTGTTCCGACCTCTAATATACGTTTTGGTTTCTGTAAGGTTAACAAAAAACGAATGACTCCCTGGGTTTCCTTCTTTATGATTGGAACCTTATTCTTTTCAGCTTCTTTTTCCAGCTCATAAAGCTGGGGCGGAAGCTCTCTGCCCAGAGAATTAATATATGCTGCGATTCTTTCTTGTGTAATCATAATACCCCGAATCCTTTATTTTGTGTCCGCTTTACGGTGTCTCAGCCTCTTCTTCACGGACCTCTGACTTTGAATAGTCCGTTATAATATCGAGAACCTCATCGTATGTCATGGATGAATTAACCAGGTATGTTCCCGGCATGATAACCTTCTTATGAATTTTGGTCTTTACATAAAATGAATATTTATCGGCAATAACACGGTTTAATTCCAGCTTGGCGGCCACATCCATCGTCGATTCACCTTTATTTATCTTGATGGGAACCGTTCTTCCAGGCTCCTCATCCAACGATACGGGGCCATAGAGCTGATAAGTAAAATCAAACGCCTTCCGGCTTCCATAGATTACAAAGGCTATCACCAGCACAAAGAATATGACATTCAAAAGGAATCGAAGGATAAAGCTTGATATTCTTAAAGTTATTTTTATTGATGTTGATGAAGATGACATGTCATCCCCTCCTGACATTTCCGTTATAAGCGGTATCCATAGCTTACAGGCTCAATCCGCTCTATATCTACACTTCCATAATGATAGGAAGTATCATAGGGTTCCTCTTTGTCTTTTTCCATATATAATCGTTAAGTGAATCTTTTATTTCCAGCTTGATTTTATTCCAGTCCATCGATTGCTTTGCGAGGCATTTATCCAATGCCCTCTCGACCACTTCTCTGGCTTCATCCATCAGGTTCTCGGATTCTCTTACATATACAAAGCCTCTTGATACAATATCCGGTCCTGAAAGAATCTGATTGCTGCCTCTTTCAAGCGACATTACCACGATGATAAGTCCGTTCTCAGACAGCATCTGCCGGTCACGAAGCACGATATTGCCTACATCTCCTACACCAAGTCCGTCTACAAGAATTCCCTGGGCCGTAACCTCATCTGTAACAGCCGCCTTATCCTCTGTAATCGTAAGAACATCTCCCGAAGACAAAAGGAATATATTGTCCTTATGAACGCCCATTGCCTGGGCAATCTCTGCATGACGGATTAAATGTCTGTATTCACCATGAACAGGGATTGCATATTTGGGCTTCGTCAGGGCATACATCAGCTTAATCTCCTCCTGGCAGGCATGGCCTGACACGTGGGTATCCTGATAGATTACCTTCGCCCCTTTCATGGATAATTCATTGATTACCCGGGATACGGACTTTTCATTGCCGGGAATCGGTGTCGAGCTAAGTATTACGACATCTCCAGGCTTAATGAACAGCCTTCTGTGAATGGAAGCAGCCATTCTCGAAAGAGCCGCCATGGATTCTCCCTGACTTCCCGTCGTAATCATCACAATCTGGTCATCCGTATAATTCTTCATCTGCTCGATATCAATTAATACACCTTCCGGTATATTAATATATCCCAGCTCGGAAGCAGTGGTAACGATGTTTACCATACTGCGGCCTTCAATGACTACCTTTCTTCCGTATTTGACGGCCGAATTGACAATCTGCTGAACCCGGTCCACATTGGAAGCAAAGGTTGCCACAATAATTCTCTGTTTAATATAATCTGCAAATATACTGTCAAAGGTCTTACCCACGGTGCTTTCCGACATGGTATATCCGGGACGCTCCGCATTGGTGCTGTCACACATAAGGGCCAGTACACCCTTCTTGCCTATCTCACCGATTCTTTGAAGGTCAATCGGAGAACCAAATACCGGCGTGTAGTCTACCTTGAAGTCTCCGGTGTGGAATAAAATTCCCGCCGGTGTAAAGATTGCCAGGGCTGCCGCATCGGCAATACTATGATTCGTCCTGACAAATTCAATCCGAAAGCATCCGAGATTGATGGACTGACCGTATTTGATAACCTTACGCTTTGTTGTCTTTAAAAGATTGTGTTCCTTTAATTTATTTTCAATGATTGCCACCGTTAATCTGGTCGCATATACCGGAATATTAATTTCCTTTAATATATAGGGCAGGGCACCGATATGGTCCTCATGTCCATGGGTTATAACAAAGCCTTTTACTTTTTCAATATTTTCCTTCAGATACGTGACATCGGGAATGATAAAATCGATTCCCAGCATCTCATCCTCGGGAAAGGATAATCCGCAATCAATTACAATAATGGTATCCTCATATTCGATTGCAGTAATATTCATACCTATCTTTTCAAGCCCGCCCAGGGGAATAATCTTTAATCCCTTTAAATCCTTAATTCCGTTCGTATCAACTGTTTTTGTATTGCTTCTTAAATTAGCCAGGCTCTTATCAATGTTTTTTGTACCTGTATTATTCTGCTCTTTTTTATTTGTTTTGCGGACAGATGTGTCCTGCTCTTTTTTATTATTTCCTGTTATAACTACTTTCTCCTTACTATTTATCTTGCTATTTGCGTTGTTGCCTGCATTGTTGTTTGTTTTGCCTCTTGTATTGCTCGCGTTACTATTTGTATTGCCGGTATTGCCGTTCGTATTGTTATTTATATTACTGCTTATATTGTTCCTCCTTCTGCTAATTGCTCTTTCTCTGGTTATGTCTGCAGTATTTTTATATCGTCTGATATCCTCCTGCTCTTTTTCTGTTAATACTGTTGTTTCTTTTTCTTTCAAAAATTGCACCTCCAATGGTTTTATGTAAGTATTTATCCATTATCTAAGTGCATGATATCTTAATTAGAGCGCCTTGCCTTTCTCAGCAATGCAGTTTGCGCAATGCCCATATATCTTAACTTCATGGTCCACTACATCAAATCCAAGAGTCTCTTCTATTCTTTTTTCCAAAGTCTCAAGCAGATCATCCTGAAAAGCATAAATACTACCACATTCAAGGCATATCAAATGATGATGATGGTGGTTGTGAGTTTCTTGGCTTGACTTACCAATTTCATATCTAACATACCCATCACCCAAATTGAGCTTATCAATAAGATCCAGTTCCGATAACAATTGTATTGTGCGATATACAGTTGCCAAACCAATATCCGGGTAGTCTTGTCTGACACAATCGTAGATTTCTTCCGCTGTCAGATGTTCGCCCGGCCTATTGCTAAGCACTTCAAGAATCGCTACTCTTTGCGTTGTTATCTTAAGTCCGTTCGTCCTAAGTAAAGCCTTGAATTGTTCCTGATTATTAGGCATTATCATCACCATTTTCATCTAATTTATATCAATGCATTTAATAAAGTTCAATATCATCCAATAATTCGTTAAAAATATCCGATACCATGGCAAACTCCACGTCATCATCGACGATATCATAGATTGCCTCCGTATCCGTATCTTTCGAAATATCCTTAAGGATAAGAGCCTCCTCTTCATCCTCATCTGTTGTACATACTAAAAGATAATCCACCCCGCCAAGCCGGGTGCTCTCTATTACCTGAAACACAACCTCTTCATTGTCATCCGTAATAAATATTATCTCATCCGGTTTATTATCCATATATCTCAAGCCCTTCAAAATATAGTCATGCTACTATTCATTATTATTCTTATTCTCCTGGTTATATAATCTGTCAAGATATCCCTGAAGAATAAATACTGCGGCAATCTTATCAATTACCGATTCCTTCTGTCTGTAATCTAATCCGCCCTCTGAAAGAACCTTCCCGGCGGCTACCGTTGTCAATCTCTCATCCCAAAGAACGACTTCCAGGTTTGTCCTTCTGCGAAGAGTTTCTGCGAACTCTTCTGATTTTACAGCCCGTTCGCCAATTGAATTATTCATGTGCTTAGGATATCCCACAATAATTTTTGATACTTCATACTCGGTTATAAGCTGCTCTATTCTTGCCAGGGTCTGTCTGAGCTTATTTTCCTTATTTCTATGAATGACTTCTATTCCCTGCGCAGTTAAGAGAAGCGGGTCACTTATCGCTACGCCTACCGTCACACTCCCATAGTCAAGTCCCATGATTCTCATTATAAAATTCCCCTCTGAGCTTACGATACGGCTCAATCAAATTCCTTATCAATATAATACCGCAATAATTCCTCGATAATCTCGTCTCTCTCCACTTTCATAATCAGGCTTCTGGCACCTTTATGACTTGTTATATATGTAGGGTCTCCTGACATTACATATCCGACGATTTGATTTACCGGATTATATCCTTTCTCCGTTAATGCGGCGTATACCTGATGAATCACTTCGGATACAACTGCTTCCGTATCTTTTTGCACTTTAAAATACTGCGTACTGCTAACTTTTCGCATCGAATCACTTCCTTCCCTATTAGGGTTACCGCTCCTGTTAACATAAATTCTTCCTATTACATACTATATTAATATATATATGCCAAAAATTCAATTAGATAATTTGATAAATAAATTATATCTCCTGTTTTAGATGATTTTTCAGGAATAATATTGGCAAAGCAAGCAAACTATTGTGCTATAGTGTACATAACAAGATATCATTCGTCAAATCCTTCTCTACCCTTGCCTTCACTACTTTGTTAATTGCATCTTCCTTATCCGTCAAGTCATTCTCTGACAATACCGCCAGCTTTAGATACCGTTCATTATGTCCGGTCAGATATTTTTTTCCCTCAACAACGATTCTTTCTTCAATCAGTATTGTCTCTATTCTGCCCAAAAAACCGGATTTATAATCCGTTGTCATCTGCCGGGCAGCATTCATCAGAATATTACTTCTCTGCTGCTTTCGCTCTTCGGGAATCTGGTCTGTCATCTTCGCCGCTTTCGTTCCTGCTCTTTTGGAATATTTAAATACATGGATATCTGAAAAACCTATCCTTTGTACGAATTCCAGGGTTTCCTCAAACTCTTTGTCTGTCTCCCCGGGAAATCCGACGATAACATCGGTCGTAAAAGCAGGATTGTCAAAATATCTTCTTATCATCCGCACCTTTTCCTCGTATTCTCCGGAAGTATACCTGCGGTTCATCCGCCCAAGCACCGTATCGCTGCCGCTTTGCAAAGACAGATGAAAATGAGGGCAAAACTGCTCTACCCCGGCAATCTCCTGTACAAATTCCTCTGTTATAATCATCGGCTCCAACGAGCCCAGCCGGATTCTTTCTATTCCCGGTATCCTTCCGATGGCTTTAATCAGGGAGGCCAGGGGCATACGCTTATAAATATCTTCTCCTGCCTCCAGCCTGTCTGTGCCATAGGATGAGATATGGATTCCCGTCAGGACAAATTCCTTATATCCTGCCTCGGAAAGCTGCATAATCTCTTTTAGAATATCCTCCTGATTCCTGCTTCTGACTCTTCCTCTTACATAGGGAATAATACAATAGGAGCAAAACCGGTTGCACCCATCCTGTATCTTAATGAAAGCCCTGGTCTTTTCCATCGCAGATATAATGGACAGCTCCTCGTAATCTGTTTCTGCTCCGATGTCAATTACCATATTGCTGCTGGTATCATTTTCTTGTCCAAAGCTCTCCACAAGCTTTACAATTTCTAATTTTCTGTTATTGCCTATTACCAGGTCTACACTGCTATCTTTCAAAAGCTCATCTTCCGCTGCCTGGACATAACAGCCTACGGCTACGATAATGGCTTCGGGGTTTCTCTTTTTTGCCTGATGAAGCATCTGCCTGGATTTTCTGTCCGCTATATTTGTCACCGTACAGGTGTTTATTATATATACATCGGCCGTATCCTTAAAATCCACAACCCCGTAACCTGCCGATTCAAACATTCCTCTTATTGCTTCTGTCTCGTAAGAATTCACTTTACAGCCCAGAGTTAAAAAAGCTGCCGTCTTGTTCATACCGTAATCCTTTCCATTTTGGTATATCTTCTCCTACCTATACAACTTTTCCATCTATATTTTATGTACTTTGCATATTGACTTTTAAATTGTTAAAATATAGTATAGAGGTATACTGATATATAAGGAGGTTTTGTTGCTATGAAGACAGTTAAAATATCTTTAAATTCAATTGATAAGGTAAAGTCCTTCGTTAATGATGTTACAAAGTTTAATTCAGATTTTGATTTGGTTTCAGGCAGATATGTTATAGATGCAAAGTCCATCATGGGTATTTTCAGCCTTGACTTATCTAAGTCCATAGATTTGAACATCCACGGAGAGGATAATCTTGAAGAGATACTTTCCATACTGAAACCATATATCGTTGATTAATCAAACTATCTACCGGAACTGCCATATGGCAGTTCTTTTTTTGTGAACAGGTTCATCCTATTTTGTTTTAATCGATATCAATTATCTCTGCCGTATTCAAAGCTGTCTCTACCATCTCATCAATCTTTTCCTCCAGCTTTCTTTCCGAGCTGCGGATAACCTTAAGGTTCGGCTTGATAACAGGATGCTTTGCTACGAATATGGTGCAGCAGTCCTCATATGGCAGAATGGATGTCTCATAGGTATCAATCTGCTTTGCGGCCTCCACAATATCCTTCTTGTCAAAGGCAATCAGCGGCCTGTACACCGGCATGGAGCAAACCTCATTGGTCGATGCCAGACTATGCATGGTCTGACTTGCAACCTGGCCGATGCTCTCACCGGTTATAAGCCCAAGACAGTTCTCCTGCTGTGCCAGATGCTCCGCAATTCTCATCATATATCTGCGCATGATAATTGTGAGCTCATTATGGGGACATTTCTCATAGATATAAAGCTGAATATCCGTAAAATTCACCACAAAAAGCTTTATCCTTCCGGTATACTTGGACATCTTTTTCGCTAAATCCACTACCTTCTGCTTCGCTCTTTCACTGGTATACGGAGGTGCATGAAAATATACGGCTGCGATGGACACGCCTCTTTTTGAAATCATATATCCCGCTACGGGACTGTCAATTCCGCCGGATAACAGCAGCATTGCTTTTCCGTTGCTGCCCACGGGCATGCCGCCAAGTCCCGGAATAATGATGGAATAGACATAGGCTTTCGTACGAACCTCAACCGTAATGTACACCTGCGGCTCATGGACATCCACCTTAAGCTCCGTAAATCTTCTAAGCAGATAGGCTCCCATCTCAATGCATATCTCGGGAGAGGTCATCGGATAATTTTTATCGGCACGCTTTGCCATTACCTTGAATGTAAAATTCTTGTCCGGATACATGGTCTCCACATAATTGCCCACACCATTTGTAAGGGTATCCCAGTCCGAGCCGTCAATGACTACAACCGGACAGATGGACGATATTCCAAATACCCTCTGCATCGCCTCCACCGTCTCTTCATAATCATAATCCTCCGGACATTCCACAAAAATCCTGCCCTGCTCCTTCGTAACATTATAATGTCCCAGAGGACTTAATACCCCTGCAATTCTGTCACGAAGTGCATTCTCAAACAGATACCGGTTATTTCCCTTTAAACCGATTTCCGCGTATTTTATCAAAAATGCCTTAAACATTTTTCCTCCTTCTTGCACAGGCTCATGGCGGCTTGTGCTTTTCGTTATCATAAGGGGCTGTCGAAAAATGATATTGGGTACACAGGTATAACCATAATGCACCGTTAGAAGAACAGAGACTGTAATTTGTATGCCGTATAAGCGGACATCTTATGTCCGATTTGGGTTTACAAATTATGGTGTCTGTACTTGTACCGGTGTGTGAGGTTCATACCTGTGTGCCTGATGCTATTTTTCGACAGTCCCGTTATTATTATCTTCTTGTAAATCTTCTCAGATAAGGAAGGACTTCCTTAATCTGCTCGGTGGTATAATCTATCTCTTCCCGGGTCGTCATATCCGATAAGGAGATTCGCAAGGTGGAATCCAGAAGATTTTTTGACACTCCGATTGCCGTAAGGGCGGCACTTGGCTGGGGATGATGGGAGCTGCAGGCTGAACCGGCCGATACATAGATTCCCTTCTCTTCCAGGGCATGAAGAAGAACCTCACTCCTTACCCCTTCAAAGCTTACCGATATAATATGAGGTGCCGTCTTTTTAATCTGTTCCATGGAAAAATTTGCGGTTTCTTCTGAAGGAAGTCCATTAATGATGACCCCGTCCATCCTGCCGACTTCTTTAATAAAGGCCAGCTTCAGCTCATACATATGCCGGATTTTCTCTTCAAAGTCCTTGTAAAGCTCCGTCGCTGCCTGTCCTAAACCGGCGATGGCAGGTACATTCTCTGTTCCGGAGCGCAGTCCCCTTTGGTGTCCTCCGCCGAATACGATAGGCTTTACCCGGATGCTGTCACTTATATATAATGCTCCGATGCCCTTGGGGCCATGAATTTTATGTCCGCTTACAGACAATAAATCGATGCCGGTTCTCCTGGGATAGATTCTATATTTACCAAAGGCCTGAATTGCATCCACATGGATGATGATATCCTTTTTTATCATCTTAAGAGTCTTTGCAATCTCCTCAATATCCTGGACAGAACCGATTTCATTATTCACATACATCAGGGATACCATCAGCGTATCCTCTTTTATGCTTTCATACAGCTTGTCCTTTATAATCCTGCCGGCACCATCCACCGGAATAAAGTCCGTCTTATATCCGTTCTCTTCAAGGTATACGAACGGCTGATGTACGGATGGGTGCTCTATCCTGCTGGTGATAATATGCTTTCCCCGCCGGTGATAGGCTGCTGCCGTCCCGATAATCGCCAGATTATTGGCCTCTGTTCCGCCTGAGGTAAAGATGATTTCTTTTGCATCTGCCTTAAGGCAATCTGCAATCCTTTGTGCGGCATCCTTCATATAGCCTTCGGCGGTTACTCCCATTCTATGCATGGAAGAAGGGTTCCCGTAATCCTCATACAATACCTTCAGCATGATGTCCCGTACCCCGTCTGTTACCTTCGTTGTTGCCGCATTATCCAAATATACTTCCATCTATTCAACAGTCCTTCTGTATATTATACAATGATTTTGAGCAAATTCGCGGATTAAACTTGCAAGCTTCGCTTATTCGTGTACATTATACTATATATTACCTTCGAGTTTCCACATAAATATAATTTTGATTTATTATGGGTATGTCAGTGGACAAGCTCCGTTCTGCTGTCCTCAAGAATTTTTAATATCCAGTAAGGATTTACACTTATTTCTGTGGTGCCTGACGGCACATAGATTCCCAGATGAAGATGAACATCGAACTTTCCTTTTGTACCCTCTTTCCCGTAGCCCGAATCTCCCATAAAGCCCAGAAGCTGCCCTGCAATCACCCTGTCACCTGATCCTAGCTCCGGAGCATAGGTATCCATATGGGCATAATAAAAATAACCTCCGGATTCCGAGCGAATACCGATACGGTTGCCGCCCTGCTCCAGCCATCCCATCTTCTCCACAACACCGTCTGTAATACTGATAATCGGAAAATACCCCCGTATATTGTTCCTCGCCATCAAATCCGTTCCCTCATGACCCCGGTCACCGCCATAGCTCCTGGGAGCATACCAACTGTCCTCATAGGTCACACCGTTCGCTTCCTTCCCCATATAGGGAACTGGAAAAAACTTAATATCCGAGAATACGGCCCGGTAATAGCGATACAGCTCCTGAAAAGCCCTGGTTTGTGATACCCTTCCTATTCCCCGGAGAAACATCTTCACATCGGGAACATCCCCGTCAATCAGGTCATAATCCGATAACAACATGGCAAAGGTCAGGTATCCGGCTTCATCCATATAGGAATATCCTTCAAAATCATATTGCCTTAGCAATTTATCCGTATAATCCTGAATCTTATCCAGCTTCGCCTTCTCAATTCTAATATTGCGAAACTCGTCATAATTTATTCCTTTTGAAATTATATTTCTGATTTGAAGCTCCAGGCCAATAAGCCTCAGGCACTTACCCGATACAATTACAGATACCGTCAATATGACAACACAGCATATTATCGACCAATTAGGATGATGTCTTTTCATAATAATCATTCCATTCCTCTATCAGCCCTCATTATCCGGACTAATTCCTATTATGGGCGATTTTGCACCCATTGATGTTATATGAGAAATTTTGTGAAATTATGACTTGACCTGCTTATTACCATCGTTTAATAACGTGAAAGGGGCTATTACAAATATACAGAAGATACACAGAGCTATAACGTACTGTGTATCTTCATAATAATGCAACAGCCCCTTACAACAATTTATCTTACATCCCATCCGTCCTTATATCATCCGAATGTACCTTCATGCATTACTTTCCAAATATAAATTCATGTAAAATAACAACATTTTTATTCAAGTCAGGAATTAATACATCCATTCCTCTTACCTTTACATTGTCTGTAAAGGTACCGCTTGCGGGAATTCTAAGCTGCTCTATCTTCATCGTTCCCATTTCTACAAAGGTAGTCACAAGCTTCTCAAATGCCTTGCTGTCTATATCCGTTTTTACCATCGGCAGCATTTTAAACATCATGGAAACCAGTTCCAGTTCATTTTTAGTTTTATACTTTTCAAAAACAGCATTCAGTATCAGTCTGTGCCGGTCTGTTCTGCCGTAATCATTATTTTCACCGGTAATGGCCGCTCTTTTACGAATACGCGCATACCCCAGTACCTGATTGCCGTTCATCAGCTGTGTTCCCTCTACGACGGTTCTATATTTGGGATTAGAGATGTAATTCGTATTTCTCAGGTATTTTGCTTCCGAAGAAGTCAGAGTCAGCTCCAATC
>JAEZXP010000272.1 GCA_023419655.1 Bacillota bacterium | reverse complement strand
GCTTTCTCCGATAAGAAAGGCCTGAGCCAGACCGTCCGGTGACGGCTGCACCGCATAGCTTAAATTGATTCCGTAATTAGACCCGTCACCAAGCAGCCTTTCAAAATTGGGAAGGTCCGCTGGTGTTGATATAATAAGTATATCCTGAATTCCTGCCAGCATGAGGGTGGACAAAGGATAATAAATCATTGGTTTATCATATACAGGCAAAAGCTGCTTTGATGTCACCATCGTTATCGGATATAACCTTGTACCGGAACCTCCGGCTAATATAATTCCCTTCATGGTAAGACTCCTTTTTAATCATTGGTGTCAGCACTACTCCATCTTTAAATCAAATCCCTGACGGACTATCGTATTCATCATTCTCTGCCTGACAGGATTCACGCTGGTAAGCTTTGATACTACCTGATTGCTGAAGCTGTCGACTCTCTGATTCGCCTGCCTGAGGTCATAGTAGGTCTGCATCATCGCATCATATTCCTTTAATATCTCTGTATAATTCTCAAAGCATACATAGCTGTTCTCAAACATCCGAAGCTCCATATCCATTCTTGGCTTTAGCTGCGGCTCCTGGTCCGGATATCCGAATCCCAGTCCCAGTACCGGAAATGTATACATTGGAAGATTCAGAAGCTTGATAACCCTTTCCGAATCATTTAGTATGCTGCCCAGATACACCGTTCCAAGCTTTAAGCTTTTAGCAGCATTGTCAACATTCTGAGCCATCAGACAGGCATCGGTAAAGCCTTGGAAAAAGCGGTCCATATCGTTGCCACTGTCCTCATTGCAGCCCTTCTCCTTTGCAATTTGCCGGTTTCGGTATTGGTCGACGATAAATCCCCACACCTGCGGCATTCTTCCCACATACTCCTGCTTGCATATATCCGCCAGCTCCTTTTTTATGGCGTTATCCGTTATACGGATAACCGAGCAGGCCTGCAATCCGTTAGAAGTGGCGGTACGGCCTGCCACATGGATTAATTGATTTATGATATCATCCGATACGGGCTCTTTGGTAAATTCCCTTATCGTACGGTGCTCTAACTGCATCTTTATTGTGTCATTCATATGTTGCATGGGCTGTCCTCCTTTTTGATGTTAGTATATCACAACTATGCGAATAAGCTCAAGAACATAAAATCGTAATATAGTAATAGGAGTGCCGGCAATTACTGCCGGCACTCCCAGTATAGATTACATAATTAAATTACTCTGTTTCTGATATGTGGAATCCCAGCTTAACCTTAAACTGGTCTCCGTCTATCTCTACCTTAAATCTTCCGCCGCAGGCCCATGTAAAGCTTTCTGCAATCGACAGGCCCAGACCGCTCCCCTCGGTGGTTCTGGAAGCGTCACCACGGCTGAATCTTTGCAGGACATCCTCTGCGGCAAAATCCATATCATACGAAGCGGTGTTCTTTATGGTTACATCCACAATGCCATTCTCAATCTCCATATCAATGAACACCCGGGTACCTCCAAGAGAATATTTTAAAGCATTTCCTATAATATTCTGGAATACCCTGTATAGCTTCTTTCCGTCCGAGTATATATGGACGGGAGCCTCTGATAACGACGTCTTAATACGGATATCCGACTTTTCAATTTCATTCTCCATATCACCCAGCGTCTGCTCGATGAGCTTCTTCAGGTCAAGATTTTCCATATTCAGCGGCAGATTCCCGCTGGTGCTTTTTGCAAGGTCAAATAAATCCGACACGATATTCTTAAGCCTTCCTGATTTGTCGGCCAGTATATTCACATAATCCCTGGCTGCATCCGGAAGTTCCTCTCTGGACAGCAAATCCACATAGCTTATGATGGAGGTAAGAGGTGTCTTTAAATCATGGGATACATTCGTAATCAGGTCCACTTTCATTCTTTCGGATTTCGTCTGCTCTTGCAGACTTTCCTGAAAGCCCTGGTTAATTTCCTCATAGGTCTTTCGGTTCTCATAAAAATACCAGAATATGATTATCGCTTCGATTCCTATCGGAAGCATCCCCAGAAAGAAGTTTCTTCCCCCTATCCAAAACACAAATGCCAAAAAAACCATAAATCCGCTGGACACCGTAAATATAATCTGCCTTCGATTGAGGGATTTTGTCAAAGGAAAATGCTCGAACCTGCTGTCATCAAAAAAGCTTCGGATAAGCTTACTAAAGCCTGCTAATGCAGTATAAATGAAGCTATGCTTAAGCAGTCTTCTCGCCTTGATTTTTCGTGCCATGCTAAGAAGAAGGACACCGCAGATAATCATGGAGATTCCGGTCAAAAGCCCCGTCAAAATCATCACGCCAAATCCATCCACGCTCAGATATGCCCCGTTAAAAGCATGGCTGTACTGCCTTAAAAAGTCTGATTCTCCAAGAACCCATATATACAAGGTAACCAGTATGATTCCCAGCTGGATGTCACTATAGATTCTGTCCATATACGGGGTCAGATGTATTTCATCATCCTCCGGCTCCCTGCCCGTTACAGCAATCAGATGGATAATACACAGCAAGGATAAAACCACCGATATAATCATTGCTGTTATCAGCGGAAGAACCTCTCCTCTTTGCTGCTCCCACTCCTGCTGCCGCTGCTGCATATACTCTTCCTCAAATACAAGATAGAGCGTGTACTCACTATCCACATACCGTTGAAGATTCTTATAGGTGTTTTCTCCGTATTCCCACCGGCCGCCAATATATTTGTAAAGATATTTTTCATGTTCCAGTATCGTAGAAAGAGGAACATTTTGATATACTTCTTCTCCGTCTGTTATATGATACAGATACACAGGTTCCGGCCGGATTTTGTCATTTTTATTAATCGCCTGATTCAGTATATCGCTAATTGCCCGTGACAAGTCCCCGTATAAAAAGGTTTCACTCTGCGAGTACTCCTTTACAAATATTGTCTCAGGATTTACACCATAGTTGGTAATATACGTCAGTTGTAAGAAGGCTGCTGTGACCAGTAACACGACCAACGTAAACGAGATAAATTTTAAACTTCTTTTCCTGCTAAAGCTTTTCAATCTTGTAGCCAATTCCCCACACCACCTTTAAGTATTTCGGTTCCTTCGGATTAATCTCAATCTTTTCACGGATTCGCCTGATATGAACCATCACCGTATTCTCAACAGAATAGGCGGTTTCCTGCCATACCCGTTCATAAATCTGTTCCGCCGAAAACACACAGCCTGCATTCTTCATAAGAAACTCCAGAATTTTGAATTCCTTTGCAGTCAGCTTAACCGGCTCGCCGTCTACAGTAAGCTCAGCCTTTTCCGTATCCATACACAGGCCTCCTACTACAAGCCTGACTGTGGAATTGACACTGCCCTTATCTCCCAGCTGCAGATATCTTCTTAGCTGACTTCTTACTCTGGCCACCAGCTCATGGGGATTGAATGGCTTCGTAACATAATCATCTGCTCCCATCGAAAGGCCCAATATCTTATCGGAGTCCTCTGACTTGGCGGATAACAGGATAATCGGGATGTTCTTACTGTCCCTTATCCTCATCATCGTAGACAGACCGTCCAGCTTCGGCATCATGATATCCAATATAATAAGATGAACCGTATTGGATATCAGTACGTCCAATGCTTCCATGCCATTGTAAGCCTTTATTACCTCATATCCCTCTCTTATCAAAAGCTTTTCAATGGCACCGGCAATCTCCCTGTCATCATCCGCCACCAGTATTTTCGCATTTTCCATATGCGGCTTACCTCCTTGTTACCGATATTGTTATTCTAAAAGGTATATCTTAACAACAGATGGATGCAAATCTTAAAACAATCTTAAGCTTTATTCCTTCTTCAATGCCTCCAGTATATTTCCCTTCCGTATCTTATCCATCGAGTACATCATTGTAATAAATACCACAAAAAACACACTGAATACTGCCACGAATATGCTTTGTACCGGCAGATAGAACCCCATATCCACACCATTCTCGACGCTTCTGAATATCAGGTAGGTTATGCCTATGGATACCGGCAGTCCATACAGTAATGCCTTAAGTCCATAAAAAATACATTCATAATTCAGCATCTTGTAAAAGCTTCTGCTTGTCATTCCAATGGATTTTAGCATGGCGAATTCCCGCTGCCTCAAATGCATATTGGTGGATACGGTATTAAATACATTGGCTATCGCTATCAAGGATATTAAGGTGATAAAGCCATAGGTAAATACCGATATAACCAGGATAATGTTTCGGACACTCTGTAATTCTTCCGCAATATTATATACGTTCAGATAGGTCATTCCCCCTGCCGTCAGTCTTTCTTTGATTTTCTCCCCGGCCTGGAGCGGATTTTGAGCAGCTATATACATACTCTCCATATACCACCGGCTGTTAAATTGGGTCAAATCCGTACTTAGAAGCTCTTCATCAAGAATTAGAATCATCGCATTATTATAGGTATAATCGGTTACTCCAAAGGGCGCATAATCTGCGAATGCTTTTATTCGAACGGGAAGGATGATTTCTTCCTGCTCTTCTGTAGAATAATAGATGGATAAGGAATCCAGGTTTTTATCATTTAAGATATGGGTGTTATTGTATCTTTGCTCTACAGGGTTATAAAAGTGCTGCCGGTCTACCAAAATTCCTGACGGCTCACCCTGCGTATCCGGCTCTTTACTGGAAAGTCCCAGCTTCTGCTGATAATCCATATACGTTACATGGTCCACGAAATGGACATCAATTCCTACGGTAAGCTCATCTCCCTCTGTTGACATTCCGTATTCCACCATCCTCTGGTAATGGTCTTTATCGATTTGCTCTTTTTTTAGCCGGGTTACTTCACTGGCAGACTTTACGATTGAGCCTTGCCGGATTCCTTCCATTTCCAGGATATCTCTAAATACATTTTTATCAATTAATTTTCTTTCTTCTTTATTATTTTGATAGGAGCTATAAGTAATGTCATATTCCGCATCCTCATATACATTGGTTACACTGTCCTTTAGGTACATACCAAATGCGGAGGCGGATATGAATAAAACCACACTGATAAAAAGAGAGATAATTGTGCTTCTATAGCGCCGTTTATTTCTCTTAAAATTCTTTAAGGCAATTTCTCCCTCCATGCCAAATAATATTCTTGTTAACTTGGAGGTTCTTACCTTCTTTGCCGTCAATTTAACGTCTGCCGTCTGCCGGATAGCATCGATTGCCGACATTCTCATGCTCCTTCTTGCAGGAATATACGCAGAGATGAGTATTGTCATCATTGCCAGCACCGCTGCAATGATAACGGATGCAAAGGATACCGATACGGTCAGCACCGTAGAGTACTCACTAAATAAAAAATCTTTAAATTGATTTCTTAACAGATACAATGTCGTTCCAATTCCTGCAATTCCCGAAAGGATTCCAATTGGTATTCCAATGGCTGCGATTACAAGAGATTCATAAAACACGGAGTTTCTTCGCTGCCTCGCGGTAGCTCCGGCTGTAGAAAGCAATCCGAATTGCTTGGTCCTCTCGCTGATGGATATTGAAAACGAATTATAAATCAGTGAAACCGACCCTATCATAATCAGTACAATCAGGATTCCCCCCAAGTTGTACAAAACCTTATTAAAGTTTTCATTCTTACTAATTCCCATATATCTTAACACATCATTATTCAGGCGGTATGTTTCCAGATGCTTCTCATCGGCAATACGCTCCATCATTTTGATTATCTTTTTAGGATTCTTCGCTATTATATATGCCCGAAGGGTATCTTCTGCCTTATTTTCAAAGCCTGCTTTTTTAATCACCGTATATCCGGGTTCAGAAAAAGCTTCAAATTCTCTTGAAAGCCGCTTGCATATCCCTACAACCGTATAGGAATCAACCCGGTCAACCCGTATCGTTTCCATCGGTACATTATTCTCATCGACAATCAGCTCCGCATCCTGTAATACGGAACCGTCCTCTGCTATCCGCTGTCCCAGCTCTAAGGTCAGTTCATCTCCGACCTGATGCATTACTCCGCCATTGGTTTGGATATGCTCTGAAATGATTACTTCATTTTCATTTTCAGGCAGTCTCCCGCTTACCATATGAATCGGCAGCATTTCAAATGCTTTTTCATCCAGCTCCAATAATCTCAGATAGGGCTTATATTCATTGATGCTGTCCTCTAATCTGGCATAGCCGCCGGCATGAATAAGAGCCACATCCTCTATCTGTTCATCCTTCTTTAAATAATCATATTCCTCCATCCCTACATCATAAAAGGCCCCGTGCCATCTTCCCTCTTCCATGATGGTGTATTCAACCGCATAATTTTGAAGACTGGATATAAATGTAGTTACCGCTGTAATCATTGCCGTCGACAGGATTACACCGATGATTGTAACGATGGTCCGCGTTTTATTTTTCTTTAATCCCTTCCATGTCACCTTATTCATTATCTTCATGCCCGAATCACCTCATCTTTGGCAATTTTGCCGTCTTCAATGCTGATAATCCGGTTGGCCTGCAAGGCTATCTTTTCGTCATGGGTTATGACAATCAGGGTTTGATTATATTTTTTATTATATAGCTTTAACAGATGGATGATTTCCTCGCTGTTTTTACTGTCCAGGTTACCGGTAGGCTCGTCTGCCAGCACGATTGCCGGATTGCTTATCAGTGCCCTGCCGATGGATACCCTCTGCTGCTGTCCGCCTGACAACTGGTTTGGCAAATGCTCCACCCTGTCCTCTACACCCAGGGTAACCAGCATGTCTTTCAGATTATCCTCGTTCACTTTCCTTCCATCCAGCAGCAAAGGCAGTGTTATGTTCTCCTCGACATTTAATACCGGTATCAGATTATAGAATTGATATACCAATCCAATCTGCCTGCGCCGAAAGATAGCCAGCTTTGATTCGTCCAGACTGTAAATATCCGTCCCGTCAATATATACCTTTCCTGATGTGGGAGCGTCCACTCCTCCCAGCATGTGAAGCAGCGTGGATTTTCCGGAACCGGAAGGACCGATAACTGCAATAAATTCTCCCTTTTCCACACAAAAGGATACATTATCCAGTGCGGTAACCGCTGTTTCACCTTTCCCATATATCTTCGTCAAATTCTCTACTCTTAATATCTCCATACAACTCTCCCTTTTCATAGGTCCGATACTGCAATAATTTTTGACTGTACCGGATACCATTATTTTCTGAGCAAAGATTGAACGTGTATTTCTTTCAACCTTTGCTCTTCACAGTCTACAACAGCTAAGTGACTGTCCGGTGACTGCTTTATTACAAAACTGTCACTTTTAAATAATGGACTTGTACAGACGAACCGTGAATGTACTTCCTTTTCCCTCCCGGCTTTTTACCTGAATATCTCCCTGCTGGCTTTTTATAATACGGTAGGACATTGCCAGTCCGATTCCGACACTGTCTGAAGAGGCATTCTTTCCTTTATAGTAGCGCGTAAATATATGGGGCAGGTCTTCTTTATGGATTCCTGTCCCGGTATCGGATATCTCAATCTCTGTAAAGATAGGATTATCCTTCACCGACAGCGTAATATGTCCGCCGTTTGGTGTATGCTCGGTGCAGTTTTTAAGGATGTTGACCAGCGCTTCGATGGTCCATTTGTAATCACACAAAATCGTCACTGTATCGACCTTCTCTGTAAGCCCGATACCTTTTATCTCCATGGATATCAAAAACGGCTGCAATACATCTTGGATTAACTGGTGGGACAATACAGGCTCCCTCTTCATCGTCACAACACCGGCATCCAACTGTGACATTTTCAGCAAAGAGGCCAGCAGCCATTCCATCCGTTCCAATTGATTCATAATCTGCTTTGTAAAGTCTCTGCGTTTATTCTCAGGAAGAGGTTTTTGCAGCAAGTCTGCCATCATCATCATGGACGTCAGAGGTGTTTTTAATTGATGGGATATCTCCGCCATCTGGTCAGACAATAGCAGTTTATCCTTGCGAAGCTCTTCATTATACTCGGTAAGCATCAGCGTCACCTTGTATATCTCACTTTTTAGTATGCTTAATTCTCCCTCTTTATTATCACGAATATCCAAATCATATTTCCCCGAAGAAATGTTTCTGAGGTAATCTGCTAATTCCCTAAGACTTTTATAACGGTTCCTTGTGTATATAAAAAACAGCATCCATAACAAAAGGACCGTTATTATAACCATAATCCCGGCCCATCTGTGAATCAAAAATCCGATTACAGCCATAACAACGGAGCACAACAGCATCATCATCGTCAGTTTTTTAATTTCTTTATTTCTGAACAATCCCATCTATCTTCTCCTGTACCTTACTTTGGCAGTCCTTCTCCGGATAATATACGGTATCCCAGCCCCCGCTCCGTTACGATGATGGCCGGGTTCTGCGGCTCATCCTCTATCTTTTCTCTTAGCCGCTTAATATATACCGTCAGGGTATTGTCATTGACAAACTCCCCGGATACATCCCATATATTTTCTAACAGCTGGTTTCTCGTCAATATATGTCCTTCATTATTGATTAAGGTAAGTAATAAGCGGTATTCCAGCGCCGTTAAAAATAGTTCCTCTCCGTTCTTCTTAACCTTGCCCCTTGTAATATTCACCTCAACATTGCCATAGTGATAAATCTGCTCTTCCTCCGACTTCTTTCCGGCTCTTCGCAGTACACTTCGGATTCTGGATTGCAGCTCTCTTAAGCGAAAAGGCTTCGTAATATAATCGTCCGCACCGATATCAAGCCCCATCACGATGCTGCCTTCATCATCCCGGGCTGTCAGGAATATTACCGGCACATCCTTCTTAGCCTTTAACTGCCGGCAAAGGTCAAATCCGTTCCCATCCGGCAAAGAGACATCCAATAAGGCAAGGTCATAATCCTTCCCGGCAATATTCAGTTTCGCAGAAGCAGCATCATGACAGACCGTTAGTTCATAATTCTCTTCCTGCAATGCATATTCCAGGCCAAGCGCAATTGTCATATCATCTTCAACCAATAGAATTCTTCTATTCATACCAACGCCCATTTCTTTCCTATTAATTTTGCAATTATTAACTTTTGGCATAAGAGGCAGATATAACTTCATCCTGCTACGCTTCCTAGATAAAAGGTATCTGATTTATAAATCTTTGTCAATACTGACATATCCGGTTTCTTCTTAATTTATATTATATAAAAACACTGTAACCCGAAATTATTGATATACGGATTACAGTGTTTGCTGTTATATATAAAAGTATAGCTGTTACCTTCTTCATCTATCTTATCCTCTTATAATAACATCATATTATTATTCTTCTTACAGCAAGGTCTTAGCGGTTACATAACCGTTCCAGCATCATATCTATGAACCTTTTGCTGTCAACATCCAGACATACCATTACTTTAGGCTCAGGAGGTATAACATTCAGCTCATCCGGCGGGGTCCATGGTGTCCTTGGCAATGTACAGATTGTATGGCCTGACGGATGCCTATGGTCATATTCAACATGTACATTCATCATCTTTCCGCTGCATAAATCGGGCAGAAAAGCCATAGCAACACAGAGGGGGTCATTCATTGCCGTAAAATCTCTGTTCCACCAACGCAGCCAGATTCGTATCATCTTTGCAATCGCCAGGTTTAGCTCATCACCGGTTTTTTCAAGTGCTGCAATATGTTCTTCCCTGAACAATATCTGTCTTGTTACATCATATCCGCACATTACAACCGGAGCTTTGCTATTAAACAACAGTGCTGCGGCTTCGGGGTCCCTGTTCACATTATAATCCGAATACTCCAGTTCGGCTGCATTCGCACCTAACCTGGCACTGCCTCCCATGATGATAATCTTCTTGACATTTTCAGCAATTCTTGGCTCCCTTGCAAGTGCAATCGCAAGATTCGTAAACGGTCCAATCGCAATAATCGTAATTTCTCCGGGATTATTCATGACCATATCAACCATAAAGTCAACCGCATGACGACTGTCATATGAAATGGAATGATCCTCTTCTGTTAATAACCCGTCGCCCTCGTGACCCAGCCAAAATATCTCCCGATTCATAAGAAGAGTATCCCGCGCCCCGGCCATTACCGGTATGTCATCCTTTCCAAGCATCCTAAGAATCTTTACAATCATCCTGGCACGCAAATCCACATCACCATATACGGTTGTTATACCTTCTACTTTAAGCTCCGGTGATAATACCGACAACGCCACTGCCAATACGTCATCAGCATCTGTTCCTATATCCGTATCCAATATGATTCTTTCCAACGCACACACCTCCTGTTTGTTATAACTTAACATGCTGCTCATTATGATTCTCATTCATCGATTTTTTTAGTCGATTCACGAACAATCAGACTGCGCGGACAGATGACTTTTCGCGGTTCGCCGTCATATTTCTTTTTAATTCTATCCATGAGCATCTCATAAGCATTATTTGCAAAAAATATGCTGCTGTTATCAATTGTAGTTAATGTAGGTCTGCAGATTTTTGCAAATTCGATGTTATCCTCTCCCGTAATACTAATATCTTCCGGTATTTTAATTCCCTTCTCATTAAAAGCCATTAACAGTCCCATTGCTATGATGTCATTGGCTGCACATATAGCCGTGGGTCTTTCATCAAGACCGGCAAAATACATCCCGGCCTTATATCCCGCATTCATGGTAAAGTCCATTTCAAAAATCCAGTCTTGATTCACAGGTAAATCGTTTTTTTGAAGTGCCCTTATAAAGCCTGCTTTTCTTCGCTCATTAATCGACGATTTTTCCATACCACCTACATAGCCAATTTTTTTATGACCGTAATGAATAAGATGCTCCGCAGCCAAATAGATACCTTTACCATATTCACTACATAAAGTATCAAAAATCAACGTATCGTATTCTTCGTTGATTACAACAGGCTTTCCTACATTCATAAGTCTTTCAATACTTGCCGAAGACTTATAAATGGAACAAAATATAATTCCGTCAACCCCAAGCTCATCCACATAATCAATATTTTTCATCTCGTTATTAGAGGCTTCCTGCAGAATAACGGTGTAACCGTCTTTTGCCGCCAACTCATAAATACGGCTAAAAATGCTTGCATAATACGGGTTTATGATATCCGGTATAATGAGTGCTATCTGCTGTGACATGTCTGTTTTCAGACTTTTTGCGAACTTATTCGGCTTGTAATTCAGCTCATCAATTGTCTTTTGAATAATCTGTGCGGTATTCGCATCGACATAACCGGACGAATTCATATATCTGGATATGGTAGAAATCGATACTCCTGATTTTCTTGAGACATCCCTAAGTGTAACCTTATTATTTTGGTGCATGTTTATACCCCCTCATATGGGAACGTTTCTATATATAAATATAACACATCTTACAGTTTGTCAAGATATAAATACATTATATATGCATCTTTTTAATAAAATCAATATTCATGCTATTTGCTCATATCTATTGTGGGAACGTTTTTATATTTTCAAATGATAAAATATCGGATTGTTTTTCCTGTTTTTAATTTATTAGCAAACAACAATTCCAATTAAAAACCTGTTGACATCCTATCAACGCAGTGTTATATTGTGTATAGTGCATATATACATAATAACACCGGGAGGTGATAGAATGAATATTTTAATCAGCAATTCCAGCGATAAGCCAATCTATGAACAGATTACAACCCAAATCAAGCAAATGATAATGAGTGGTGAACTGGAAGCCGACGCCCCCCTTCCCTCCATGAGAATGCTGGCCAAAGAACTCCGAATCAGTGTAATTACCACAAAAAGAGCATATGAGGATTTGGAAAGAGACGGATTCATTTACTCGATTGTGGGTAAAGGCTCATACGTTGCCAGAAAGAATCTTGAATTCGTTCGTGAGGAACAGCTTCGTATTGTGGAAGAGCATCTAAGTAAGGCTGTTCACGGGGCAAAGGTCGGAGCTATCACGCTTGAGGAATTGCTGGAAATAATAAAGATGCTGTATGAGGAGGTAGTGTGAAAGATAAACCTTTCACCAAGCGAATGAATTCGCTTTGCAAATATTGCGCTCTGCGAAACATGAAAATCAAAGATTTTCATGTATAAAGTTTGCAGGCTATGAAGAAAGGCATGGTTATTAATATGACGAATGCAATTGAATTAAGCAATGTTACAAAAAGATATAAGGATTTTTCTCTGAATAACATTAGCTTTCAGGTACCGACAGGCTGTATCATGGGCTTTGTCGGAGAAAATGGAGCCGGTAAGACGACTACGATTAAGGCTATCCTTGATTTAATCCATCTGGATGGGGGTAAAATCACCGTACTCGGCAAAGATTCAAGGGAATTATCAAAGGATATAAAATCCCATATCGGAGTAGTATTCGATGGAAGTAACCTTCATGATAATCTGAAGGGCTCGGATGTAAATCTTGTCATGAAAAATATCTATCCGAATTGGGATGAGAATATGTTTTATACGTATCTTAAAAAATTTCAGTTACCTGCTGAAAAAACGCTCAAGAATTATTCCCGTGGTATGAAGATGAAGATGTCCATCGCTGTTGCCCTGTCCCATCATTCAAAGCTTCTGATTCTCGATGAAGCTACCAGCGGATTAGACCCCATGGTTCGGGATGAGATACTGGACATTTTTCTGGATTTTATACAGGAGGAAGACCGTACTATTCTTCTCTCCACTCATATTATCAGTGATATCGAAAAGATAGCCGATTATGTCACCTTTATTCATAAAGGCAAGATTGTATTTTGTCAGAACAAGGATGAGCTGATTTATAACCACGGAATTATCCATTGCAGCAAGGAAGATGCTAAGAAAATCGATTCCTCCTTTATTGTGGGAATAAGAGAAAACGACTTTGGAATAAATATCATGATTCGAAATAAAGATTCTTTTCGGAGACGCTATCCCGGGTTTATTGCGGATAAGGCTTCCGTTGAAGAGATTATGCTGTTTACCAGCAGACGAAAGGAGGATTTTTGATGAAAGGCCTGATACTAAAAGACATTATAAATTTGAAAAAGAACATTAAAATCTTCGGTATTTCTTTAATCTTTTATATCGTTTTTGCATTTTCCATGGGCGACTCCAGCTTCGTAAGTACAATGTTAACACTGGTCTTTGCCATGCTCACCTTAACCACCTATTCCATTGATGATTTTGCAAAATGGGACAGCTACGCACTCACCATGCCTATCAAAAAAGAAGATATCGTCCGGGGAAAATACCTTGTTATGCTATTGCTGGCGGCAGCAAGCTTTCTTATCAACGATATTATATTATTGATACTTAACTATATCATGAAGAAGGAAAATATCTTCGATGGAATAAGCATTGCAGCCGGAGGTGCTGCCGTCGTCATTATGTTTTATGGTATTATTATTCCATTCGTAACAAAGCTCGGGGTTGAAAAAGCCAGAATCATCATACTGGCAATTTATATGACACCATTCTTATTAGGAACTATACTATTCAGGGAATTGAAAAAGCTCTATCCTGAACCTCCTGCCTCATTGGTTTCCATCGGAAAGGTATTGATGGACAATATCTATATTCTTATTCCTCTGGCACTGGTAATTATATTATTCGTATCCTATCTCATATCCGTAAGAATCTATAAGAATAAAGAATTTTAAAAGAACGGTTCATCTTAATAATACACGCTGTTGTGATTTCATCACAACAGCGTCTGTTTTTAATCAACCATCAATTTTTCTAATTGCAGCGGTTCGATATAGTTGCCATCCTTATATGCTCTCATATTGCCCCCGGAGATTTCATCGATAAGGGCGATATGCTTATCTTCACCAATCCGTCCGAATTCCAGCTTAATATCGTATAATTCCATTCCCTTCCTGGCCAGCTCATCCTTCACTACATTGGATATCTTCACGGTAAGCTCCTTAAGGACAGCATATTCCTCTCTGGTAAGGATACCAAGCATATGAAGAGCATCCTCACTAATCGGGGGGTCCTGACGTTCATCATCCTTTAATGTCACCTCTACAAATGCATCCAGCGGCTGACCTTCTTTCGCGTACATTCCGTAACGGCGCATAAAGCTTCCCACCGCCTTGAATCTGCAGATAACCTCCAGTCCTTTTCCAAACATCGTCGCCGGCTTGACCGTCATGGTTGCGGCATCAATATCGCAATCTATATAGTGGGTGGGGATTTTCTCTTCCCTAAGCCTCTCAAAGAACAGCTTTGTTAGCTTCAACCCTGCTCTTCCGACACCTTCTATCGTTAATCCTACGGTATTCGCTCCGGGATCAAATACACCATCTGCTCCGGTTACATCGTCCTTAAATTTGAGCAAATAATTCCCGTCTTCAAGTTCATAGACATTTTTGGTCTTTCCTGTATAGACAAGCTTCATAATCAATATCCCTCTTTCTGTGAAATAAGACATCCCTTTAGTATCATATTCTAAAATTATAATATTAATAAAGTATTGTCAATACTGTCACTCCCATTTTCTTCTTATAGATACTATAACTAATAATTATAAGTG
>JAEZXP010000266.1 GCA_023419655.1 Bacillota bacterium | reverse complement strand
GCCCATACGGCAGGAATAGCAGCCTTGATGCTGGAGTGGGGAACCGTACGGGGAAATGACCCGGGTATGGATTCGGGTGTAATCAAGAATTACCTGATTCGCGGAGCCAGAAGAAGACAAAATGTTGTCTATCCGAATCGAGATTGGGGGTATGGTATTTTAGATATTTTGAATGTATTTGAGACGATGAGGGCAGACTTAATTATATAGCTTCCTGGTTTTGTAAAGACTTCGTACATGGTTATTGCTAACAAAATAAAGGGCTTTATAAGCCTTTTTTTGTTTCTTATTCCATAGTTTCGCAAAATGGTTTATGATAATTTCACAAGTATTATCATAAAAATTCGTGAAATTGTACATATTCTCTATTGCAAATAATTAAAATCGATGTATGATAAAAATGTATTCACGTCGAACGAATAGGAGGTAGGATATGGAAAAGGTTATTGGCCTTTTATTTGATATAGAAAAGAAAGCCAATCAAATCATTGAGCGTGCCAATATCGAGAAACATGAACGATATGAAGAGAACGAGCGACTTATTGCCCAGCTGGAAGCCGGCATTGCTGAAGAAAACAATGAGAAGATAAAGGTTTTAATGGAACAGTCTGAAAAGAAAATCGAGCAGGAGAAGCAGCTGCTTATCAGTAATAGTGAAAGGCAGCTGCAGGAGCTGGAGGCTTATTGCCGGAATAACCACGATGCTCTGGTTGAAAGAGTTTTTCAGGATATTATCCGGATTTAACAAGAAAGTTTATATTTGTTCTGAATCAGGAACAGTTATAAGAACGGAGGTTGTCATGGATTCTGCATTATCTTATAGCGGTATTAATACAAAGGTGAAGGCAATGCGTTCCAAGCTGGTCAGCAATGCGGATTATGAGAAAATCATGAATCTTGAGACGGTTGTTGATTTTGTTGCTTTTTTAAAAAGGCATCCGGGCTATGCGGAATTTTTACAGCGCCATGACGAGCGCCAGGTTCACCGGGGTGAAGCGGAGCGGGTACTGTTCAATACTCTGTTTATGGATTACGCGAAAATATACCGCTTTGCGAACGATATACAGAGGCAGGCTCTGGAGCTGGTATTCTTCCGGTATGAGATAAATGCTTTAAAGACCTGTATCCGGTTGGTTCACAGGGATGAAGAGGTCTATGATTTGTCCTCGTTCCAGCAATTTTTCAGCAAGCATTCCCAGATTGATGTGTCCTTGCTCGCTTCTTCCCGCTCCATGGATGAATATATCCAGAATTTAAGGGGGACACCGTATTATAGTATTCTGTCCAAGCTTAATGCAAAGCCAGAAATGACCTCCTTCGACTATGAGATGACACTGGATGTTTATTATTTTACCAGGTCGTGGAAGTTGAAGGATTCTGTTTTAAAGGGGAACAACCTTGCGGCATTTACCCAGCGTATGGGTACGGAGATTGATTTGCTGAACATCATGTGGATTTATCGTGCTAAAAAAATGTATGATATAAACCCGGCTCAGATTTTTACTTATTTTATTCCGGTGAATTGCAAGCTGAGTATTTCCGAGCTTTCCCGGCTGGTACAGTCTGCGACGCTGGATGAATTCTTTAATATTCTGCAAACGACCCGTTATAAATTTTTTATTCCTTTCCTGAAGGACGGATCCATGGAGCATGAATATTCCAGAATCATTAATAAAATATATTTAACGAACATAGCCAAGTATCCGGCGTCAATGACGCTGGTTCACTACTATCTGTTTCGCAAGGCAATGGAGATTCAGCAGCTGACGTCTGCACTTGAATGCATCCGTTACGGTCTGGATATAAAGAAAAAGCAGGAATATATCCTGCAGTTATAGAATTGGAGGTGTGAAGCAGTGATTGAAAAGATGAAATTTATCAGTATTACCGGTCCAAAATACGATTTTGACCGGGTAATCAATACGTATCTTACCAAATATGATATTCATTTAGAAAACGCCCTTACGGAGCTTAGTACCTCCCACAATTTAAGACCCTTTGCCGGGAATAATCCCTACAAGGAGCTGGTGGCAAAGTCCGAAGACCTGGTGAAGAGGCTGGAAGGAGCTGAACCCGGCAATCAGGAGCTGATATCTCCCGAACGGGCCGCTGATATCATTCATGCCGCATATGATACCTTGTCGGATTTGAATGACAAGAAAAGGGTTTTAAAAGCACAGCGGAATGAGTTCAATGAGCTTCTTCTAAAGATTGAGCATTTCCGCCATCTGGATTATGATATTGATAAGATTATGGACTTGAAATTTATTAAATTCCGGTTCGGCAGAGTTCCCCATGAATTCTATACCCGTTTCTCCAAATACGTGTATGAGAACCTGACGACGGTTTTTTATGAATGCGAGCGTGACAGGGAATATGTATGGGCCATTTACTTTGTGCCGGCCAATGAAGCAGTGAAGACGGACGCCATCTATGCCTCCCTGCACTTTGAACGGATTAAACTTCCGGATGCCTATAAAGGTACTCCGGAGGAATCCTTTCATTCCATTGAAGCCAGAATCGCTGAGATTGATGCGGAGCTAAGCGGTATCTACAACGAGATTAAGACGCGGCTGGACAGTGCTGCATCCGATTTGAAGCAGGCGCACTATACGGTGGACCTTCTCTCCAGGAATTTTGATGTCCGCAAGCTGGCTGCATGTACACGGAACAAGGGTGACAGAGATGTCTTTTATATTATCTGCGGCTGGATAACAGAAAAGGATGCCGATGCCCTGCTTGCAGAGGCAAAAAAAGATGAGCTTGTGTACTGTGTCTGTGATGACGGCCAGGCGGACAAGGATATGAAGCCGCCCACAAAGCTTAAGAATGTAAAGCTCTTTAGACCGTTTGAAATGTTTATCAGGATGTACGGCCTGCCGGCCTACAATGAGATGGACCCCACTTCCTTTGTTGCGATTACCTACTCGGTCATCTTTGGCATCATGTTCGGAGATGTAGGACAGGGACTTTGTCTTGTGGTGGGCGGCTGGTTAATTTATAAGCTTAAAAAGAAGAGCCTGGCGGCCATCATTTCACTTGCGGGTGTCTTTTCCACCATCTTTGGATTCCTGTATGGCAGCGTCTTCGGCTTTGAGGAGCTGCTGCACCCTATATGGTTATCTCCGCGGGAAAACGTGATGACGATACTGTATACCGCTATCGGATTCGGTGTATTCTTGATTGTACTGGCAATGC
>JAEZXP010000263.1 GCA_023419655.1 Bacillota bacterium | reverse complement strand
AGTCCAAGGCTCCGGTAGGCTCATCACAAAGCAGCAGCTTGGGGTTCTTTGCCAGGGCTCTGGCAATGGCCACCCTCTGCTGCTCTCCTCCGGACAACTGTGCCGGAAAATTGTTCATTCTTTCCTGTAATCCCACTTCTTCCAGTACCAGCTTAGGGTCCAGGGCGGTTTTACATAGCTGGGAAGCTATCTCCACATTTTCCAAAGCTGTCAGGTTCGGAATCAGGTTATAGAACTGAAAGACAAAACCAATGTCATTTCTGCGGTAATCAGCCAGCCGCTTCTTCTTAAAAGCCGAAACATCCGTTCCATCCAAAAAAACATGTCCGGTAGTCAAAACATCCATGCCTCCCAAAATATTTAAGAGCGTTGTCTTTCCTGCCCCGGATTGCCCCACAATTACGCAGATTTCTCCTTTCTCTATCTGAAAGCCGGCATCCTTTAATGCCTGCGCCTTTACATCACCGGTCTGATATATTTTGTTTACATTTTGAAATTCAATAAATGCCATTTGGAACCTCCACATCTCTTCGCTTATTCGCGGATTAGGAACACGGGAACTGCTCATTCGCGGATATTATACCATAACTTTGAAGAAAGCTTTCATAAAATTATATAAAGATTTTATAAAGTCATGCATCAAATTCGCCGAATGCCCGGCGGCATGCAAAAAGAGCCACATTCATGCAAGCATGATGTGACTCTTTATTACGTGTTTTATACACTTAGCTCAAAGCTTTGTGCCGATTATTCAATAATTGTAGCAACCTTACCTGAACCAACCGTTCTGCCACCTTCACGGATAGCGAAACCTAAACCTTGCTCCATAGCGATAGGATGAATCAATTCGATTGTCATCTCTATGTTATCGCCAGGCATGCACATCTCTGTGCCTTCAGGAAGATTTGTTACACCGGTAACGTCTGTTGTTCTGAAATAGAACTGAGGTCTGTAATTGTTAAAGAAAGGAGTATGACGTCCGCCTTCTTCTTTTGTTAATACGTATACCTGAGCGGTAAATTTCTTGTGGCATTTGATTGAGCCGGGTTTGCAAAGAACCTGACCTCTTTCGATTTCTGTTCTCTGAACACCACGAAGAAGTGCACCAATGTTATCGCCAGCCTGAGCATCATCAAGAAGCTTTCTGAACATCTCGATACCAGTTACAACAACCTTACGGGTTTCTTCCTTGATACCAACGATTTCAACTTCTTCTGAAACTCTTAAAGTACCACGCTCTACACGGCCGGTAGCAACTGTTCCACGGCCGGTAATTGAGAATACGTCCTCAACAGGCATAAGGAAAGGCTTGTCACTGTCTCTTTCAGGATCAGGAATCCAGCTGTCAACAGCTTCCATTAACTCAAGAACCTTATCTCCCCACTGGCTTGTAGGGTCTTCAAGAGCACCAAGAGCAGAACCCTGAATAACAGGTGTATCATCACCAGGGAACTCATACTCAGTCAACAGGTCTCTGATTTCCATCTCAACCAGCTCTAATAATTCAGGGTCATCAACCATGTCACACTTGTTCATGAATACTACGATATAAGGAACACCAACCTGACGGGAAAGTAAGATATGCTCTTTTGTCTGAGCCATAACACCGTCTGTAGCAGCAACTACAAGGATAGCGCCGTCCATCTGAGCAGCACCGGTAATCATGTTCTTAACATAGTCAGCATGTCCCGGGCAGTCAACGTGTGCATAGTGTCTTTTGTTTGTCTCGTACTCAACGTGAGAAGTGGAAATTGTGATTCCTCTTGCTTTTTCTTCCGGAGCCTTATCAATCTTATCAAATGCTACGAATTCACCTGTACCAAGTCTCTCATGAAGAGTTCTGGTAATAGCAGCTGTAAGAGTTGTCTTACCATGGTCAACGTGACCTATTGTACCGATATTACAATGCGGTTTGTTTCTTTCAAATTTACTCTTAGCCATTTTACAACGTCCTCCTTTAAAATAAATGCTTATAAGCAAATGTTTTACGTACGGAGCCTTACCTCTCTGGTCCATCTCCGTGTGGCTTGTTATATTTATCGCCTCATATGCCCTATTATATTTCAACTTAGAAATATTTTCAAGCATTAAGAAATGAAAATATATTATATTCCTTATTTTGTCTGTGAATACAAGTCTAATTTAGTTCTTACCCTTATTATTAGAGAGTATCTTTTCCTGAACACTCTTCGGTACCTGCTCATAAGAATTAAAGAACATCGAGTATGCTCCACGACCCTGTGTACGTGAACGAAGGGATGTGGCATATCCGAACATTTCTGACAGAGGAACAAATCCCCGTATCAGTTTTGAGCCGTTTATATCCTCCGTGCCTTCAATACGGCCGCGGCGTGAGCTGATATCTCCGATAACGTCACCCATATAATCATCGGGCACTGTAACCTCAACTCTCATTACCGGCTCAAGAAGTACGGAACCGCCCTTTTGCATAGCATCCTTAAATGCCATGGAACCCGCTATCTTAAATGCCATTTCACTGGAGTCAACCTCATGGTAAGAGCCATCATATACAACGGCTCTTATGCCGAGTACGGGATATCCGCCAAGAACACCGGCCTTTGATGCCTCTTCTATACCGGCTCCAACCGCAGGAATATATTCTTTCGGAATTGCTCCGCCGACAACCTCGGATACGAACTCGAAGGTCTTTTCTGCATTGGCATCCATCGGCTCAAAACGAACTCTACAATGTCCATACTGACCGCGTCCGCCGGATTGTCTTGCATATTTGCTGTCAACCTCAACTGTCTTCGTAAAGCTTTCCTTATATGCAACCTGAGGAGCACCTACATTCGCTTCTACCTTGAATTCACGAAGCAATCTGTCAACGATAATCTCCAGATGCAGTTCACCCATACCTGCAATAATCGTCTGACCTGTTTCTTCATCGGTATATGCTCTGAAAGTGGGGTCTTCTTCAGCAAGCTTTGCTAAAGCTTCTCCCATCTTATCCTGTCCGGCCTTGGTCTTAGGTTCAATTGCAACATTGATAACCGGCTCAGGGAACTCCATCGATTCGAGTACAACCGGATGCTTCTCATCACAGAGAGTATCACCTGTTGTTGTAATCTTAAGTCCTACCGCTGATGCGATATCACCTGAATATACCTTTTCCAAGTCCTCACGCTTGTTTGCATGCATCTGCAGGATTCTTCCGACTCTCTCTTTTCTGCCCTTTGTGGAGTTTAATACATAGGAACCGGAATTTAAGGTTCCGGAATATACCCTAAAGAACGCCAGCTTACCGACAAACGGGTCCGCCATAATCTTAAACGCCAATGCTGCAAAAGGTTCTTCATCAGAAGACTTTCTGGTAATCTCATTGCCATTCTCATCCACACCCCTGATGTCTGCAACATCCGTAGGCGCAGGCATATATTCAATAATTGCATCTAAAAGCTTCTGAACTCCCTTGTTACGATATGCTGTTCCGCAAAGTACAGGGATAATCTCAACCGCAATGGTTGCCCTTCTAAGTGCAGCCTTAAGCTCCGGTACGGACGGCTCTTCGCCTTCCAGATACTTTTCCATCAATGCATCATCGGTATCACAGATAGCTTCAATCAGAATGCCTCTGTATTCCTCTGCCAAATCCTTCATATCATCAGGGATATCAGAGATAGAGATGTCATCGCCTTTATCGTCCTTGTAGTAATAAGCTCTCATCTCAAATAAATCGATGATTCCGGCAAAGGTATCCTCTTTACCGATTGGAAGCTGTAAGGCTACCGGATTTTTACCGAGCCTGTTTTTAATCATATTAATAACATTGAAAAAATCTGCACCAGAGATATCCATTTTATTTACAAATGCCATTCTCGGTACGTGATACTTATCGGCCTGACGCCATACTGTCTCAGACTGAGGCTCAACGCCGCCCTTCGCACAGAATACACCAACCGCACTGTCCAGTACGCGAAGTGAACGCTCAACCTCTACGGTAAAGTCCACGTGTCCCGGCGTATCAATAATATTGATACGATGCTCCAATGCACCCGGTATCTTCTTATGCTCAAACTCCTGAGTCCAGTGACATGTCGTCGCTGCTGAAGTAATCGTGATACCTCTTTCCTGCTCCTGCTCCATCCAGTCCATGGTAGCTGTTCCTTCATGGGTATCACCTATTTTGTAGTTTACACCGGTATAGTACAATATACGTTCGGTCAGAGTTGTCTTTCCCGCGTCTATATGTGCCATAATACCGATATTTCTAGTCCTATCCAACGGATATTCTCTTCCTGCCAAAGATAATTCCTCCTTAATTCATGGCAAGCAAATTATCCTTATAACCTGCTTGTTACTGGCAAAGAATGATAAACAATTCTCAAATCATGTTTTCAACAATTCAGTATAAATTAAAGAAGAACATGCTATGATATTTTATTTTTACCACCTATAATGAGCAAATGCCTTATTTGCTTCTGCCATCTTATGCATATCTTCTTTTCTCTTAACCGCTGCACCAGTATTATTTGCAGCATCCAAGATTTCATTCGCTAATCTATCCTGCATGGTCTTTTCTCCTCTTTTTCTGGAGAACATCGTCAGCCAACGCAGAGCCAGCGCCTGTCTTCTTTCAGGTCTTACCTCAATAGGAACCTGATAGGTCGCACCGCCGATACGTCTTGCTTTAACTTCAAGAACAGGCATGATATTGTTCATAGCCTCCTCGAATACCTCGACGGCATCCTTTCCGGACTTTGCTGCTACCTTATCAAAAGCTCCGTATACTATTTTCTGTGCGGCACCTTTTCTTCCGTCCAGCATCATATTATTGATAAGCTTTGTTACAACCTTATTGTTGTATAACGGATCCGCCAGTATATCCCTTTTGGGTATATGTCCTTTTCTTGGCACGTTTCTTCCCTCCTTAACAATACTTGACGAAACGAAACTTCGTCAGTTACATTAATTCCTAGGTACTCACAAATGAAAGATTCTTGCTTTCCTTGATTGTGTCCGCGCTCAGCTTAATTCAATTTCCGTATATGAAATGTTACCACTCCACTTCAATCTGTAACCCACAGAATACAAATCAAAAGGATAAAAAATTAATCCGGCACTTAACTAGGTAATCTTATTTCTTAGCGTCTTTCGGTCTCTTCGCACCATACTTGGAACGCGCCTGCCTTCTGTTGGCAACGCCTGCAGTATCAAGTGTACCTCTGACAATGTGGTATCTGGTACCGGGTAAATCCTTAACCCTTCCACCTCTAATCAGTACAACACTATGCTCCTGAAGATTGTGACCTTCACCGGGGATATAGCTTGTTACTTCGATACCGTTGGACAGACGAACTCTGGCAATCTTACGAAGTGCTGAATTCGGCTTCTTTGGAGTTGCAGTTCTTACAGCAGTACATACACCTCTCTTTTGCGGTGAAGATACATCCGTAGTTCTCTTATTAAGAGAGTTAAAGCTCTTCTGCAATGCAGGAGAAGTAGATTTGTACTCAACCGTCTTTCTGCCCTTTCTCACTAGCTGGTTAAATGTAGGCATTAATTTTTCACCTCCTAGAATTTAATAAATGAATAGTTCTGTGGTATTGTCTGCGCAAAATACGCATAAAAAATCTATTGCATGCAAATTTGCACGCTAAATGATTATACGGTTTTCGTGATAAATTGTCAAGAATTAATTTTTGATACAGCTGCTCTTGGGGGTTGCTGCCTGGAAGCCAATAGCAGGTTGACTTTTATTATCGTCGTTAGTATACTAAAAAGGTTACATTATAAACTATTTATCCCGATTATATTACGGTAGGAGAAAACGTATGGACAACTCAAAGCAGCTGGGCGAAGAACGTATCATTAAATTAATTTTTAAATTTTCAATTCCTGCAATTATAGGAATGTTAGTAAACTCTTTATACAACGTGGTTGACAGGATTTATATCGGTCACGGCGTGGGTTCCCTGGGAATTGGCGGTATCACCGTATCCTTTCCGATTATGTTGATTTTAATGGCTTTTTCTATGCTTATTGGCGTAGGTGCCAACTCTCTGGTAGCGATTCGTTTGGGACAAGGCAGAAAAGAAGAGGCCGAAAGGATATTCTGTAATGCCTTTGTTCTATTAATAATAAGCTCTATCGTACTGACGATTATTGGGCTGATAACATTGGAGCCTGTTCTAAAATTAGTAGGTACCAGTGATCAGATTTTACCTTATGCGAAGGATTATTTAAGAATCATCCTTATCGGAGCCGTTTTTCAGTCTGTCGGAATGGGTATGAACAATTTTATCCGTTCCGAAGGCAATCCCAAAATTGCCATGAATACCATGATTGTCGGTGCAATTGCAAATATCGTTCTTGACCCCATCTTCATATTCGTCTTCCATTGGGGCATGGAAGGTGCCGCTCTTGCCACGATTATATCCCAGGCCGTATCTGCCATATGGGTTCTCTTATACTTTCTGCGCGGAAAAAGCTTCCTGAAGTTAAAGCTTTCTTATATGAAATTAAAGTTAACCTACATTGGTAAAATTATAACTTTAGGAGCAGCACCCTTTGCCATGCAACTTGCCTCAAGTGTTCTTAACTTCATCATGAATAAAGGTCTTAACACTTACGGCGGTGATGTGGCGGTGTCAGGAATGGGTATTGTAAATAGTGTCGTTACCTTGCTGATAATGCCTATCTTCGGTATCAATCAGGGCGTACAGCCTATCATCGGATACAATTACGGCGCCAGAAAATTCGACCGTGTTAAACATGCATATCGAATAGCCATTGTATTTGCAACCGTGATTGTGGTTCTCGGATGGGTAGCGACAAGGTTATTCCCTGAGCAGCTGGTTTATCTGTTTAATAAGGATGATGCTGAACTGATAGCCTTTGGTGTTAAAGCAATTAAAAGGAATCTGATGTTCTTACCGGTCATTGGATTTCAAATTGTATCCTCCAATTATTTTCAGGCAGCAGGAAAACCAAAGCATTCTGCTTTTCTGGGGCTTTCCAGGCAAATCATTATTCTTATCCCTGCCTTGATTATATTACCCAAATTCTTTGGCGTGGACGGTGTCATTTTGGCAGGGCCGTTAGCCGATATCACGTCCTCCGTATTAACGGGAATCTTCGTCATAATTGAAATGCGAAAGTTAGATACCCTGCACGGTGAGACCGTATAGATAGCTGCAAGCATCCGCTTTCAATCAATAATCTCAAAAATTATATTGACAACGGGCCATATCCTGTATATACTAATACAAAATCTAACAAATATAATTGAATATAATTACCACAAACCATTGAGTAAGAATAGTAGGTATCTTCATTTGTTTTCAGAGAGCTGCCGAGGGTGCGAATGCAGCAATAGATAGGATATTGAATGGACTTACGAGGGCGGGAAGAAAATCAGATGTCTCTGATGAGTAATGCCTGACGGAATCTCCATCCGTTACGAAGGGAGCGTGTATGTCCGTACATGGAATAAGTGGGTGCATTGCACCAAATCGGGTGGTACCGCAGAAGTTTATATAGCTTTTGTCCCAGTGATAGCTGGAACAAGAGCTTTTTTATTATCCAAATAATGAAAGGAGTATTATTATGGCAAAGAAAATTCCGCACAGACTATATCTTACAGAGGAGCAGATGCCAAAGCAGTGGTACAATCTTCGGGCTGATATGAAGGAAAAGCCTGACCCTCTTCTCAATCCCGCAACCCTAAAACCGGTACAGGTAGAGGAACTCTATCCTATCTTTTGCGAGGCATTGGCCGGACAGGAGATGGATAACAACACAAGGTATATCGATATCCCTGAAGAAATACAGGAATTTTACAAGATGTACCGTCCCTCTCCCCTTATACGGGCTTACAATCTGGAGAAGGCCCTAAAAACCCCTGCAAAGATTTATTTTAAATTCGAGGGCAATAACACCTCCGGCAGCCATAAGCTAAATTCGGCTATTGCTCAGGCTTACTATGCCAAGGAGCAGGGTCTTAAAGGACTGACGACCGAAACCGGAGCCGGTCAATGGGGAACCGCATTGGCGGAAGCCTGCGCCTTTTACAATCTCCCCTTAACGGTCTATATGGTAAAGGTATCCTACGAGCAAAAGCCTTTCCGAAAGACCGTCATGCAGACTTACGGAGCAGATATCATTCCCAGTCCAAGCAATACCACAAAAATAGGCGAAGCCATCTTGAAGAACGACCCGGACACCGGAGGAAGCTTAGGCTGCGCCATATCAGAAGCAATTGAAAAGGCCGTATCCAATCCCGGTTACCGCTATGTGCTTGGCTCTGTCTTAAATCAGGTACTGCTCCATCAATCTATTATCGGACTTGAGGCCAAGATGGCAATGGATATATTGGATGAATATCCGGATATCGTCATTGGCTGTGCCGGCGGCGGCTCTAATCTGGGCGGACTTATCGCACCCTATATGCAGGATAAGCTGAATGGCAAAGCCAATCCAAGGATTGTAGCTGTTGAACCTGCATCATGTCCTACCCTTACCCGTGGAAGATATGTATATGATTTTTGTGACACAGGAAAGGTCACTCCCCTGGCCAAAATGTATACCCTGGGAAGTGGTTTTATTCCCTCTGCAAATCATGCAGGAGGACTTCGCTACCACGGAATGTCACCGATTCTGTCGAAGCTGTATCATGACGGCTATATGGAGGCTGTAGCTGTCGAGCAGACCAAGGTATTCGAGGCTGCCGTACTTTTTGCCAAACAGGAAACAATTCTTCCTGCTCCGGAATCTGCCCATGCAATCCGTGCTGCCATTGATGAAGCCGTATTATGCCGGGAAACAGGTGAGGAAAAGACCATTTTGTTCGGTCTGACCGGCACCGGCTACTTTGATATGACTGCCTATAATGCTTACCTTACCGGCTCGATGAAGGATTATATCCCAAGTGATGAGGACTTGCAGAAGGGCTTTAATCAGCTCCCCCAGGTAAATATACCCTAAAAACATTGCATTGGCACTGTATATAAATATCACGTATATATCAAGATAACAGGTATTATGATTATTCTGCCGCATAAAAAGGAATACATCATAATACCTGTTAATTTGAATTTTATTCCTTATATTTACATTTACCAAATTTACTTATTTTCATATATGTCCGCCTGTGTTATAATGTTATCTAGTGCAATTTTTCAAGTTCGAAAGATGGAGGTACTTCTATGAACGAACGGGCTATCCATGATGTTTTTGAGGACAAGTTCAGCGAATTAATCGGATTTGCCAAGAAACAGAAGGGAATAATCGAAGTAGAAATGGTTAATACCCTGATTAATGAGCTAAATCTTGATAATAAGCAAATTGATAAGGTATATGAAAGACTTGAGACATATAATATAGTAGTATTAAGCTCTTCTGAAGAGGATGAGCCAAAAGATAAACTCATTGACATTGACGAAGACATCGATGAGACCGTCATCCAAGAAGATATTACGTTCGCATCAACCAGTATTATCTCCGATGACCCTGTTCATTTATATTTAAAGGAGATTGGCAGCTACCCCCTGTTAACCATGGAAGAAGAGGTTGAGCTGGCAAAGCGGATTGAAGAAGGGGACGAGGAAGCCAAGCAATTACTGGCGGAATCCAACCTGCGTCTTGTGGTCAGCATTGCAAAGAGATATGTCGGACGAGGTCTCTCCTTCCTTGATTTAATTCAGGAAGGTAATTTGGGATTAATTAAGGCTGTGGATAAGTTTGATTACTCGAAAGGCTTTAAATTCAGCACATATGCCACCTGGTGGATTCGGCAGGCAATCACAAGGTCTATTGCCGACCAAAGCCGTACCATACGGATACCCGTCCATATGTCTGAGATTATCAATAAAACCTACCGGGCATCCAGAAACCTGCTTCAGGAATTGGGAAGGGAAGCTACCGAACAGGAATTGGCCGATGCCATGGACATGACAGTAGAAAAAGTCCGCGAAATTTTAAAGATTTCCTCTGACCCCATATCCCTTGATATTCCTATCGGAGAAGAGGATGACAGCCACCTTGGTGATTTCATCCGGGATGATAATATCCTGAGCCCTGAAGATTCGGCATCCTATTCCATCCTCCGTGATCAGATATCCATGCTTCTGGATACTTTAACCGAACGGGAGCAGAAGGTTCTCATATTACGATTCGGCTTAACCGACGGAAGGACAAGAACGCTGGAAGAGGTCGGCAAGGAATTTAATGTAACAAGGGAGAGAATACGTCAGATTGAAGCCAAGGCTCTCAGAAAGCTGAGACATCCCAGCCGTTCAAAACATCTTAAGGGCTTTGAGGTCTTTTAATTCTACATAACATATAATATATATAGAAAGGACTACTCATTATGAAGAGAATCCTGCTGATGATATTTCGAAACCTGCTTATTCTGCCTTTCTGGCTGATAAGAATATTTCAGCTTTGTAATATAGAAAAATATGATGCAGAAACCAGATATGCTTTTTTGCATAAAATTGTTCCTGCTGTTATACGGCGGGGAAGAATTACAATACATGTAACCGGTCTGGAGAACCTCCCCCGGGAAAGCGGATACATTATGTTTCCCAATCATCAGGGACTGTTTGATGCCCTTGCATTCATACAGACTCATGAAAGGCCATTGGTTACCGTTATGAAAAAAGAAGTCAAAGATACCTTTTTGCTAAAACAGGTCATCACTCTGCTGCAGGCCGAGGTTATAGACCGTGAAGACATCCGGCAGTCCATGCAGGTCATCATGAACATGACCCGCCGGGTAAAAACAGGCGAAAACTTTCTTATATTTGCCGAAGGCACCCGTTCCAGGCAGGGCAATACATTATTGGAATTTAAAGGCGGCAGCTTTAAAAGTGCAATGAATGCCAAGTGCCCCGTTGTACCTGTTGCTCTAATTGATTCCTATAAAGCCTTTGACACCGGTTCGATAAATAAGCTGACCGTCCAGATTCACTACTTAAAACCATTATATTATGATGATTATAAGGGTATGAAGTCAACGGAATTAGCTGAAAAGGTTGCCGGGCTGATTGAAGAAAAAATCAGGCTTGAAACTGCCGCGTAACAGAAGCTATATTATTTTTGATACACAAACACAAATGCATCCATGCATTTGTGTGGAATGAGGTATAATTATGAAAACAAAAAGAACCTTATATTCCATCGTAGTGTTTGTATTCGTATTCTGGATTTCCTTTTTAACAGACTTACATCCCGACTTGTACCAGACGGCGTATAAATCTGATAATGAAGGAGCTTTCGTTAAATCAGACAATGCCGGTGAGCAGGCGGCATCTGACACCGCGTTATCTGACGGCGCTTTATCTGACACCACTTTGGATAAAGCCGGAATACAGGCCTTTTCTGACCAATATGGTAATGTTGCTTCCAACAGCAACCGGCTGTATCAGTACAAGGAAAGATATACTGACAGCGAGGCAGAACAAAACACCAATGGAACAGATGGTTCCCGTATGTATGTACCAGCAAAGGAATCCATCCTATCAGACTCTGCTGTTGATGAAGCTATTCTGCAAGAGCCAGAGCCTGAGCCATCGCTTTATTCGGATATCGGTATCTCTATCGCAAATTCCTATGTAAATATCAGAGCCAAGGCGACTGCTGACAGCGAAGTTAAAGGAAAGCTTCACAGGAATTCCGCTGCCAGAATCTTAGATTCTGTTGGTGAATGGCATTATGTTGAATCAGGAAGTGTTAAGGGATATGTTAATACCAAGTATATTAAAACAGGTATTCCCGATGAAGAGCTAATTGAAAATTACGGTATTCTTCGTATATCTGTCAATACTGACGGATTAAACGTAAGAGAAAAACCTGATATTGACGCGGAAAAATTAACTGTCATCTATCAAAATGAATGCTATCCGGTGCTGGATATTTCGGATGAGTGGCTAAAGGTGGATATTACCGACGACAAAATTATCGGTTATGTCAATAGAGAATATACGGAGTTGCTTGTAGACTTTGAAAAAGCAGTTTCAAGGGAAGAGGAAGAAGAGCTTAAAAAGCTGCAGGCAGAGGAAAAACGCAAGAGTGAAACAGATGTAAAATATAGAGATGAAGTGGATTATACTCAGGATGAGCTTAAGCTTCTGGCATGCCTGGTTCACGCCGAAGCCGGCGACCAGAGCTATGAGGGCAAGCTTGCCGTGGCGAATGTCGTATTAAACCGTGTAAAATCCGGTAAATATCCAGATACAATCAAGGACGTAATCTATCAGCCCGGTCAGTTTACGGTTGCAAAAAGCGGTTCTCTGGCAAAGCAATTGGCAAAGTACGATAATTACTCCTCAAAATCACATCAGCTTACAATCAAGGCAGCAAAATCGGCCTTATCCGGCGCGAACAATATAGGCAGCCGCCTGTACTTTAATATGTACAAAGCCGCTGCAAAAAAAGGCTATGACCAGCTAAAGACCTCTGTTAAAATTGAGGACCATCTATTCTGGTAAGCTTATCATACAAAAACAGTAGATAGAATAACCCCTTATGGGAGGCATTCTATCTACTGTTTTATTTAATGATATATAAAAATTAGTACAATTTACACTGCTTCGGAATACCATTCTCATATTTAAGATTGGTTTCACCAATAATCAAAGGCTTCAGATAGGACATCATCTCTTCTGTCACATCATTGCCCTCCGGTGTAATCCATTCCATGGGTACAACCTTTTCATGGTTTGCCACTTCACCTACAGGAACCGATACGAATTCCACACGATAGGGTGCATCGCTTAATCTCTTGATTGCCGCCATCTTGCCTGTCTCACCATTGACTGCACAGTTAAATGCCTTCTGTCCAAGCATGATGGATTCTGTTATATCGGTTTCACTGGCAATATGGGCTGCAGCTCTTTGCATAAGGTTGAGCTCAATCGCCCTTACCTTGCATCCGATTTCATTGCGGACCAGCTGCTCCAATGCTCTGGCAGAGCCTGCAATATATTTGTGTCCAAAATTATCTACGGCACCGCTGGACATCGTATCCGATACATATGCACCGGTACTGTCCTTAATTCCCTCACTGATAGCAACCAATACACCGGGCTTTTTAGCGAGCTTATCTTTTACATCCTGGATAAACCTGTTATTGTCAAATTCTTTTTCGCAAAGATAAATTAAATCTACGCCTGAACCGCCGTTAACTCTGGACAGCGCTGCTGCCGCCGTAAGCCATCCTGCGTTTCTTCCCATTATTTCAACAATCGTTACAGCCGGGATATCATATACATTGATATCTCTTTCCAATTCTGCAATTGTGGTTGCAATGTATTTTGCAGCCGAACCAAATCCGGGGCTGTGGTCTGTTAAGTTAAGGTCATTGTCAACTGTCTTGGGCGCACCGATAATATAGAAATCATGGTTGTTGACCTTGCAATACTCCGAAAGCTTATCCACAGTATCCATGGAATCATTTCCGCCTATATAGATAAAGTATTTGATTTCATGCTTGATAAACGTCTCAATTATCTTTTTATAAGGCGCATCGTCGACTCTCCAGTCCTTCATCTTATATCTGCATGAGCCTAATGCAGAGGACGGGGTATAGGTCAGGGTATCCATCTCCTGCGTGTCCCTGATTAAATCATTTAAGTCGATAAGATTGTCCTTAATCGCGCCCTCTATACCATTCTTTGCACCATATACCTTATCCACTTTGCCGCTTGACCGTACTCCTTGTAATACACCTACCAGGGTAGCATTTATTGCCGCGGTAGGTCCGCCGGATTGTGCCACTAACAAATTATTCATCTTTTTCCTCCATTCATATACAAGCCCATAAATTCGTTCGGGTTTTTACAACTACCAATTCTATCATGCAAGAATATAAGCGTCAAGATGTTCGTGTATTAGTTCCCGCATTCTATACTTATCTCATTGAATTTATCCAGAATGTCATCCACCTTTAATACCTTCTTTTCCTCACCGGAGGTATCCATTACGATATCTCCCTGATGCATCATCAAAAGACGGCTGCCATACTCCACTGCATAACGGAGATTATGGGTAACCATAATTGTCGTCAGCTTCTTTTCCTTAACAATAGCTCCTGTCAGCTCCATAATCAGTTCAGCAGTTTTCGGGTCAAGGGCTGCCGTGTGCTCATCCAATATAAGAAACTCTATCGGCGTCATTGTCGCCATAATCATGGCCAATGCCTGCCTTTGACCGCCGGAAAGAGAACCTACGGTGACATCTAATTTATCCTCCAGCCCGAGGCCGAGCCTTTTAAGGTCATCTTTGTATTGTCCGATTCTTTTCTTATCGGTTCCCCTGCGCAGGTTAAAGGTCCTTCCCTTGTTATCTGCCAGAGACATATTCTCCAGAATAGTCATATGCGGGCAGGTGCCTAAAGCAGGATTCTGGTATACTCTTCCTATCCTCATCTGTCTCTTATATTCCGGCATGTCGGTAATATCAATTTCACCGATTTCAATTCTTCCGTTATCAATCGGAATACTGCCGCAGATGATATTTAACATGGACGTTTTTCCGGAACCATTGCTGCCCACCACAGACACGAATTCCCCTTCCTCCACATTGAGGCTAAAGCCGTTAAACAGGCACATCTCATTTACTGTTCCGGGGTTATAATATTTATTAATATTAACCAGTCTAAGCATTCGCCCTTGCCCTCCTCTTCTTCCCATTGCTTGTAATAAGTATGACTAAGAATAATACAGAGGTAATCAGCTTCTGGTCCTGTGCCTCAAGCCCCAAGGCAATCGCAATCGCAACACAGGCTTTGTATAACACCACTCCGATAACAACGGCTGTGGTGGTCTTAATTATCGTCAGCTTACGGAATAGATTTGTCCCGATAATTACACTTGCCACACCGGTAACAAGCGCTCCTGTTCCTATGGTTATATCAAAATAACCATTCTTCTGGGCGAATATACCTCCGGATAAGGCAACAAAGGCATTGGCAATGGCAAGTCCTATAATTTTTACAATTCCCTTGTCCTTCGCCAGCGATGTCACAACGGTTTCATTATCACCAACAGCCCGTAAAAGATAGCCTGATTTGGTTCTCAGATAAAAATCAAGCAATACCTTCATGGTAACTACAATGATTAATAGTACGGTCATTACTAAATAAGGCCGGAATCCGTCCGGAATTACACGGTCAAAAAAGCTGTTATCAAATATAGATTCCTTTGAAAATATCGGAACATTTGCACTGCCGGCAATCCTCAAATTAATCGAATACAAGGCCGTCATCACGATAATTCCCGACAGAAGGTCCCTGACCTTGAATTTTACATGAATTACACCTGTGATAACACCGGCAATAGCGCCCGTAAGGAAGGAAAGCAGCAACGTAAGTAACGGATTAACCCCTGCCGTTATCAGGACGACTGTTACAGCACCGCCCAACGGAAATGTTCCGTCAACGGATAAATCCGGAAAATCCAATATCTTATAGGTTATATATACTCCAAGAGCCAACAACGCATATGCGAATCCTTCCTCGAGTATACCAATGATTGTTGTAAGCATTTCCTTCCTCCCTGTATAGATAAGCAGTATGACAAAATAACCTGTTACTAAGATTACTATAAATCCTGCTATCGTATCTGCCTATATTATTTTATATTTACAAACACTTCTATTCTCTCTATCCTATTTATCATCGTTAACACTTAACAATTACGCCCTCTTATTATGAGTTAATCTCTACTCTGAAATACTGTCGAACATCTCCTTGGCACTGTCTACTAATTCCTTGGGTAAGGTAATTCCAAGGTTCTTGGCTACTGCTGTATTTCCATAAAAATCAAAATCCTCAATAATCTCAAACTTAATTTCTCCGGCTTTCTTTTCTCCGCTTAATACCTGTGCAGCCATGCTTCCCGTTTGTTTTCCAAGGTCAAAATAATCCAGACCCATCGTTGCCAGACATCCTATCTTGACCTGCTCAACCTCACTGCCAAATACCGGTATATTCTTTTTTGATGCTTTGTCAAGAATAGAAGGCAACGCACTCACTACCGTATTGTCTGTAAGGTTATTCACACAATCCACCTTTTCCAGAAGGTTATCGGCAGCTAAAGGAATATCGGCAATCGTTGAAATACCGCTTTCAATTATTTCAAATCCATACTCAGGGGCAACCGCCTTGTATTCCTCGATAGCGGACAGCGAATTGACCTCACTGGTGCTGTACATAATTCCGATTTTCTTTGCTTCGGGAAGAATCTTTCGTATCATCTCAAGCTGTTTTTCCACAGGCAGCTTGTCACTGGTTCCCGTCGTATTGCCGACAGGAATACCGTCCGCTGTAGCCAGCTCCGCCTTTACCGGGTCCGTTACCGCCGTAAAAATTACGGGAATCTTCGTATCCTTTGCTGCTCCATATGCACTTTGTGCCATCGGTGTTGCAATCGCGCAGATTAAATCAACCTTCTTGGCAATAAAATTCTTTGATATCTGAGATGCCATATTCGCATCCGCCTGCGAATTCTCATATAAAAATTTCAGATTCGTGCCTTCCTTATAGCCTGCCTCTTCCAGGCCTGCTATAAATCCTTCCCTGCAATTATCCAGAGAGCCGTGGACAGCAAACTGGCCGATGCCAATCACAATCTCCCCATCCTTTTTACTTGCACAGCCTGTCATAAAAGCTGTGGCAAGAATAGCTGCCATCATGAATATTATTATCCTCTTTTTCATTCTTTTCCTCCTCATTCTGCCGCCTTCTACGGCTCAAAATTTTTCTTCTGCTTCCTCTGAGCAGTAAAGGACATAAAAAAATCCCAAGCAATCACATGCTTGAGACGAATTATATCCGCGGTACCACTCAAATTGACAAATGAATTCTGTATGATTCATTGTCCGCTCTATCATATACAATAATATATGCCATCCATATAACGGTAATGGTGACCGTCAACGCCTACTCTTCGTTCGGGTTGCCCTCAAAAGCCCATTCAGCTAAAGACTCCATATCGCATTCACACCGCCAGCGACTCTCTGTCATATCGTGCTAAAGCTTACTCCTCTTTCTCAACGGTTTAACATATTATTGGACATATCATAATATGGTATCAACGATTTGTCAAGAAATAATTTCTAATAAGATAATAATACATCAAGCTTTTATAACAAATTATATATTGCCGGCCATTTTACTTGTAAATATTAATTACCCCATAAAATAAGAAATAAACATACGCCAACATTTAGATAATTATTGCATAATAAAATATGGTGTTTTTTCTAATCTTTTGACATTTGTATCCTTTTGTGGTATATTATTATTGTAACTTTAATTGTCTAGAGGGTATTATATTGAATAAAACAAAGTTAATATTAATAGCTACATCTCCAATCTTGATAGGCTATATGCTTAATTTCATATTACGATTTATACCTTTTCTTATCTATATGGCTCCTTTTCTAATGCTTGCATATTGGTTTTGGGCAGGTATGAATTTTGCAAAGATTATCAAGAACCCTGTTATAGCAATATCCTTGGCTAATTCTATTGGAATAATATCAGTTTTATTATATTATTGGCAGTTCGTAATCTTACAAGCTAGTGAAAGGAGTTTAGCTATAGCAAGCTTTTCTCAAATGTTTACAACTCCATTAGATTATGTTACAGCTTTAAGTCAATTATTGTTTGAGGCATCTAATGAAATAACTCAGGTTACTACTTTAACTATGCAAACTTTTGAAATAGTATTAATGATAATTGTGTTTTCTTGTGGATATTTTTATATGAAATATAAGCCCAAAAGCTAATGCCTTTGGGCTTATTACTTATTTACATGTATCCGGCAAATAATCAGGATTTACAGCATAGAAGTTCTTGGAATTCATCTCATCGGTGATTATTCGGAGTGCCTCTCCAAATCTCTGGAAATGGTTGATTTCTCTCTGTCTTAGATATTTAATCGGGTCACATATCTCCTGGTCATGAACAAGGCGAAGAATATTATCATAGGTGGTTCTGGCTTTCTGTTCTGCAGCCATATCCTCGATTAAGTCCGTGATTACATCTCCCTTACTCTGGAAGAATGTAGCGGTAAATGCTATTCCACCTGCCGACTGCGGCCACAGTCCCAGCGTATGGTCCACATAATACTTCTCAAAGCCGCCTTCCATTATCTCCTGAGGTGTAATGTCCTTTGTAAGCTGATGAACAATGGCACTAACCATCTCCATGTGGGCCAGCTCTTCTGTGCCGATATCCGTTAAAACGCCTGCCACTTTCCTGTTCTTCGTAGCATACCGCTGCGACAGATAACGCATCGCTGCAGCCAGCTCGCCGTCGGGACCGCCGAATTGACTCATTATAACCTGGGCCATCCTGGGATTGCGCGTTGTAATATTAACGGGATACTGTAATCTTCTCTCATAACTCCACATACACTAGCACCTTCCTTCCCATGGCCATGGTTCCTCTACCCAGGTCCACTTATTCTTAACATTTACATCATAGCTGTATACCGGTCCATAACACCTGGTATATTCTTCAACAGCTTCATTCCGAACTCTGCTTACCTTTTCCCAATGCGTCAGTGCCTCCTGGTCTGTAGGATGGGTATCAAGATAAATTCTTAAATCATCCATAACGAAGCTGGTTGCCGTAATACAAGCGAATAATTTATCCCTGCTATTTGCATTCATTCTACTTACAACCCCTTCCATACCAGTTATATTGCAATTCCTTAAATAAAGTTCCGTTTGCTAAAGCGGCAAACTCGTTTTCATAGATATCCCGAAAGCACTGCCACGGAACATAGCACATACCAATCGGAAAACGTTCCGGTCTGAAATCATCTTCACAGTAGTTTCTACCCTTATCACATCCGCATTCATCCTCTGCCGGTTTCTCCTTCATATCTTCGCATACCGGCTGTGTCGGCCTGTACGGCGCAACATATCTGCCTCTTCCGGTATTACCACGATACATCCGTCTATCCATCTAAAAATACTCCTTTCAATATTTACAAGCAACTTCTATGCTCTTTCGCTCTATATATATTATGAATAGAGGACAATTCTGTGCCTGTATCTGAACAGGAAAAGTGCTTTTGACTAATTTCGAGGAATTAATACAGTGCAAATTATTGACAACAAATCATATTTCATATAATATTTATTTATGAATTTAATACAGGCAGATAATAGGCCAAGGGAGAATACAAAGATATGTATCATTTCATTATTAATCCTAAATCAAGTTCAGGCAAGGGCATTCGCCATTGGTGGACGGTGAAAGACGAGCTGGACCGGCAAAATATTACTTACACAGCAGACTTTACGAAGCAAGAAGGCCATGCAATGGAGCTTGCTGCGAAAATCTGCCAGGACCACAAATCCATTAAGAATATTGTTGTTTTAGGCGGCGACGGAACTTTAAACGAAGTAATTAACGGAATAGATGATTTTAACGATGTTATACTTGGATATATTCCATCCGGTTCCAGTAACGATTTGGCAAGAAGCCTTAAGATTCCAAAGGACCCCCTGAAAGCCTTATCAAATGTATTAAAACCCAATAAATTCACCTATCTGGATTATGGCGAGATTTCTTTTAAAGACCAGGAACTTAAGCCCAGAAGATTCGGATGCTCAAGCGGCGTCGGCTATGATGCCGGTGTTTGTGTGGAAGTGCAGCAATCCGCATTAAAAAAGAAATTAAACGGATTCGGTGCAGGTAAATTCATTTATCTTGCCATTGCCATCAAGCAGCTCCTAAACATCAAATTTCAGGATGCTACCATCATTTTAGACGGAATAAAAAAGCATACTTATAAAAAAGTTCTGCTTATATCGAACATGATTCACAAGTTCGAAGGCGGAGGTCTTAAGATGGCCCCGGATGCAGACCCTACTGACGGCAAGCTCAGTATCTGTATTGTTCACGGACTTTCCCGTGCTATGATACTGCTTCTTTTGCCCACTATATTTTTTGGCAAGCATGTTAATTTTAAAGGAATCGAATCCTTCCAATGCTCCAGTATGGAGATTATACTGGACAGAAAAGCCCCTGTCCATACAGATGGAGAAGTACCTACATTCAGCTCACATATGACAGCCCGGTGTATTCCCGGAAAAATCCGTATGATAATATAACGAAAGCAGGTGTACCCATGCGTAGACGCTCCCCTATGGAAATGTCCTCAATGATTGTTTTTTTAAGTATAATTAGTATAGTCGTACAGTTTGCCGCTTATTATTTCTTTGAATCCCCGTATTTGATTCTGGGAATAAGCTGTATAATCGTCATAATATGTACGCATATACTTATTGAGCAATCCCTGACCTATGAAGCCTGCTCTGTATACACGATTCTGACATTGTTTATCTCCATAACGATTACTTTATTGACCTGGCTTGGAACAGAGGCGAGCATCATTCCTTTTACCCATACGTTATTTGGTATTATTGCGGTGAATTGGCTGATTCCCACCACCCATTGCTTTATACGCAATATGTTCGATTCCGGCTCAAGAATAGATAAATTCCACTCCTTCTATCGAAATGTCAGCATCATTTTTATTTTGTTTTATATTAGCATTATTCTATATGCTTCCTTTGAGGAAAAGTCTTTACCATGGACATTCCGTATCCGGTCTAATCATCAGAACTTTACACCATTCTGGTGGGTTGCTACACAGATTGAAGATTACATAAACAAAATGATACCTTTAAGCGATATCCTATTTTATCTGATGGGAAGAATATTCATGTACATTCCCTATGGCTTTTATGGTGCTTTATTGCTCCGTAATCTTCCCAAATTTGTCCGCGTTATATTTTTGCTCTTACTCCCGTCCCTTATAGAGCTGCTCCAATATTTTATCATCCCCGTCCGATGCGACATTGACGATGTGATTTATGCATTTATCGGCGGCATGATTGGGACATTGTGGTTTTATATCATCAATGCAATACACAGGGGAATCTCCGGCAAAAACTTTTTAGAAAAAGGCAGGGACTATAGATATTCCAATAACTCCTTGTATTTTTAAGCGTTTTTATTTCCAAAAATCCGAAAGCATCTCTGTCATGGTATTTAGATTTACAGGCTCAAACGGAAACCATTCCTTTGGAAACAGCTGATAATAGCCCGGCTGTAAAAACCTTTCATCCAATAGCAAGATTGCACCACGGTCCTCCTGCGTACGGATAACTCTTCCGGCCGATTGAAGGACCTTATTCATTCCCTGATACAGGTAGGCATAATCAAACCCTTTCCCATTCCTTGCATCAAAATACCCTCTGAACAGCTCTCTTTCATTGCATACCATCGGAAGGCCGGTTCCGACAATAACCGCTCCTATCAGCCTGCTGTTTTTCAGGTCTATTCCCTCACTGAATATCCCTCCCATTACACAAAAGCCAACTCTGCTGACCTTCGGGTTATCCATAAATTCTTCAAGAAAATTTTCCCGCTCCTCTTCCGTCATATTGCTGCTTTGCATCACAATCCCTTCAATTTCTCCTTCAGCCATATCATAAATCTCCTGCATAATCTGATAGGACGGGAAAAACACCATATAATTGCCGGTCTTTATCTTCGTGAAGCCTTTTATATACGTCAGAATCTTACTATACTCACTTTTATTTCTGCGGGTATATTTTGTACTGACATCCGAGCCTACCATAATAAGACGGTTTTCCTTACTAAATGAGGAGGGTGCATATACCGCATAATCCTCTTCCAGACCTCCCAGCTGCTCCATATAGTAGCGTATGGGCAGCAGAGTAGCTGAGAAAAGAATGGCGCTTCTGCCCTTCTCATAGCATTTTAAAAGATTTTTCGAAGGGTCCATGCATTGAAGCTTAACTCTGAACCTGTCCCCCTCATCATAATCCGCACAGATTGTATAATTCTCATCAAAAATCTCGTATATACTGAGGAAATGCCGTATATCCAGATAGAGCTGAACAAGCTCTTCCCTCCCCTCATCCTTCTTATATTCCTGCAAATACGTCTCGTACTCTGTCATCAGTCCCATAAGGTGCATACAAAAACCATCGATATCCTCCAGCACCTCAAACTCATCACACTCTCTTCTAAGCTTTAGAAGGTCTTTATTACAAGTATCAAGCAGTCTTTCCAGCTTGAAATTCGTATCCTTTATAAAGCGTTTTACAATAAGAAAATCATCCTTATACAACGTCGCACTATACATCTCCCTCGCCCTGTCCACAAGGTTATGGGCCTCATCAACGAAAAACACATAATCCTCCTGCTTATCATTCATAAAGAACCTCCGAAGATAGACATTTGGGTCAAAGACGTAATTATAATCACATATAACAGCATCGGCCCACAGGGTGATATCCAGGGACATTTCAAAGGGGCAGACAGTATGTTTTTCTGCATAGGATAGAATTAAATCTCTGGATATTTTATTTTCATTCATCAGCATATCATAGACTGCCTCATTAACTCTGTCAAAGTGTCCCTTAGCTCTAGGACAGGATACGGGATTGCAGTCCGGTTTATCCAGTACGCATACCTTTTCCTTTGCGGTTATGGTCACTGCTTTTATACCCAGTCCATGCCCCATTAATATATTAAAGGTTTCTTCTGCCACGGTTCTGGTAATTGTCTTTGCCGTAAGATAGAACATCTTACTTACAATGCCCCTCCCCATTGCTTTTACCGCAGGAAATATAGTGGATATGGTTTTCCCCACTCCCGTAGGCGCTTCGATAAACAGCTTCTTCTTCCTCAGTATGGTTTTATAAACTCCTGTCACCAGCTCTTTTTGACCCTCTCTATATGAAAAAGGAAAATCAAGCTTATTAATTTGCCCGTCTCTCTTTATAATCCATTTCATCTGCCAGACAGCCCACTTGGCATATTCCCTTACCAAATTGTCAAACCACTCCTGCAGCTCCCCGATAGAAAAAACTTCCTCAAAATATTTCAGGCTTTCCGTCTCTATATTGCAATAGGTCAGCCGTATACCTATATTGTCATGCCTGTATTTATCAGCATATATATACGCATAGCACATGACCTGTGAACGGTGCACCGCAATCGGCTCCGTCAGATGACTTAGCTCCATGTATACACCCTTTATCTCATCAATAATAACTTTCGGCCGGGTCCTCTCATCCTCTTCAAATACAAGAACAGAAAAATCTTCTTTTGCAGGCTCATTCACAAGGATGCCATCTGCCCTGCCATCCACTGTCAAATCAAAGGATACATCATCATAGGTAACAGGCACGGTTATGCTAAGGGGAACCTCCGGTGTATAGTTGGCTCCCATCTGTTTTTGAAGCTTACGGTGTATACGGCTTCCTGCCTGCATAGCCTCCATCTCGTTCTTCCCGCTTCTGGTATTGTCAAGGTCACCTGACCGCAATATAAATTCAACCAGGTTTCTAACAGATATTTTTATTTCTTTTTTATTATCAGACATCTTGCTTCCTCCGGGGTATGCAGGGTTTTATACATTATATCATAATTCTGTCCGTTTTCCAGGACATACTCAAGTTACGAAGTAACTTGCCATATGAACGCTTTAACGTTCATTATATCATATTTGAGTGCGAATAAGCAGGGGAACTTCATGTATCTACTTATCGTGAATTTTACTTGCATTTCTTTCCTCAATCTGGTACATTCTATGTATATTCCTTTGGTATATTTTCAGAGGTAAATTTGTAAAAAGTGAGGTATTATTATGAGTGAACATAACCATGACGACCATTGCGGATGCGGACATGACCATGACCACGTGCATGATTTAATTACATTATCATTGGATGATGGCACAGAGATGCAATGTATCGTATTAGACATCTTTACCGTAGATGATAAAGATTACATTGCACTCCAACCAACAAATGAGGAAGAAGAGGATAATGTGTTTTTATATCGCTTTATTCAGGAAGATGATGACGAAGAGCCACAGCTTCTCAGCATTGAAGATGATGATGAATTTGAAGCTGTTGCTGATGCATTCGAGGAGCTTCTTGATGCTCAGGAATATGACGAGATGTTCGATGACGATTTTGATGACATTGATGAGGATGAGGAATAAGACATTTATCTGGGTGTTGCTAAATCCGGCGTTTACCGGCCTGCAACACCCTTTTCCTTTTATTGATGACTTCTGTTAATCAGCGGATATCTCCTCTATAAACCGGGACAAAAGCATGGACTTATTATACCGCTTCTTTGAGTTAAAGATATATAGCCGTTCCTTTGCCCGAGTCATTGCCACATAAAACAGGCGTCTTTCCTCTTCAATGTCTTCAGGTAGAACTGCTTTTTTATGAGGAGTAATCCCTTCATTGACATCTATAAGAAACACCAAGGAGAATTCCAGGCCTTTTGAGCTGTGCATGGTCATTATATTAACGCCCTCCGTCTTCCTGTTCCTGCTGTTTTGTGCCTGTCTTTTTACTTCCTCTTTATATTCTTCCATGTGGCTAAACCAGTCAATGTATGAATTAAACCCTCTGGTGCTTTCATGTATTTCATCTAATACATCCAGCAGTTCCTCCGGCTTCATTTTCCGCTCGACGGCATATTCTTTAAGGAATTCCTCATATCCAATGCCCTTTCTTATATACTGTATGGCTGCAAAAGGATTCATCCCTGCAACGATGGAAAAATCATATTCCAGCTGCTCAATCCTGTCCTGCATCCATTCCTTATCTTCATAATAATTTCGAATGGATTCAAAATCAACCTCCGTCGTATCAAAGCACTCTCTGCTTATATACCGTTTGGGTCTGTTTATAATTCGAAGGTACAGGCTTCTGCCTGTTTCCCCCATTGCTATCCGGATATATGCCACCAGGTCTTGTGTAATCCAATGGTCATAAATATTAGGCAGGTTATCTCCTGCCGTAAAAGGTATATTGTATTCCATTAATTTATGAATGACCGCTCCTGCTCCAAGGTTCGTACGCACTAATATAGCCATATCAGAAAACGATGTACCCTTTTCCGCCTGCCTGATAATCTCCTCTGCCAGACTTTTATTTTGCTCTGTCATCGTCTCAAAATGTCCTATCATTACCTCATTGCCATCCCTGTTATGGGCCTTTAATGTCTTCTGATACCGAATCTTATTATGGGAAATCAAATCTGTTGCCGTCTTAACGATATGCATATTCGACCTGTAGTTTATATCCAGGAGAATTCTTTTGCACTCCGGATAATCTTTTGGAAAGTTGAGCATTATCTCCGGCTTTGCCCCCCGAAAACGATAGATGGACTGGTCATCATCCCCTACAATAAAGAGATTGTTCTCTGGCCTTGCCAGCATTCTTACGATATCATACTGCAATATATTAATATCCTGAAATTCATCAATCAATATGTATCTGTATTTATTCTGCCACAGCTTTAAGATATCAGGCCTCTCAGACAGAAGCTCATAGCATAGCAGCAGCATATCATCAAAATCTATTTTATTTTCTCTGCGTATTCTTTTGTTATACTGATTATAAATACTCCGAAAGACCTCGTCCCCGCAGCTCATGGAATAGTAAGTTGAAAGCTCTATCCTGTTGCCCTTTACCATACTGATTTCAGATAACAGCTCCGCCATATATTCCTTCTCATCCTCATATTCCAGCCTCATGCCAGAGACAATCTCCTTTATACAGGCGAACCTCTCAT
>JAEZXP010000232.1 GCA_023419655.1 Bacillota bacterium | reverse complement strand
CATAACACCGCCGGTGCTGTTTATTTCATTTGAATATTTACACTGCTCTTCGACCTTAAGGATTTCCTCAAATGCTCCCCTGGTACCGGAACCGGATTCACGTCCGACTACTACGATTGGCTGATTTACTCCGCCAAGCTCGCTCCAGTTTGTAACCACTCCTGTATAGATATCAATCAGCTGGTCCTTCGTCAAATCACTAACTGTATTTGCTTTATCAACAATTACGGCGATGCCGTCTATTGCAACAATATTCTCAACTGCTCCTGCTTCCTTTTCACTGTCTTTAAGATTTCTGGAGGCATTCCCGATATCAACTGCTCCTGCCAGCACCTGCTCCACCCCTGCACTTGAACCTACGAATTCTGCCGAAACGAGTACGTCCGGGTATTCATTCATAAATGCTTCGGAAGCGATATTTGCCAGCTTCTCCATTGAGGTTGAGCCTGACATGGTTAATTTGCCGCTTAATTTCTTGCCATTATTGGCATTGTCATTCGCCTGCGTATCATCCGGTGTCTTTTGGGATGAATTATTGGATTTACCATTGTCGTCACTCTTTTTATTATCGCTGCCGCAAGCAGCCAAAATACCGACCATCATAAGCATTACTGCAAAAAATGCAGTTCCCTTTAAAACCTTTTTCATAAACTCTATTCTCCTTTTTCATCTCTTCTTTTTCTTCTCTCTTCGTTACAATAACAAAATATCATGATTTGTATGCATGAGATATCACATTCCTGTTCAGTTTTTGTAAAGTTTATGTAAAGTGGTGCCCGGATTAATTTTTCGCACAAAAACAGGGCTTTACAGAATCGTACACCGGTACAATTCTGCAAAAGCCCTTAAATAACCTGATATTATTCTGCTATACGGATGGATTAACCATGTAATCCCCTGGATTGTCTGTCCATATCCTCAACGACGATATCATATATTTCTCCCAGTGAGGAGCAATACTCCAATACCTTCCACGGCTCATTGGTATGAAAATGAATCTTAATAAGCTCTTCATCTCCTACTGCCAGAAGGCAGTCCCCCTTAAAATTGCCTGTAAAATAATCATTGATGGCATCCTCGTCCAGATTCTCCCCTTCAATCAACAATTGAACATCATACTTAAACTCCAGCATTTCACAATTCCTCCTTTATATCTTTTACTTTTAAATAACCTGCAAGGGAGGAATTTTCCTCCTTCACATCTTTTATTCTAATTCAAATGCTCCGGTATAGAGCTGATAGTACTTCCCTTTTTCCTCAATTAATTTTGTATGGCTGCCCCTCTCAATTATCTTTCCATGCTCAAGCACCATAATAACATCGGAGTTTTGAACAGTGGAAAGGCGGTGGGCAATTACAAACACCGTCCGTCCTTTCATAAGCGCATCCATGCCCCGCTGTACAATCGCTTCCGTACGGGTATCAATCGAGGAAGTCGCCTCATCAAGCACCATTACCGGCGGGTCCGCAACTGCCGCACGGGCAATGGCGATAAGCTGTCTCTGCCCCTGTGAAAGATTGCTGCCATTGCCGGTAAGTATCGTCTCATATCCTTCCGGCAGCCTTGTGATGAAGTCATGGGCACCTGCCAGCTCTGCCGCTGCGCGGCATTCCTCATCTGTGGCATCCAGCCTTCCGTAGCGGATATTATCCATAACGGTTCCTGTAAACAGGTTCGTATCCTGAAGCACCATGCCGATAGCCCGGCGCAAATCCGATTTCTTAATCTTATTAATATTAATACCATCATATCTTATCTTGCCGTCTGCAATATCATAAAAGCGGTTCAAAAGATTTGTAATCGTCGTTTTTCCCGCACCTGTCGCACCGACAAACGCCACCTTCTGACCCGGCTCCGCAAACAAAGTGATATCGTGAAGCACCGACTTATCTGCTTCATATCCGAAATCCACTTCTTTCAGACGCACATCTCCGGCAAGCCGTGTGTAACGTACTGTATTATCATCCGTGGGCTGTTTCCATGCCCAAAGGCCTGTCCGCTCCCCGCATTCCTTAAGGGTACCGTCCTCCTCTTTCACATTGACCAGCGTTATGAAGCCATTATCCTCCTCCGGTTCTTCATCAAGCACCGTAAAGATACGGTCTGCCCCTGCAAGGCCCATAATCACCGAATTCACCTGCTGGGATACCTGGTTGATACTTCCCGAAAACTGACGGGTTATATTCAAAAACGGTACGACGACACTGATGCTGAATGCCAGTCCTGAAATACTCAGATTATTCACTCCTGTCAGAAGGAAGATGCCTCCTGCCACTGCAACTGTAACGTATATCAGATTACCTATATTCATTACGATTGGTGCAAGGATATTTGCAAACTTATGGGCCTGCTCCGAATCCCTGAACAGCTCATCATTAATGGTATCAAAGCCCTCCATAACCTCTTTTTCGTGGCAGAACACCTTTACAACCTTCTGGCCGTTCATCATTTCCTGAATAAATCCCTCGGTTTTTCCCAGTGCACGCTGCTGGCGCATAAAATATTTAGCGGAATTACCGCCCAGCTTTCTTACCACCATCACCATCAGCGTCATGCCGCTAAGCACCACCAGCGTCATCCATATGCTGAAATACAACATGATGCTAAGAAGCGTAATCAAAGTAACCGCCGATATAAGAAGCTGCGGAATGCTTTGAGAAATAATCTGTCGGAGCGTATCGATATCGTTGGTGTAATGGCTCATGATATCGCCATGGGGATGGGTATCAAAATATTCGATTGGCAGCTCCTGCATCTTATGAAACAGTCTTTCCCTCATCTTTTTAAGAGATCCTTGTGTCATTACTGCCATTGCACGGTTGTAAGCAAATGATGATAGAAGTGAAGCCACATAGAGGCTCGCAAGGATGGATACCAGCGTCAAAATCTTCGGACCGACATAGCCCCAGCTTTTTCCTTGATTTTCCTCCAGCACCGCAATAATATTCTGCATAAAGACAGAGGGGATGGAAGAAATTACAGCCGTAAATACGATACAGACAAGCACCATCGGCAGTGCTAGGGGATAAAATCCGAATAGCATCTTTAAAAGCCTCTTTAGCGTTCCCTTTTTAAACATAGCACTCTTCTTCATTTCTGCTCACCTGCCTTGTTCTGAGAGTCGTATACCTCACGGTATATTTCGCTATTTTCCAAAAGCTCCTCATGCGTGCCTACAGCCGCAATCCTGCCCTTGTCCATCATTACAATACGGTCTGCGTCCTGCACGGAAGCAATACGCTGGGCTATAATAATTTTTGTTGTCTCCGGAATATACTCGCGAAACGCCATGCGAATCTTTGCATCCGTTTTTGTATCAACCGCACTGGTCGAATCATCCAGAATAAGAATCTTAGGCTTCTTCAAAAGCGCCCGTGCGATGCACAGCCGCTGCTTCTGTCCGCCTGAAACATTGGTACCGCCCTGTTCAATATACGTATCATAGCCCTCCAAAAATCCGGATATAAAATCATCTGCCTGCGCCAGTATACAGGCCTCTTTAAGCTGTTCATCCGTCGCATCGGGATTACCCCAGCGCAGATTCTCCTTAATCGTTCCGGAGAACAAAAGATTATTCTGCAGCACCACCGCCACCTGATTACGCAGGGTCTCGATGTCGTAATCTTTTACATCCATACCGCCCACCTTTACCACACCCTCAGTGGCATCATACAGGCGGGGAATAAGCGGGACGAGCGAGGTCTTTGTAGAACCGGTGCCACCCAGAATACCGATGGTTTCTCCTGAACCGATATGCAGGTTGATATTCTGAAGTGCCATAAGTTCTGCCTTTCTGGAATAACGGAAGCTGACATCTGAAAAATCCACTGAGCCGTCCTTCACCTCCCGGACAGGGTTCTTCGAATTTGTCAGGGTACTCTTCTCCTGCAGGACCTCTACGATACGGCGTGACGACTCATCCGCAATGGTAATCATCACAAATACCATCGAAAGCATCATCAGGCTCATCAAAATCTGAAAGCTGTATACCGATAAGGATGAAAGCTGGCCGACATTAAAGTTCATTCCCTGTGTCGTAATAATAGTATAGGAGCCGAAGGTCAGGATAAACACCATGTTTACATACAGGCAAAACTGCATAATCGGACCGTTGAACGCAAGAATCTTCTCCGCCCGGGTAAAATCCATACGCACTTCCTCGGCAGCTTTTTCAAACTTCTGTTTTTCATACTCCTCACGCACAAAGGATTTCACCACACGAATACCCTGGATATTCTCCTGAATAGAGCTGTTAAGCATGTCGTACTTACGAAACACCCTCTTAAATATCGGCATTACCTTGCGGATAATCGTGTAAAGACCCAGTGCAAGAATCGGTATTACCACTACAAACACCAATGCCAGCCTTCCGCCCATAATAAATGCCATCACAATGGCGAAAATAAGCATTAACGGGCTTCTTATCGCCGTACGGATAATCATCATGTATGCATTTTGAACATTACCTACGTCCGTAGTAAGTCTTGTCACCAGGGATGACGAAGAAAACCGGTCGATATTCTCAAAAGAAAAGGATTGAATGTTGTAAAACATATCCTTTCTGAGATTACGGGCAAAACCGCTTGATGCGGTGGCACATGCTATACCGGCAAGCCTGCCAAAGGTCAGGGAAAAGCCTGCCATCACTAAAAGCAGCAGACCATGCCACAAAATAACGCTGATGTCACAACCGGCCCTAATCTGGTTGACAAGCCGGGCGACGATAAACGGAATGATACACTCTATCACCACCTCCATTGATACAAAAACAGGTGCTAAAATTGAGGGCTTTTTAAACTCTCGTATGCTTTTTATAAGAATCTTCCACATTTTATTAACTTTTCTCTCCTTTAGCTGCAATTATAAATCGTATGTCAGAACATTATAACACATTTATTATCCGTGAACCAATCTAAAAAATTGTCAACGTATTATTAACTCAACTATCGTCGGAATATACTTGTTAAGGCCGGCTGATTAGAAGGTCAACTCTCCGAGAATTACCGGGTAATAAAAAAACATACCTTACCCTGACGATAAGATATGTCTCATACGTGCCTGGCGGGATTCGAACCCACGACCTTCCGCTTAGGAGGCGGACGCTCTATCCTGCTGAGCTACAGGCACTTAAACGCAACATATTAATTCTACTATTTCCTGCCTTCTAAGTCAAGAACCTGTATCATTTAATTTTAGTTAAAAATCCACTCTTCCCTGCATCCATATGTTTCCTTTGAATCTTCTTCCCGGCAATGGCTCACCCAGAAGGTCGTCCTTGTTGATACATATTCTGAAATTAATATCATTGCATACGACTTCCAAATCATATATTTCTTCCTTTGTAAAAGAATTCGTTATAAGCTTACTCTCCAGTATGGTTGCAATGACGCTGTAATTATCTGATTCTGAGCCAAAGGGAATGAAACATGTATCCACGATGGAGTATATATCCTCTTTTTTTACTCTCCTTGATACCATGGCATAGGTATCAATATCATCAATCGTCAGACTGTCGATGGCGTCCTGGTTCCCCTTCTTTGCCTCTGCAATCAGGTTGTTTCTGTTAATTTTTTCAGCGCTGAGGTTTTTTACCTGAACTTCATTCTTCTCAATGGGAAGAAGTGTCCTTCCTTCCAGAGATAATGCCGCCAATGTGATGGGAAGATTCAAATTCATTTTTGCATGATTATTTTTCTTTTCCAGGTATTCTGCTACATTTTGCAGATAGAAGATTAGGGATACGCCTAAACGAAAATCGTCGCACATACCCGTATAGGCTTCTGTATCCACCCTCTTATTTATGGCAACCTCTTCCCTTGCGCTGATTCCTGTGCCCTCTAAAAAGGGAAAATAATTATCCAGATGAAATTCTTCGTTCTGGTCATATTCTCCGCGAATGGATACACCAAAATCTTTTCCGAATTTCATAGACATCTCTGTAAAACTGTTCTGATGATTAATTTGAATTGTTTTTCTATTTGAAGCTTTCTCTATAATAAGATTTATCAGCTTATTCAGCTCTGTTCTGTTCTTAATATTGCTAAAGCCCACTGCTCTTAAATAACTATGCATCTATTCACCTGCTTTTCTAACAAACATATATATTTAATGCTGTCAAAGTATATGTTTTTATATCTTACGCTTTCACCTATCAAATCATGTGATAATATTTATATCATATTTTTTTATAATCTGCAAGAAAGATTCTATGGGAATTCATATTAATTGATATTTGCCGTATTTAATCCATAATTGTATCGGTAATAAAAAGTGTCAGTTCTTTTGTTAAATCCTTTTCCACCCATTCGGACGGTTTATTTCCCTGTGCGTCCTGTATTATTCGGATAATCGGCCTTGTGGGACATTTTGGATTTTGCCTGAGAACGATTCCTATTTCATTTTGATTTGTAATTACCAAGGCGCCGATGGGATATGCGGCAACGGAAGCAACAAAGGCCTTGACCACATCCAAATCAAATTTAATGCCTGCCTGACTTACGATAAGGTCTATTGCGTCATGTACCTTCATCTTGTGCATGAGATTACCGTATACCCGGCTGTCAAATTCATCACATACCGCTGCAATCTTACTTCCTATCTTGATTTTATCGCCTTTTAAACGAAATGGATAGCCTGTCCCATCCAGCCGTTCATGATGGCTTATGATGATATCCTTTGATGTTGAGGTCAGCCATTCCATATTTTCTACTACTGAATAGCCGTATATGATGTGCTTTTTTATCTCCTTCTGCTCTTTTTCTGTACACTCGTCCATAATCAGACTGGTATAATCCATTGTGATGTATGTATATCCTATATCATGAAGCAGACATCCAATCGCAATCTCCCTTACCTTTTTCTTGGGCAGCTTCAACTTGAAGGCCAAAATAACCGAAAGGGCACAGACGTTCAGAGAGTGCGAATAGGTCCCCTCATTCTTATTTCTTATACTGGACAGGTTATACATTACCTCCGGTTCCTGCATGATGTCATACATAATATCATCCGCAATCGTAATAATCTCCTCTAACTCACTGTCCGTATGGTACGAATATTTTGTCAAAATTTCCCTTACAGCCTCCTGGCATTGCTCCTTTATCTGGAGCTCAAGGCTTTCCGTAAGTCTGACGCCCTCAGCCAGCTCATCTTCGACATATATAAATTCAATATCTAAGTCTTTCAAACGGCTGATATATTCCCTTTTTACAATTGTTCCCGCCGTCATTAATACTAGATTGTTGTCATTCACTATATCCTTTGCTAATAATTCGTGTCCTTTTACAGAATCAACGGAAATAATTCTCATATTTTATCCTTTCATACTGCATTATTCCCTCTGGACCTTAAGGTTTACCTGTTCATGCTGTCATTCCATAAAGGTGTTATATTTTATCGCCTGGTCTAACGCTTTTCTCTCTTCTCCCGATAACTCCAGAAAAGACTGACCCTTAATTATTTCTTTTAAATACGTATAGCAGCCTTCTCTGCTGCTATGAACAGAATTCAGGATAAAGCCGTCATTGTTTTTATCAAGAAGTGCCAGTACAAAGCTTAATTTGCCTCCCATTTCCATAAAGGCATCATATTTGACAACTCCTATCTTTTGTAATGTTGTTAGCAGATTCTCATTTATCTTCTCTAACTCCTTATGTAAGCTGCTACTCTCTTCCTTTAATATATCAATCTCTGCAAATCTTTTTATGATTACAGATTCCAAATCTTTTCCACTGGTGCCTTGCATAAACGCATGGTATTTTACATTTAGCTTACGTTGTTTTACGATAAGAATAATCGTTATAATAAGTAGTATAATCGACAGTGCCGTTAATCCCAGTATAATGTACGCTACATTTTGCTTTATTAGTTCCATCAGGTTCATCTTTTCCTCCATTGTACCCTAGATATTCTTCTCACACTTTCTGTGACAGTGTTACACTTTCTGTGGCAGTATTACACTTCTATGACAGCGTTCCAAAAAGGTCCATTATTCGTTCCAAATCGTCATCCGAATAATATTCTATCTCTATCTTTCCCCTGTTCTTTTTCTTTCTATTAATGGATACCTTTGTACCGATAATATTCTTAAGCCTCTCTTCTAAAGCACTATATATAAAATCATTCTCATCCGTTGCCGCGATTTCTTTTACGGGCTTGTCCTTTAGAAGCTGTCTTACAAGCTTTTCTGTATCTCTTACGCTTAATTTTTCATCAAAAACTTTACAGGCCGTATCATGCTGTATATCCGGATTCTCTAAGGGAAGCAATGCTCTTGCATGACCGCTTGACAACAGCTCATCGATAAGCATTTGCTGTACTCTTTCATCCAGCTTCAATAATCTTAGAGAATTTGTTATTGCTACTCTGCTTTTTGATACTCTTTCTGCCAGTTCATCCTGCTTTAAATTAAATTCCCGAAGCAATCTTTGATAAGCAAGGGCCTCCTCTATAGGATTCAGGTCCTCTCTCTGTATGTTCTCTATCAGAGCAATTTCAATTATTTCCTGTGGAGTATAATCCTTTATTATAACAGGAACTTCTTTCAGCCCTGCCAGCCTTGATGCCCTCCATCTTCTTTCTCCCGCTATTATTTCATAGTATTTATCCCTTTTTTGTACCAATAAGGGCTGAATAACGCCAAACTGCTTAATCGATTCGGCTAATTCCTGAAGTGCGTCCTCATCAAACCTTTTTCTTGGCTGGGCTCTGTTAGGCTCTATCTCATGAATCGGTACCAATGTTTCACGTGAAACATTGTCCCCCTTCTTTTCATCTGCATCCGCAATACGTTCCGGAATCATGATGTCCAATCCTTTTCCTAAACCTCTTTTTACTGCCGACATAGTTTCCTCCCCTATATGTTAATAATATATGTATCGTTCAATCTCTTCTTCTATATTTGATTTCCGCTATTTGATTCTTTTCATACAATTCGGCTTCATCATTCTCGATTACTTCATCTGCAAGCTGCCTATAGCCTTCGGCTCCTGCTGATTTGGAATCGTATAAGTTAATAGGAAGTCCATGGCTTGGAGCCTCTGCTAAGCGGACATTTCGGGGTATAATTGTCTTGTATATATTCTGTTTTAAATTTTCCTTTACATTTTCAACTACCTGCAATGAAAGATTGGTACGAGCATCAAACATCGTAAATACCACTCCTTCAATCTCCAAGGAAGGATTTAATCTCTTCTTTACCAGATTAATTGTATGCATAAGCTGTGTTAATCCCTCTAAAGCATAGAATTCACATTGTATCGGAACCAATATGGCATCAGCCGTTGTCATGGCGTTTACCGTAAGTGCACTCAAGGAGGGCGGACAGTCGATAATAATATAATCATAATTATCTCTTATCTGTTCTACATGACTTTTTAATATATATTCTCTATCCTTAATTCCGATTAACTCAATCTCTGCCCCTGCTAAGTTCACATTGGACGGCAGTATGTCAAGATTCTCTATGTCTGTCTTTATCAGACAATCCGGTAAAGAGCATTGACCAATCAGCATCTGATAAATTGTATTTTGTAAAGAGTTTTTATTAATTCCCAAACCGCTGGTGGTATTTCCCTGCGGGTCAATATCAATGGAGAGAACCTTTCTTTTTCTTTCAGCAAGACAAGCTGACAAATTAATAGCAGTTGTAGTCTTTCCTACCCCTCCCTTTTGATTCGCTATTGCAATTATTCTTGCCATGTTAAGTCCTCCCGCACCTTTTTTGTAAGGTCTTATAATAATAGTCTCATTTATGATTATAGCATTATTAAAAATATATATCTACTCTCAAATGCAATTTATATGACGAACCGTGAAGAAATTACTATAAAAAATGAAATGTTTCACGTGAAACATTTCATTTTGAGCCTAAAAGATATCAACAAAATTATGTTTTATTGCATATACCGCTGCTTGTGTTCTATCGGAAACATTAATCTTTTTAAAAATATTTGAAACATGATTTTTAACTGTTTTTTCACTAATACTAAGGGTGTAAGCAATCTCTTTATTAAATAAGCCTTCCGCTAATAGCTTCAATACCTCTATCTCTCTTCTGGTAAGCGTATCTTCGAATATCTTCGGATTTGTGAATCTTTCCTCCAGCCGCTTCTTTAACATCGGTGTAAGCTCCGGCTGAATAAATGTATCTCCACGGTTAACAGCGAAAATTGCTTTTTTCAATACAGATGAATCTGAATCCTTTAAGATATAACCATCAACACCTATCTCAACTGCTCTTACGAGATATTCCACTTCATTATGGATTGTCAGTATTAATATCTTGACGTTCATCTTTCTTTCCCTGAGATATTGCAATACCTGTAATCCGTTCATATTCGGCATGTTGATGTCCAAAAGAAGTACATCTGTGTTTTCCTCATCCAGTAAATCAATACATTCTTTTCCGCTGCCAGCCTCTGCACTTACCCGGATATCTCCGTCTAATTCTAATATCTGCTTAATTCCTTCTCTTACCATTGAATGGTCATCTGCTATCATCACATTAATCGGTTTATTCATCACTCTTCCCCTTCACTCTTCGTTATAGGTATGGTAATTATAATATTGGTACCTTTATTTATCGTAGACTGTATCTTAATCGTTCCGGCTAATAAGTATACTCTTTCTTTCATAATTGATAAACCATAGCCGCAATACTCCGGTGTCACCTGTTCCTTCCTGTTCATCGCATCAAACCCTTTTCCATCATCCTTAATTAATACATTGATATCATTCTCTTCATATGTAATATCGATATCAATTTGTTTTGCTTCGGCATGTTTAATGGCATTATTACATGCTTCCTGTATCATACGAAAAATAGAAAGATTGATTACCGGCAGTATGTCTTCCTTTTCCTTATTATGAGAAAACTTTATCTTTATATCATTAACCATCATCAACTGTTCAACATATTTCTCGACGGTGGTTATAAGACCCAAATCATCCAGGGACATTGGCTTCAGATTATAGATGATTTCTCTGATTTCATTTATAACTGACTTTAGAACATTCGACATGGTGGTTAATTCAAGCTTCGTACGAACCGAATCCATATCTACCAGCCGTGAGCATAATTGACATTTATGAATCAGACTTGTTAAGTTTTGTACCGTTGAATCGTGAAGGTCCCTTGCTATTCTCTGCCTGTCTTTTTCCTGCAAATCCAATATATTAAGGCTCATATTAATATGAGATGCATCCTGATTGGCAATTGTCGCATATATCTCCTGCAAATGCAATATCGAGAAATCCAGCTTCTCCTCCTCCATATCTGCACAATCTATCTTCCTTCGTATCTTCTCCAGCTCCGCATTATGTTCCTCTATATTATATTCCTTGCTGTTAGGCGAGAACACATTCGCATTCTTTTCTTGTGTCTGATTTAAGGTGTGAATAAAAGCTTCTTTTTCCAACAATTCATTCATATACGTCTTCTTCTCATTAACGACTTGAGATAATTTGTGTTCATACTCCTCTATCAGAGTAAGCATAAACCTGCACAAGCTGTCAGCCTTATTCACTTCTTTATGATTATACATATTTTGGTAATTCCCTTCATGATTAGAAAAAGTGGAAATATTGTCAAAAAATAACGATTTTATTAATTATATACTAATATAATATAATAATTTTTGATATTTTAAAAGTCCTATTTTATTACTAAACAAGATTATTCTGTTTTCTTTGACAGGAATTCAAATGATTCTTATTATATTTCATTTTTATCCTGTTCTTCTGTATATTTGTGTCGTTATTTGCCGACAGCTTTTCCTCTACCGGCAAAAATCCTATATTCTGAAACATTCTTTCCAGATTAGAAGGAACATCGATATGGATATCAAAGCAGGATATCGATTTTACTTTTTCTACCAGCATTCGGGCAATCATATCGCCATAATGCTTTCTTCTGTGCTCCTCCTTTACGGCTATCCAGTCCAATGTGGCCATATCGTTATCGATAACCAGCCGCCCTGCGGCAACAGGTTCTTCCTTTGCAAGTCCTTCATACACAAGAGCATGATATAATTGTCTATTATCCACATTATATAGGGTTTCTTCCTCAGCGGTATCTTCCTTATTAAATACATCCTGATATATCTTATTAACCTTATCGATTCCTTCTTTATCAGATAATATCTCTGCAGAGACCATTACAACACCTCATTTCTGCATACAACTACGCCAGTGGTTCTTTTGAAGGTTTTCCCGCCATTCTCGGATATTTATCCGGAGTTTTTTCAACCTTTTCTATCAAAATCAAAGACCTTCTTATGTCCGTATTATAAAGATTGAATTCCCTGACCTCTGTCAGCTTCCCTCCCAGCAGAGTAATCGCCCTTTTTGCTTCCTTAATCTCCTCTTGTGTATCCCCCGCCTTATAAGCAATAAAATTCCCTTTCTTTTTTACAAAGGGCAGGGCATATTCCGAAAGAGTGACAAGCTTTGCCACTGCTCTTGAAGTACAGATGTCGAAAGCTTCACGGTATGACGGATTCCTTCCATAATCCTCCGCTCTTCCGTGAATGGCTTTAATATCTTTTAAATCCAGCTTTTCAATCACTGTATCTAAGAACTTAATACGCTTATTAAGTGAATCCATCAATACCAAGGATGTATTTGGGAATGCTATTTTAAGAGGAATGCCGGGAAGCCCCGCACCGGTCCCGATATCAAGAATCATCTTATTTATCGGATTAAAGACCTTAATAATTGACAGACTATCCAGAAAATGCTTGCTGATGACCTCTTTAAAATCCGTAATGGATGTCAAATTCATGACCTTATTCGTCTCTATCAATAGCTCATAGTAACCAATAAATTGACGAATCTGATTGTCCTCAAGGACAATATTAAGGTCCTCCAGGCCCTTTTTAAAATCAAGAATCCCCTGATTCACATCATAATCCATATCCTTATACTTTTCCCTTCTTTATACACACTTTTGCTATACAATACGGCCGTATTCCTTTGCGTCTTTCCTATTTCTCCGTATTATTCTGCGTTCTTCTTGCATTGTGCTGCATAAGGTATACAACAAGCACCGATATATCTGCCGGTGATACCCCCGATATTCTGGATGCCTGACCGACAGAGACCGGTCTGAATTTTTCAAGCTTCTGTCTGGCCTCAATTCTCAGGCTGGGTACCGCATTATAATCCAAATCCTCCGGTATCTTCTTGTTCTCCATCTTATTATACTGCTCAACCTGTCTTTGCTGCCTTATGATATATCCTTCATATTTTATATTGATATCGACCTGCTCGGTAACATCCGCCGGCAGGCTTTCTCTGGCAGGGTCAATGCTTTTAAGCACCTCATAATTTAGCTCCGGCCTTTTTATAAGCTCTGCCAACGTGGTTGCCGTCGTCAATAAAGCACTGTTAAGGCTTTCCATCCACTTCTGAACCTCTTTACTGGCTCCAATAACCGTATTTTTCAGCCGTTCAATTTCTTTTTTAATGCTTTCCTCTTTATTTATAAGGGCCCGGTAGCGATTCTCGTCAATCAGACCCACCTGATAGCCTGTCTTTGTCAATCTCAAATCTGCATTATCCTGTCTGAGAAGCAGACGGTATTCCGCCCTCGATGTCATCATACGATATGGCTCTGTCGTCTCCTTTGTAATCAAATCATCAATTAATACGCCTATATATGCCTGGGAACGGTCTATAATAACCGGTTCCCGCCCAAGAAGCTTCATGGCCGCATTGATTCCTGCCACCAGTCCCTGCGCTGCCGCCTCTTCATATCCCGAGCTTCCGTTAAACTGGCCTGCGCTGAACAGTCCTTCAATATTTTTAAACTCCAGAGTCGGCTTTAGCTGCGAAGGATTGATGCAATCATATTCAATGGCATAGGCATTCCGCACAATCTTTGCTTCCTCAAGACCGGGTACGGAGCGGTACATCTGTACCTGAACATCCTCCGGCAGTGAGCTGGACATTCCCGATATATACATTTCACTGGTATAGTTCCCCTCCGGCTCTATAAATACCTGATGCCTTTCCTTATCCGGGAATTTTACCACCTTATCTTCAATCGAAGGACAGTATCTGGCTCCGGTTCCCTTGATATTGCCGCTATACAACGGAGACCTGTCGATATTTTTACGAATTATCTCATGGGTTACAGGCGTGGTATAGGTCAGCCAGCAGGAGACCTGCTCCTTAACAATATCCTCCGGTTTGTTCGCAAAGGAAAAGGGCACTACTTTTTCATCTCCCTTTTGTTCCTCCATCTTACTAAAATCAATTGACCTTTTATCTATTCTTGCCGGTGTTCCCGTCTTGAATCTGAACAGCTCTATTCCCAGTCTCTTTAGAGCCTCTGTAAGATATAAGGCGGCCTGAAGGCCGTTCGGTCCGGTCATATGCACGGTATCCCCATAGATACACCTGGCATTCAGATAGGTTCCCGTACAGATTATCACTGCCTTACATGGATAGATGGCTCCTGAAAAGGTCTTAACACCGGTTACTGCATTCTCTTCTGTTATAATATCTATAATTTCGGCCTGCTTTAAGGTCAGATTCGCTGTATTTTCAAGAACTTTTCTCATATTCCCTGAATAATCCTGCTTATCTGCCTGAGCTCTCAAAGAGTGTACTGCCGGGCCTTTCGACAGATTCAGCATTCTTGACTGAATATAAGTTTTATCAATATTCTTGCCCATCTCGCCGCCCAGCGCATCGATTTCCCTTACCAGATGACCCTTTGACGTTCCTCCTATATTCGGATTGCAAGGCATCAGGGCGATGCTATCCATTGCCACCGTGAACATTATTGTATTTAAAGACAGTCTTGCACATGCCAGAGCTGCCTCACATCCGGCATGTCCTGCTCCTATAACCGCCACATCATATTCTTCATATATGTATGACATCATCATTCATACCCTTTCTAATTCCAATTGTATCTTTTTATACCCTGATTCCTATTTTCCCATACAAAATTCACGGAATATCATATTAATCAAGTCCTCTTCCACATTTTCGCCAAGGATTCTTCCCAGCACTTCATAAGCCGTCATAAGGTCAATCGAATAAAAATCCTCCGGCATTCCATTGCAGACGCTTTCATTTACCATCGTAAGGGCCTCCCGTGCCTGGGTAAAGGCCTCTATATGCCTTTCATTTGTTATAAAGATATCTTCATTGAAGGCAATCTCTCCTTTAAAAAACATATCTTTTATCAAATGCTCCAGCTCTTCTATGCCAATATTATTAGTATTACCTGTATTCTCTGTCAGGGATGTGTTTATAACCGGATGTTCCGATTTTTCTTTTATATCCTTAACGGTGATGACCGGAGGCAAATCACTTTTATTTAATAATAAGATTGCTTTCTTATCCTTTACCAGGGAAAGGATGGTTTCATCATTTTCATCAAAGGGCGTGGAGGAATCGATGACATAGATTATAAGGTCCGCTTCACCTGCTATTCGTATGGCTTTTTCCACGCCTATCCTTTCAACGATATCCTCTGTACTTCGAATTCCCGCAGTATCAATCAGATTTAAGGTTATTTCATTTAGTCTTATCGTTTCCTCAAGGGTATCTCTGGTTGTTCCCGCTATATCCGTAACAATTGCTCTTTCCTCCTGCACCAGAAGGTTAAGAAGCGTAGACTTACCTGCATTCGGTTTACCCAGTATAACGGTTTTAATCCCTTCCTTTATCAGTTTTCCGCTCTTGGCACTGGTTACCAGCTTATCAATCCGGGCGCGGTAATCCTCAAGATGTTCCCGAAGCTCCTCTGAAAAACCATCCAGACTGATATGCTCCGGGTCATCCAATGCTGCTTCAATAAATGCTATATCCCTTAATATAGCACTTCGAATTGCCTGGATAATTTCATATTCTCTTCCTTTTAGCTGATGGATAGAATTTTTAAGGGAAATATCATTCTTAGCATTGATTATATCACAGACAGCTTCTGCCATGGATAAGTCAATTCTACCATTTAAAAAGGCTCTTTTTGTGAATTCGCCCGGCTCTGCCAGACGTATACCCTGCTTTAATACTGTCTCAAGGATTCTTTTTGTAACCACAACTCCGCCATGGCAGTTAATCTCGATTACATCTTCTCTTGTATAAGTAGAAGGTGCTCTCATAATTGTTACCATGACTTCATCAATTATATCCTTGCCGTCCATAATCATTCCATAATGAATCGTATGGCTCTCTTCCTTTGATAAAAGCTTCTTTTTGGTTTTTGACTGATATATCCTGTCTATAACATAAAAAGCGTCCTTACCGCTTATCCGTATAATACTGATTCCGCCGCCCAGCCCTGTCGCAATGGCAGCAATCGTATCCGTATTCATGGGAGACCTCCTTCCCTATTTCTTAAGCTATAAGGGTTCCTTATATCAATGTTCAATATTGTATCGGATACAATTTATAGCCCTTTATAGATTAGATAAGGTGCCTTAAAGTAAAGCATACTTTTAAGACACCCCTTTTCATCTGTTCACATATAACTATGCATTTTCAGCAGAATTTTTCTTTGCTTTGCTTTCCTTATACTCTTTGTAATCCTTTTTATAATCCCTGCTATAATTCTTATTATATTCCTTATTATATTCTCTGTTGTTTTTATAAGGTTTTGCATCTCTGCCAGTATTTCTCTTCGTACTGATAACAACCTTACGGAACGGCTCATCACCCTCCGAATAAGTCTCTACAAATTTATCATTTTGCAATGCAGAGTGGATAATTCTTCTTTCATAAGGATTCATAGGCTCTAAGGTAACCGGTTTTCTTGTTCTCTTTACCTTGTATGCAATATTCTTAGCAAGATTCTCAAGGGTTTCCTTGCGTCTTGCTCTATAATTCTCTGTATCCAGCTTAACCTTTATATAGTTATCTGAACTTTTATTTATTACCAGGCTTACCAGATATTGAAGGGAATCAAGGGTTTGTCCTCTTTTACCGATTAAGATACCCATATCTTCTCCCTTTACGTTAACTTCTAACATTTCATTCTCTTCATTATAAGCAATATCTATCTCTGCTTCCATGTTCATTACATTGAATATCTTTTCCAGAAAATCTCTTGCGATATTCTCCAGACTCATCTTTAATCTGACTTTTATTCTTGCAGGCTTACTGAACATTCCTAAAAAGCCGGATGTCTCTTTTTCAATAACTTCATATTCCAGATTATCAATTGTGGTACTCATCTCCAGCATTGCATTCGTCAATGCTTCATCTACCGTTTTCGCAGAAAATTCTCTCCAGTCCATTACTTATCCCCCTTTTCAATATTCCTATTCTTCAGAAGATTCGCTATCTCAGCTATACTTGTAGGATTGCCGGAACCATTTTTATTTTCAGTATCATTTTCTGTATCAATACTTTCGTTATTATTGAAATCCTTCATCCTATCTGAAACGCTGTCAATCGATTTTGTCTGCTTCTTTGCCAATTCTTGAATAGAAGCTCCGCCTGGCTGAGTGGTCTTTTTATATAATTTTTTATTCGCTTTTTCCTGGCTTTTTTGAACCAGCTCTTCAATATCCATACTATCCAGACGCTTGTTTACAAAGTACTGCTGGATGATGGAGAATAAGCTGTTCGCAATCCAGTATAATCCTACACCGATTGGCAGCATCAAACAGAAAAATCCGGACATAATCGGCATAACAACATTCATTGAAGCCATGGGATTGGGTGCATCATTCTTTTTATCTGTCTTAACATTCAGCTGCTTACTCTGAACAAATTGTAATCCCATAGACAATAAGGGGATTATAATGGATATTGACCGCCAGCTTGGTGTATTTGTAATGCTCAAACCGAAGAAATTATTTACGCTCATAATGCTGTGAATAGCTGTATCGGCAGTCTGTGAAAGGCCTGCATTTAATAATGAATGCCACTGGGATGTATTAAATATAGCCAGTGATTTAATAATATTATCCAGAGAGGATAAATCCAGCTTATCAAAATTTGTTGCAATATCGGATAATACTTCCACACCTTGTGCCTGTATCGCTGTGGCTACTGCATTATATGGTTCTCTTACAAGGTTAACAAAATCAGGAATATTATTAATTACTCTATACAATGCAAACATGATAGGCAATGTTATCAGCATAGGCAGACATCCGGAAGTCGGACTTGCCCCGTATCTCTGATAAACGGCCTGAGTTTCCGCCTGTTGCTTTCTCATGGATGCTTCGTCTTTTTTACCCTTATATTTTTCCTGAATTTTCTGTACTTCCGGTGTAATTCTGGCCTGAAGCCTGGAAAACCTCTGCTGCTTAATCGTTAAGGGAAACATCAGCATCTTCACGATAAATGTAAATACAAAAATACATAATGCTATATTTTGTATTCCGAACCAATTGAAAAATTCATAAATTCCATTCATTATTAAACCTAAAAGGCTGGCAATCGGGTTTAATATATTACCAAATAAAAATATAACCTCCAATTTTAAATCCTCCTTAGGACTACTGATAATGTAGCTTATCCAGCTTTTATTTAAGGCACCGGATCATATCCTCCCTTATGAAAAGGATGACATCTTAAAATACGCCTAGTTGCCAGATACATTCCTTTTATGGCTCCATACTTTTTCAATGCTTCTATTGCATAGGAAGAGCATGTAGGATAATAAATACAACTAGATCTTCTTTTAAGAGGCGATATATACTTCTGATAAAGACTTATTATATATATAAGAATTCTCTTAAACAATTTTTATTCCTTCTTTAAATCCCGAACACAGCTGATTTTTTGACTGCTATTTGGGAGACGTGTGCTTTACCAAAATACCATGTAACTTCATAAGGTGTAATAAAGAATTTTCAATTTCAAAATAACTCTTTCCTTTGGCACCTGCTCTTGCGACAACTACTATGTCCAATCCTTTTAAAATACTATCTTCATTCAGGCGATAGCTTTCTCTTACTAAACGGGTTATTCTGTGTCTGACTACACTGTTTCCCACTTTCTTGCTTACTGATATTCCGAGCCTGTTTTCTTCTGTTTTATTTCTCTTCATATACATAACCAGATTTTTATTTGCATATGACTTTCCGGTACTATATATCGTTCTGTATTCCTGATTCTTTTTAACCGATTTTGTTTTCTTCATTTAGTCAATAACCATCATTTTCTTAATCCTATATTCATAAGGTTACCAATAATTTGCCCTGTGTATAGAAGAAAAGGTCACAAATTTGCGACCTGATTAAAAACTTAAGCTGAAAGCTTATTTCTTCCTTTTGCTCTTCTTGCAGCAAGTACTTTTCTTCCGTTGGATGTCTTCATTCTTGCTCTAAATCCATGTACTCTGGACCTGGACCTTTTCTTGGGTTGAAATGTCATTTTCATTGTTACGCACCTCCTTTGATTGTACCGGCGCTCTATAATAGGCGAGCTAAATCCATTCTCTTAAATTTTGGAATATCACGTCTATTATATTCGCATTCCTCCCTTACGTCAAGACTTTATTTGTTTCGTTCCTTTCTCCTATCCTCTCTTTTTTATCAGTTTCTTCCTATATATATGTAATATCTGTATCAATTGTAGATAACTTTTAACTTTTTGTGGATAACCTGGTATTATTTTAAAAGGTATGTTCATTATTTATTTGATTTCTCTTTCTTTGCAGCCTGTTGGTATTGTTATTCGTTTTGTCCACTTTTACACATGGTGAATAAAAATTGGATGTGCTTCTAATTTCATGATATAATATCCACGATAAGCGGATTAATCCATGGGAATTAATACATTTTATATGACATGCCTTTTAGTCATAATAAAATGCAGTGATTTCCATGGATAAGTGCATACGTATAATTTATCTGCAAGCAGATAAATTGAGGAAACCGCAGGTTTTCGAGTTTAATCCGCTGAATATATAATATAATAATCATTGAAAAACAAATGGAATTGTTATAATATATTAGTATGTGAGTATCTATGGAGGCTATAATGAAAAATATAATTGAAACAAAATGGGACGAGATATTAAAATACTTAATAACTGAATATGGAATCACAGATGTATCATATAAAGCCTGGTTAAAACCGTTAAAGGTATATGATGTAAATGACCATGTTATAACCATATTAATAAATGATGAAAAAATCGGGCCTCCAAGCTTAAGTGTAATCCGTAATAAATACGAACTCTTATTAAAGGTTTCTATAGAAGAGATTATGAATGAGCCTTATGAAATTAATTTTGTCCTTGCCAGTCAGATAAATACCCTGGACAAAAAAAAGGAATCCTATTCTTCTAAGAAGAATAGCAATGTGCCCGCCTTCCTAAATCCAAGATATACCTTTGACACTTTCGTAGTAGGAGGAAATAATGAATTCGCAAGAGCTGCGGCCCTTGCTGTTGCTGAAAATCCCGGTGATACATACAATCCTCTCTTTATATATGGAGGAGTAGGACTTGGAAAGACACATCTGATGCATTCGATTGCACATTTTGTAATGGCCCAGAATCCCGATATGAAAGTCCTGTATGTCACAAGCGAGAAGTTCACCAATGAGCTTATTGATGCTATCCAGAAGAAGACGACGACACAGTTTAGAGAAAAATACCGCAGCATCGATATATTACTCATCGATGATATTCAATTCATCATCGGAAAGGAAAGTACCCAGGAAGAATTCTTCCATACTTTTAATACATTGCATGAATCCAAGAGACAGATTATCATATCCAGTGACCGTCCTCCTAAAGAAATCCTTACTTTAGAGGAAAGGCTCCGCTCCCGCTTTGAACATGGCCTGATGGCGGATATCCAATCGCCTAATTATGAGACAAGAATGGCCATCTTGAAAAAGAAGGAAGAACTGGACGGATTGGTTATCGATGAAGATGTTCTTAATTATATCGCTGTCAATATTAAATCCAACATAAGAGAGCTGGAAGGGGCACTTACCAAGATTGTTGCCTTATCCCGGCTTAAAAAACGGGAGCTTAATCTCGAATTGGCAGAGGAAGCTCTGCGGGATATCATTTCTCCTAATGAGAAGAAAGTTATAACAGCAGAACTTATCGTCGATATTGTGGCAGAACATTACAATATTTCTTCTTCTGATATTTATTCAAAGGACAAGAGCAGAAATATATCCTATCCCCGCCAGATTGTCATGTATCTTTGCAGACGTCTTACAGATATGTCTGTTACCGACGTAGGAAAAGCTTTGGGTAACCGGGACCATTCAACGGTCATACATGGCCACGAAAAGATAGTAAAAGATATAGAAAAAGATTCATCTGTACATAATACGATTGATGTCCTTATCAAAAAAATCAATCCGGAATAAACCGGTGATTTTATGTTGATAAATAGTTGATAGCATGTTTAATTTTTATTAACCTAATAATTCCAGAATCGAGGGTGTTAATAAAAGACATGTTTTCCACACTGTTTTTATCATCTATTTACATAGGTATCAAGAGGCTTAATCATTGATTTATAAGGCTTAAACTTAGATTTCAACATTTACACGGCTATTATTACTACTACGTCTATTAATCTTTTATATATATCTCTATAAAAACGGGAAGGGAGTTTGTTAACATTATGAAGATAAGATGTCAAAAATCAGATTTACTAAACAGTGTTAATATTGTACTAAAAGCAGTTCCTGCCAAAACCACCATGCCTATATTGGAGTGCCTGATAATAGAAGCAACCAGCCTTGGGATTAAGCTTATAGCCAATGACATGGAGATTGGAATTGAAACCATGGTAAAGGGAGAGATTCTCGAAGAGGGATTTGTTGCTCTGAATGCCAAGGTATTCTCTGAAATAATAAGAAGACTGCCGGAGAATGAAGTTAATATTTCTACGGATGACAAATATGTTACGAAAATCGTATGTGAGAAAGCAAAATTCTCTATTGTGGGAAGGTCCGGAGAAGAATTTCCGTCTTTACCTGAGATTGAGAAGGAGAATCCTCTCACTCTGTCGCAATTCACCTTAAAAGAAATTATCAGACAGACCGTATTCTCTATATCGGATAATGAAAGCAATAAGATTATGACAGGTGAATTATTTGAAATTAAGAAGAATGAATTAAGAGTAGTATCGTTGGATGGCCATCGAATATCCATCCGAAAGATTGTTATGAAGGAAGAATACGAGGACAGGAAAGTAATCATACCCGGAAAGACCTTGAATGAGATAAGCAAGATTCTATCCGGAGAAGCTTCCTCAATAGTAAATATATTTTTCACAGAAAAACATGCTTTATTTGAATTTGATGATACGGTAGTAATTAGCCGGCTTATTGAAGGGGAATACTACAGGATAGACCAGATGCTTTCTTCTGATTATGAGACAAAGGTTACAATCAATAAAAAGGAACTGCTTAACTGTATCGAGAGAGCGTCTCTTCTGATAAGAGAAACAGATAAAAAGCCGATTATTATCCGTATCAGTGAAAATAATTTTGAATTAAATATCAATACGGCTCTCGGCTCAATGAACGAAGATATTGATATAACGCTTGAGGGAAAAGATATTGTCATAGGCTTTAATCCAAAGTTCCTGATGGATGCATTACGAGTAATCGATGATGAGACAGTGGATATGTATCTAATCAATCCCAAAGCACCCTGCTTTATAAGAGATAAAGAACAAAGCTATATATACCTGATATTGCCTGTAAACATCCACGTATAAGCGGATTAGTCCATACGTGAATCCATTTATTCATATTTATGTTATACTATATTATCACTGGGAGGCTCCATGGTTCAAATCAAATTAAAAGAGGAATATATCAAGCTGGGACAGGCCTTAAAGGCAGCAGGATTAGTAGGCTCCGGTTCAGATGCCAAGATGGAAATACTGGACGGACATGTTAAGGTGAACGGAAAAGTAGAAATTCAAAGAGGAAAAAAGCTTCATGATGGTGATATTGTAGAATATAATGGACAGCAGATTAAGATTGTTAATTAAAAAGGCATGGTTACTAAGATGATTGTAAGGTCATTGGAACTGAATGAATATAGAAATTATGAGCAGCTTGATATGCTGTTTGACAATGGTATCAATATTTTATATGGAGAAAATGCACAGGGGAAGACGAATATTTTAGAAGCAATTTATCTTGCCGGAACTACAAAATCCCATCGGGGAAGCAAGGATAAGGAAATTATCCGGTTTGGCAAAGAGGAAGCCCATATAAGAATTAGTATTGAAAAGGATCAGATATCCCATAGCATTGATATGCATTTGAAGAAGAATAAGGCGAAAGGGGTAGCGATTGATAAGGTTCCAATTAAAAGACAAGGTGAATTATTCGGTATGCTTAACCTTGTGTTTTTTTCGCCGGAGGATTTGAATATTATTAAAAACGGACCGGGGGAAAGACGAAGATTTTTGGATTTGGAGTTATGCCAGCTGGACAAAATATATATGTATCATCTGACGAATTATAACAAAGCCATGGCACAGAGAAATTATCTGTTAAAGCAGATAAGTTTTAACCGGGATTTGTTGGATACACTCTATATATGGGATGCTAAGCTGATAGAGCATGGAAGTATCATTATTGATACAAGGAAATTATTTATCCGAAAAATAAATGAGCTTATCTATCCTATACATAATCGATTAACCGGAGGCAGGGAAGAGTTAAGGCTGCAATATGAACCCAACGTTACAGCTCAGGATTTCGAGGAAAAATTAAAAAAATCTCTGGAGCGGGATTTGATATTGAAGATGACGAATACCGGGCCCCACAGAGATGATATGTCTTTTTTGTTTGGCGATATCGATATTCGTAAGTTCGGGTCCCAGGGACAGCAAAGGACCGCTGCCTTGTCCTTAAAGCTTGCGGAACTTGAGCTGGTTAAAGAAGTAATAAAGGAAAAACCCGTACTTTTATTGGATGATGTGCTGTCGGAGCTGGACAGGAGCAGACAGAATTATCTTTTAAACAGTATAGGAGATATTCAGACAATCATAACCTGTACAGGTCTTGAAGAATTTATAAATCATCGATTTAATTATAATAAGATTTTTCATGTTGTAAACGGAACAGTAAGATGTGAAAATTAAAAAAGTAACCATTTTTATAATGCGGAAGTTTTTGCATAGAAGGAACGGAGAGAGTAAATATGAGCAATGATTACGGTGCAGATCAAATTCAAATATTAGAGGGATTAGAGGCAGTCAGAAAGCGGCCCGGAATGTATATCGGTTCCACCGCATCCAAGGGACTGCATCATCTTGTATATGAAATTGTTGATAATGCGGTAGATGAAGCTTTAGCAGGATATTGTGATACGATTGAAGTAAATATTAATAAAGATAATTCTATTACTGTAATTGATAATGGCAGAGGAATTCCCGTAGGTATTAACCATAAAGCCGGTATTCCTGCTGTAGAGGTAGTATTTACGATACTCCATGCCGGCGGAAAGTTCGGAGGAGGAGGATACAAGGTATCGGGCGGTCTTCATGGCGTCGGGGCAAGTGTAGTCAATGCTTTGTCAGAGTGGCTGGAAGTAGAAATCTGTGTTGATGGAAGAAAGTATCTTCAGCGCTTTGAAAGAGGTAAGCCGGTCATGAAGCTGGAGGATATGGGCGAGACTTCTATAAGGGGAACGAAGGTATCCTTTCTTCCTGACAATGAAATCTTTGATGAGACGGTCTATGACTATGAAGTATTGAAGCAGCGCCTTAGGGAAATGGCGTTCCTTACCAAGGGAATAAGAATAATTCTTCGAGACCTCAGAGAAGAGGAGATGAAGGAAAAGGAATTCCATTATGAGGGCGGTATCAAAGAGTATGTGGAATATCTGAATCGCCATAAAGACCCTCTGTATCCGGAGATTATATATTGTGAAGGAAAAAAAGATGACGTATATGTGGAAGTTGCATTGCAGCATAACAGCACATATGTGGAGGGCTGCTACAGCTTCGTAAATAATATAACGACTCCCGAGGGAGGAACCCATCTGATAGGCTTTAAGAATGCATTGACAAAGACCTTTAATGATTACGCCAGAAGACAGAGGATTTTAAAAGACAACGAAACCAATCTGTCGGGAGAGGATATAAGAGAAGGTCTTGCGGCAATTATAAGTATTAAGCTGTCGGAACCTCAATTTGAGGGTCAGACAAAGCAAAAACTTGGCAATAGTGAAGCCAGGGGTGCTGTTGAGAGTATAGTAAGTGAACAACTTACTTATTTCCTGGAGCAAAATCCTGCCATTGCAAAGACGATTTGTGAAAAATCAGTTCTGGCACAAAGAGCAAGAGAAGCAGCAAGAAAAGCCAGAGAGCTTACCAGAAGAAAGACGGCACTGGAAGGTTCGGGTCTGCCCGGTAAGCTGGCAGATTGTTCCGAAAAGGACCCGTCAAAATGTGAAATATATATCGTTGAGGGAGATTCCGCCGGCGGCTCCGCTAAAACCGCCAGATCAAGGGCAACACAGGCAATTCTGCCCTTGAGAGGAAAAATATTAAATGTAGAAAAATCAAGACTTGATAAAATACTTATAAACAAAGAGATAAAAGCAATGATAACGGCTTTTGGTACCGGAATTTCAGAAGACTTTGATGTATCCAAGCTTCGCTACCATAAGATTATTATTATGACGGATGCGGATGTGGACGGTTCCCATATAGACACCTTACTGCTGACATTTTTCTATCGGTTTATGCCGGAATTAATCAGGCAGGGTCATGTATACATGGCTCAGCCGCCTCTGTATAAAATTGAGAAAAGTAAAACAATCCGCTATGCCTACAGTGATGACGAGTTGCAGGAAACACTTAATGAACTTGGCAAGGACGGCAGTAAAATCCAAAGATATAAAGGACTTGGTGAAATGAATGCGGAGCAGCTTTGGGATACGACGATGGACCCTGAAAAAAGAGTTTTACTTCGAGTTATTATGGACGAGGAAGAGTCATCAGAAATAGACCTGACATTTACAACGCTGATGGGGGATAAGGTAGAACCCAGAAGAGAATTCATAGAGGCAAATGCAAAATATGTCCGTAACCTTGATATATAACGTGAATG
>JAEZXP010000223.1 GCA_023419655.1 Bacillota bacterium | reverse complement strand
ATAAACAATCAAGGTATCACCCTTATTCATGCGGCTAATAATTGCTCTGGCAAAGATACCATTTCCTAGGCCATACATGGCAATAACATTATTAATATTACGAAAATCGAATTGCTCCACCCACTTTTGCGCTTCCCGGGCAGGATTATACAGGCTGTTCAATCTGTAATCCTCCTGCTGATACCTTATTGCTACTGCTAATTGTCCGTCCCTGGTTTCAACCGATATAACGTCATCCAGACGGTTCGTGACCTTCTCAATATCTGCATTCATGACCGATTGGTACATATGATTTCTATGTTCTTTCATGCATTCCATGTTCTTTTCATAATAGTCCATACCAATACCATGCCTTTCCCAAATATCCTGTTATATTTCAAAAATCCACCTGTCTATTGCAGGCTGTCTTCCAATAATTCCTTCAAATCGTATTGCAATATATCGGATAGCAATACTGTATCCTTCTGTTCCAATGCTCCAAGAGCATCGGACAGTATGGCACTGAATCTGCTGCTGTCAATTTGACAATCTACGGAATCTGCATCCTCCGCATACAATAAATCCGCAAGACCGGATAATATAGCCAGGGTTTGCTCAAGCTGTGAATATCCCTCCTGAATATTCTGCTGATAGAATAATTCGGATGTAATCTCTATGGAACCTATTGCTTGTTTTACTATTTCTCTCCTATCTGACATATAAGCCTCTCCCATCTTTTTATTATCAAAAAGGGCTGACAAACCTGTCAGCCCTTTTTAACTAGCTGTGTAATATCTGTAAGAATTACTGTAGTAATGATAATACACCCTGTGTCTGTTGATTAGCCTGTGCAAGCATAGACTGAGCTGCCTGCTGAAGGATGGTGTCCTTCGCGAACTTAACCATCTCTTTTGCCATATCAACGTCACGGATACGAGACTCAGCAGCCTGAAGGTTCTCAGCAGTGTTATCTGCATTAGCAATCGTATGCTCTAATCTGTTCTGTAAAGCACCTAATGAAGATCTGGCTTCAGAAACCTGATCAAGAGCTTCCTGGATTGTCTTGATTGCTGCAGTAGCATTCTCATGAGTAGAAACCTGCTCATGAATTGCACTAACGCCTAATGCTGATGCCTGCATAGAACCAATACTAAACGTAATCTTCTGTCCGGAGTTTGCACCTACCTGAAGGTTCTTATCTGAGAATGTACCATTAAGTAATTTCATGGTGTTAAACTCTGTGTCACTGGCAATACGAGTAACCTCTTGTCTAAGAGCATTAAGCTCCTTAGAAATTGCAGTACGGTCAGCAGATACGTTCGTATCATTGGAAGCCTGAACAGCCAGTTCTCTCATTCTCTGAAGAATGGACTGTGTCTCATTAAGAGCACCTTCTGCTGTCTGGATTAAAGAGATACCATCCTGTGCGTTAACAGAAGCCTGTTCAAGACCTCTAATCTGTCCGCGCATCTTCTCGGAAATAGTTAAGCCTGCTGCATTATCGCCTGCACGGTTAATCTTAAAACCTGAAGATAACTTCTCTGTTGATCTTGCAATATTACCTGTGGTAACACCAAGCTGTCTGTTCGTGTTGGCCGCTGCCATGTTGTGTTGAATTATCATATACGTTCCTCCTTGAAATAGTTTTGTTAGTGGCATCCATGCCACTATACTTATTTCTTCCCCCTTCCGGTATATTCGGTTAGGAGAAGTTCTTACATTAAATATATCGGTAAAGTTTTTTAAAACTTTATACCCTTTGTGAAATATTTATTTCTTTTTGTCGTAAAAATAGGATTGTGATTCCTGCCTGCCTGACATGGATTTATAATAATTCGTTACGGTCTCATTACTGAGTCTGGCATTCCTTATCTCTTTACGCTTACTTGTTAAAACAGCTTCCAACTTTGATTTATTCTGCTTCTCCAGCGCTTGCAGCTTGACATTAAGATCCGTTACCAGAATTACCAGTTTTTTTAAGGATATAATTTCTGAGGCATATTTCTGACCATTTTCATTCAGCTCTGACCTTACACGGTCATAAGCCTGTTCGAATCCCTTGTCCAACTCTTCCAGTCCGCTTATATGCTTTTCCTTTCGGGATATCGTATCCAGGAATTCATCCTCGATAAAGTGAGCAGCTCCTATAATTTCCTGCTGCTTAATCGTAATCTGCATAAGTTCGTTTAAAACCCCATATTTTTTACTAAGGGAATCTATCAATAGCTGAATATAGGTTTGCTTCGCGTTATCACTTAATTCCATTCCACGCTCCTTTTGCAGTATCTGCCGAAAATAACTGCCATTTACTTCGCCTGCTTCATTACATCCTTCCACGTATCACGCATCTCTCTGATATATGTCAGCGCTTCCTCAAGAGGCTCCGTATCCTTCTTAATATTGCTCTCTATCAGCTTGCGATAGATATAATCATAAATCATCTCGAACTGACCTGCAACCGGATATTTAAAATCCAATGTTGCCCTAAGCTCTGTTATAATCTTTTCAGCCTTTATGATATTGACATTGGCCTTTTCTATGTCATTCTTTTCTATCGCTATAATTGCTATATTACAGAACTTAATTGCACCTTCGTATAGCATTAGAGTTAACTCTGCCGGTGTCGCTGTTAATATCTTATTATCCTTATATACTGCAGCAGCATTTACAGCCATATCATTTCCTCCTACGTACTACTATTACTGTTGTTGATTATTCATTCCGAGCATGGACATAAGTGCTGAGCTTTGGGAATTCATCCTTGCCATAGCCGTCTCCATCGCAGCAAACTGCTTGTAGTATTTATTCTCGATATCCAGCAGCTTATCTTCAAGCTTTTTCAAATCTGATTTATAATCTGTCAGCGTCTTTGACATTTCCTTATCATTATAGACTGTCAGGGCACTGCTTAACGTCGTGCTCTTCATCTTATCCATCAGGGAATCATGCAGCTTTTCTCCCAGCTTGTTCATAACCGCCATAACTTCATCCGGATTGTTTGTTAAAGCTTCCATAAGCTGATTTTCAAAGGCTGCCATTGTAGGGTCATCCTCATCTCCCCGAATATGCAGAAGGCCTCTTTCCGTATAATCCGGAGATGTTATTCCAAAGCTGGCAAGGGAATAGGTCTTTCCATTAACCGTGACTCCTTCACTCATCGTGGAACGAAATACACTTATCAAGCTGCTTAAGGTGTCATCTCTTCTAAGCAGGGACTCCTTTATTCTGTCCTCCCACTTCGTTATCTGCTCTTCCGTCATTGCCGCTCTTTCCTCGTCCGTCAGCGGGTCATACCCACGGGCTGATTTGGCATTATAGGCACCATTCATTTCATTAAGCAGTTCATTATACGCCTTAACAAAATCCTTTACCATATCATATACAGCCTCTGTATTGGATGATACGGCAAGGCTTATCACCTCATTATCATCAGTTACGCCCTTTAAATCGAGAGTAAGGCCATTTACCGAGAAATTGTTGGAGGAACCGGTCATCTCTGCACCGTTATATATTATCACGGCATCTGCTGCCTCTATCAGCACAGCATTCGGATTACCATTGACACTCACGACACCGTCTTCATCTTTGACGATTTCACCAAGTCCCAAACCAGCCAGGCTTCCGCTTTGAACTATCGTATCCCCGCTGTCGGTCACATAGTCATTCATAAGAGTGTTAAGCCCTGCTTCTGCTGCCTTGAATACATTCGTATCCGCCGCAGAACCGTTCTCCCACGCTTCATATTCAGTGAATACGGCCATTTCTGCGTCTTGTTTGAGCTGGTCTTTTACCGCCGCTTTTAATACATTCTCATCCAGTGTTTCACCTTCTTCAAGGCCTTCTTTTAGTCTTTCCTCTACTGCCGACGTGACTGCCGCAATATTATCTGCATCTGCCATGTAGTCACTGATGTATTTTTCCCGCACCTGCGCATGCTTCATTTTCAGAAGCTCTTTTCTTATGGCTTCCCTGTCTTCCTCTACAAGGGTATCATTCAGATAGTCATTAAGGGCTTTGTCCACTTTTTTCTTATCTGCACTATTCAGGGAATCGTAACTCAGGAAGTCACGGACAAGATTCTTATCCCTTATATGTTCGGATGAAGAAGTTGTTATCTCAAATGCATTCTCTGCACCGCTGGCTTTTGAACTAACAAAGAAACGTTTTTGAGCTTCGTCATAGCTGGCGTTTAAGCCTGCATTTCTCATGGAAGCAATCAAGTCTCCTACCGTTGTATTCTTTCTTACATCAAGGTTGACTTCTTTGCCGTTTGCCTTTATATGTATCGTTGTTCCCTCTGATGCACTGAATCCGAGGTCTGTTAATTTTGTACTGGTGCTTATCTCTTTACCATTCTTATCCTTGCCAAGCTTTGCTCCGGTCACAAATTGCGAACTGGCAAGCTGCTTAACCTTGATAAGATGTGTTCCCTCCGGCGCACCTGTGCCCGCCTTTATATCCACTTTATTATTATTGGATGATGTAGCTTTTTTTGCTGCAAAGCTACCCTGCATACTAATCTTTGATAATTGCTTTGTGTAAAAAGAATATATCTTCGAATTCAAAGCAGACCATTTTTCCTGCTTCCATTCTGTCGTGGTTATCTTATTCTCCAGTTTTGTCGTTTTGAGCCGCTGCGCCTTCATTAATTCAGCTATAACGGACTCTGTATCCATTCCGGAGATAAGTCCGGATAATCTCATCGGCATTGTTATTCCTCCTATCTTCTCTCGTCAATCAGCAATCCCGCCAGCTCCCACATCTTCTGTATCATCTCCAGGGTTTCCTCCGGCGGAATCTCTCGGATAACTTCCGCGGTATTACGGTCAAGTACTTTAATCGTCACTCTTTTCGTATCCTCATGATAAGCAAACTCACACCTCGTCATGTGAGGCTTAAGCCTGCCATTGGCTTTCGATATCTCCGTCTTAATATGCTGCTCGCTTACAGGAGCTTCCTTCTTGTCAGCCTCCTGATTTTCAACAGGCTTGATTCCGGAAACCGGTGAGACCGAAGAATCACCAACTGTGTCATTGTTCGATGTCTTAATATTGACATTCATTTTTGCCGATTGGTTAATCGAATTCTGATATGCCGCAGATTTTATTGCATCTAAAGCCATAATCATACACCTCCATGTGCACTCTGTTTATTTGATTTGTTAACGCCCTTATTTTCCGTCATCCTTGACTACTAATGCCGGGCATCTCTGTTCTCTAAATATATCGGCATAATATAATAAAATCTTTATACCTTTACTTTACCTGGATTATTCAAATAATTTTTTAAGCTCAGCTTCACTGATGTTTGCCGATGCTGCCTCTTTATTGGATTCTAATATCTGAAGGTATATTTCCTTACGGTAAATCGGTACTGATTTTGGTGCATTAATACCAATCTTAACCTGATCACCTTTTATTTCAAGAATAGTAATCTCTATATCATTTCCAATCATAATGGATTCGTTTGTTTTTCTTGACAGGGCTAACATATTCTGCCCTCCTTCTCGGCCTTAATGGCTTGTATCTGCTCATAGAAATAGTATTTGACCTCATAATCCGCATCATCTACTATAACCTGGCATCCCTTTTTAGTATCTGCATTTATAACGAAAGG
>JAEZXP010000220.1 GCA_023419655.1 Bacillota bacterium | reverse complement strand
GAAGACATAGGAGATTTTATGCTTAAACTAGCCAGATACCTAAAATTTTTTAAGAAGGAAGTTATTATAGGGCCTTTTTTCAAGCTGCTCGAGGCGATATTTGAATTAATTGTGCCGCTGGTTATGGCATCCATTATTGACATAGGAATTAAAAATAAGGATATGACGTATGTGCTCCAACGGGGCGGAATCATTTTGCTTCTGGGCTTTATGGGGCTTATTTTTGCGCTTATTTGCCAGTATAATGCGGCCAAGGCATCCCAGGGCTTTGGAACCATGGTAAGAAATGAGCTATATGCCCATATCAATTCTCTGTCCCATGCGGAGGTGGACAAGTTCGGGTCAAATACGCTGATTACCATACTTACCAACGATATAAATCAGATGCAGCTGGCGGTAGCGATGCTGATAAGGCTGGTGGTAAGGGTTCCGTTTCTTATTATCGGTGCGATAATCATGTCCATGATAATGGATTTGAAGCTTTCTGTTATCTTCCTGATTGTGGCTCCGCTCGTATCGGCTGTATTATATATGATTATGAAGCTGTCCGTGCCCTATTATAGAATCCGCCAGAGAATGCTCGACAAGGTATCCCGGATAACCAGAGAGAGCCTTAGCGGTGCCCGGGTAGTAAGGGCTTTTTCAAAGCAGGAGCATGAGATAAAGAGATTTAATGAAGCCAACAATGAAGTGGCGGATATTGCAATCAATGTAGGAAAGATATCGGCGTTCTTAAATCCGGCAACCTTTGCCATATTGAATATAGCCATCCTTGGAATTCTCTGGTTCGGAGGAATCCGAGTGGAGGGGGGAAGCCTTACACAGGGAGAGGTTATTGCATTTGCAAATTACATGACGCAGATTTCCCTGGCGCTTGTGGTATTTGCCAATCTGGTGGTTATATTTACGAAGGCGGCAGCCTGTGCGGGAAGAATCAATAAGGTATTTGAGACGGTATCCGTCCTTTCTGAAAATGATAAACATGCCAGGGAGCAGACAGACAGCCAGGATAGAGATAACCAGGATGGTACTGCGCTGATTCATATGGAGGGTGTGTCCTTTGCCTATCCCGGTTCGGAGGAATATGCCCTGGAGGATATAAGCTTTCGTATAAATGAAGGAGAAACCATCGGTATAATCGGCGGAACAGGTTCAGGAAAATCAACGCTTATAAATCTTTTGCCGAGGTTTTATGATGTAAATAAGGGTGAAATCCGAATCAAGGGTATACCGGTGAAGGAATATTCGTTTGACCAGCTGAGAGGCTTATTCGGCATCGTTTTGCAAAAGGCCGTTCTTTTTTCAGGCAGCATCCGTGATAACCTGAGATTTTCAAAGGAGGATGCTTCTTTAGAGGACATAAAGAGAGCCGTCGATATAGCACAGGCGAAAGACTTTGTGGAGAAGCTGCCGGATGGATATGATACACAGATTAATCAGGGAGGCAGAAATCTCTCTGGAGGACAAAGGCAGCGCCTTACCATAGCCAGAGCCTTAGTAAGAAATCCGGAGATTCTTATACTGGATGACAGCTTTAGCGCCCTGGATTATGCCACGGATGCAAGGCTAAGGGAAGCCCTTAAGAAGAACTGCAAGGATACGACCGTATTAATGGTATCCCAGAGGGCGAATACGATAAAAAATGCAGACCAGATTATTGTGCTGGATGACGGCAGGATTGCAGGAATAGGCAAGCATGAGGAGTTGTACACCTCCTGTCCTATATATAAAGAAATCTGTGATTCACAAGTAAGCTAAGGAGGTAACAAGATGACTTCGTATGATGATAGCAACTCAATATTAAAGCGGTTATTTTCCTATGCAAGACCTTACGGCGGATTTTTAATCGGTGCACTTATAAGTGCGATGATAAGTGTTACGTTATCGCTTCTGATACCCATTTTTATAGGAAAGGCCGTAGATTTTATTATCGGTCCGGGGGATGTGGATTATAAGGGCGTTTTAAATATTATTAAATATCTGGCTGCATTTATAGCAGGAAGTACCATCTTCCAGTGGCTCATGTCCTATTGCACCAATAAGATTACATTTTTGACGATTAAGGATTTAAGAAGCCGGGTATTTGATAAGCTGAGCTTTATCCCCTTAGACAGAATTGACCGTACGCCCCATGGCAATATCATTAATACGATAGTCAATGATATCGATATTATATCGGACGGATTATTGCAGGGATTTACACAGCTGTTTTCAGGAATAATGACTATTCTTGGAACGATTGTCTTTATGCTGAGCATTAACATGGGAATAGGACTCGCCGTCGTGCTTCTTACACCCTTATCCTTATTCGTCGCTTCCTTTATCGCCAGAAGAACCTATCGTAAATTTACGGAACAGACACAGATTAGGGGCGAGATGGGCGGACTGATTGAGGAACTTTTGGGAAATCAGAAGCTGATTAAAGCCTTTTCATATGAGGACAGGGCGGTTAACCGGTTCAGGGAGGTTAATCAGCGGCTTCATGAGGTTGGGGTTCCGGCACAGTTTTATTCTTCGCTGACGAATCCCTGTACCCGGTTTGTCAACGGTATTGTATATGCGGCAGTGGGAATACTGGGTGCTTTATCGGCTATATCAGGAAAAATATCCGTAGGACAGCTGACAAGCTTTCTGTCCTATGCCAACCAATATACCAAGCCATTTAATGAAATCTCCGGGGTTATCACAGAGCTTCAGTCGGCGCTGGCGTCTGCAAAGCGTGTGTTTGCATTGATTGACCTTGAGCCGGAATCCTCGGATGAGGCGCTCTTATCCCATGTGGAAAGTGACGGAAGGGTTAAGCTTACAGATGTGGCATTCTCATACACGGAGGATACCTCGCTTATCGAAGGACTGAATCTGGATGTAAAGCCCGGCAGCAGGATTGCCATTGTAGGGCCTACGGGCTCCGGTAAGACCACGGTTATCAACCTCCTTATGCGATTCTATGATACCAATGACGGCAAGATTGAAGTAAGCGGTGTGGATATACGGGACATGCAGCGAAAGGCGCTGCGAAGCATGTACGGCATGGTGCTGCAGGAGACATGGCTGTTTGAGGGGACCGTAAGGGAAAACATCGCCTATGGCAATGAGCATGCCACCAAAGAAGAGATTATAGCGGCGGCGAAAGCGGCCTATGCCCATAGCTTTATAAAGCGTCTGCCTGACGGCTATGATACGGTTATAACCCAGGACGGCGGCAATCTGTCCCAGGGACAAAGGCAGCTTCTTTGCATCGCAAGAGTTATGCTTATTAAACCTTCGATGCTTATACTGGACGAGGCTACCAGCAATATCGATACCCGAACGGAGATTCATATCCAGAAGGCCTTTGCGAAGCTGATGAAAGGCCGGACCAGCTTTATCGTGGCGCACCGTCTGTCTACAATTAAGGAATCGGATTTGATTCTGGTTATGGACCGGGGTAAGATTATTGAACAGGGAAGCCATGAAGAGCTTCTGAATAAGAGAGGCTTTTACCACCAGCTTTACCACAGCCAGTTTCATGTTTCACAGGCGGGATAGAGGCTGGCATGCTTATCCTTGGGAAGTTACGGCCGTTAACCGGATGATGGTGTCATTGCACGTATATATCGGGGCTGGCGCAAAATGATATTGGGTACACAGGTATACCTGTGTGCCGGATGCTATTTTGCGCCGGTCCTATTTTTAAACTTTTTCTTGAAATGGTAAAATAGAACAAACATTCGAAAATGTGTTGATTTTACTATTTTACTATGTTATAATGTACGCGAATAAGCGGATTAGTCCATGTGTTTTGAGTTCCTAATCCGCGTAAATATTGTATTATGTAGATAATGATATGAATTTGAGATAGATAAGAGGAAAGGCAGGTATCGAATATGGAGTTTAAGCTGGTTTCTGAATTTGAACCGACAGGGGATCAACCGGAAGCCATTCGTGTTTTATCCGAAGGCTTTATCAGCGGGAATCAATGCCAGACCTTACTTGGTGTAACCGGCTCCGGCAAGACCTTTACCATGGCAAATATCATACAGAAGATTCAGAAGCCGACCTTGATTATAGC
>JAEZXP010000190.1 GCA_023419655.1 Bacillota bacterium | reverse complement strand
AGATTTATGTGTGGAATTGTAGGTTTTATCGGTAACCGGCAGGCGGCGCCAATAATACTTGAGGGACTTTCTAAATTAGAATATCGGGGATATGATTCGGCGGGCATAGCGGTTCGTGACGGTAATTCGGATATAGAAATTGTAAAGGCAAAGGGGAGGCTTAAGGTTCTTTTTGAAAAGACCAATGCCGGTCAGTCATTGACAGGCTGTTGCGGAATCGGTCATACCAGATGGGCAACCCATGGAGAGCCGTCCGAAGAAAATGCCCATCCTCATCATAGCGATGATTGCTCGGTCGTTGCAGTACATAATGGTATTATTGAGAATTACCAGGAACTTAAAGAGAAGCTCATTAAGAAGGGATACAGCTTTTACTCCCAAACCGATACGGAAGTAGCTGTAAAGCTGATTGATTATTATTATAAAAAGTATTTTGGCAACCCGGTTGATGCCATTAACCGTTCGATGGTCCGCATCCGGGGGTCCTATGCACTGGCAGTTATGTTCAAGGACTATCCCGAAGAAATCTATGTGGCAAGAAAGGACAGTCCGATGATTCTTGGACTGGAGAATGAAGAGGCTTATTTTGCATCGGATGTTCCGGCTATTTTGAAGTATACAAGGAACGTATATTATATCGGAAATTTGGAGATTGGCTGCCTTAAAAAGGGTAAGATTACATTCTTTAATATAGATGGTGATGAAATCAGCAAGGAGCTGACGGAAATTAAGTGGGATACAGAAGCAGCAGAAAAGACCGGATTCGAGCATTTTATGATGAAGGAAATTCACGAACAGCCAAAGGCCGTATCCGATACGCTGAATTCTGTCATTTCAAACGGGAAGATAGATTTGTCAGCAGTTGCCTTGTCCGAGGATGAAATAAAAAATATCAGCCAAATCTGTATTGTGGCCTGCGGCTCCGCTTATCATGTGGGCATTGCCACCCAGTATATTATGGAGGACCTGGCAAGGATTCCGATTCGTGTTGAGCTGGCATCGGAGTTCAGATACAGAAGGCCAATTCTTGATAAGAACGGACTTGTAATCATAATAAGCCAGTCGGGAGAAACAGCGGACAGTCTGGCAGCACTGAGGGAAGCAAAGAGCATGGGAATCAAAACCCTGGCGATTGTCAATGTGGTAGGCTCCTCCATAGCAAGGGAGGCAGATAATGTTCTGTACACCTTAGCCGGACCGGAAATCGCTGTCGCAACCACAAAGGCATATAGTGCACAGCTGATTGCCGGGTATGTACTGGCCATACAGTTTGCAAAGATAAGAAGCGAAATCGATGCCGCACAGTATGAAAGTCTGATGAATGAGCTGATGACTCTGCCGGATAAGATAAAGAAGCTTCTGGAAGATAAGGAGAGAATCCAGTGGTTTGCCGCAAAGCTTGCGAATGCCAGGGATATTTTCTTTATAGGCAGGGGCATTGACTATGCTATCTCGATAGAGGGCAGCCTGAAGATGAAAGAAATCAGCTACATCCACTCGGAGGCATATGCGGCAGGGGAGTTAAAGCATGGTACCATCAGTATTATAGAGGACGGAACCCTTGTTATAGGGATTCTCACACAGCAGGAGCTTTATGAAAAGACCATCAGCAATATGGTGGAAGTGAAGAGCCGCGGAGCCTATCTGATGGGTCTGACAACTTACGGCAATTATAATATAGAGGATACGGCGGATTTTGTTACCTATATACCGAAGACGGATGTACATTTTACCACAAGCCTGGCAATCATCCCGTTGCAGCTGATGGCATACTATGTCAGCGTGGCGAAGGGACTGGATGTGGATAAGCCCAGGAACCTGGCAAAATCCGTAACCGTAGAATAAGGTACTGCATGGAATGAGGGGTGTTGGTGTGAAAAAAACTTTATTTGTAATCATTGCAGGGATATTATTCATTAGTCTGACAGGATGCATGGAAAACGGCGGTAAAAGAAATGCAGAGAGCGTTAACGATACCCTAGAGGGTGAAGAGGGGCGAAAACCAAGTGAGACCGTATTGCCCGCTGGTGGTGAAGACGACGTAATTAACATTTGGTCCCTTACGGGTGAATTTACTATGATTATAAATAAGTTTATTGAAACTCACCCTGATTTTGAATATGAAATCCATATTGCTGATTTTTCTAATGTTGAAGCCGGATATGAACCGGTTCTATATGATACGCTGGTTCAGGGAGAGGCGGTTATTCCGGGGTTTGATACGCCGGATATCTATCCGGTGGAAATGTCCTATGCCATGAGATATGCGAAAGGAGATGCGTATCAATTCGCCGCAGATTATAAAGAGCTTGGCATCGATGCCGATATACTTATTGAAGAAGCTTCAATACCCCAATATTATATTGATGTGGGAACAAATCCCGAAGGAAAGCTGGTGGGTCTTGGTTATCATAATACGGCGGGGGCATTCATCTATCGCCGCTCGATAGCGAAGGAGGTCTGGAAAACGGATGACCCATCCATTATAAAGGATATTGTCGGCCCCGGATGGGACAGATTCTTTGAAGCAGCAGCAGAGCTACGAAAGAAGGGGTACGGAATCTGTTCCGGAATAGAAGACATGTGGCTGGCTGTAAAAAACAGTACGGATTTGGGATGGGTGGTAGACGGAAAGCTTTATATTGACCCCAGGCGGGAAGTATTTCTGGACGATGCAATGAAGCTGATAGACAATGATTACACCAATAATACCCGGCAGTGGTCCGATGAGTGGTATTCTGACATGAAAGACGAAGGCGAAAAGAAAATCTTCGGCTTTTTAGGCCCTGCCTGGCTTAGTAATTATGTCATTATGAATTATAACGGCGGAGAAACCGTCGGTGAAGGAACCTATGGAGATTGGGCGATATGCAATCCGCCGGCAGGATTCTTTTGGGGAGGTACGATGGTTTTTGCCCATAGGGATTCTAAGCATAAAGAGGCGATAGGAGAGATAATCAGATGGATAACGCTTGATACATCAGAAACCGGATGTCAATACCTGTGGGCTGACGGAGCGTTTTCTTCCGGTGTTAAAGAGATACCTGCTTCTGCAACGGTAACAAAGAATCTGGATGGCAGCTTGGATTTTCTTGGCGGACAGGATATATTCGAGGCATATAGAGCAGCCGGAAATCTTGCGGGAGGATATAAATTGGTTCAGGATGATGAAGCCATCGACATGTTTTGGCGTTCAGAAGTATATGAGTATGTAAGCAAAAGTAAATCAAGGGAACAGGCAATTGCGGATTTTAAGCAGCGTGTGGCAGATTATACGGATGTAATGGTAGAGTAGTTGCTATTTATCAAACAATTATCTGAAAATTATTGAAAAATATAAATTTGACTTGACATAATTTATGGATGTTGCTATTATAATAAACAATATTTGCATAGGAAAAGGCTATGAAAAGAAATAGTAGCATTTTTGATTTCAAACAGAAAGATGCCGGTTGATGAGAGGCTCATGAATAGAAAATGTGAATACCTCTTGGAGTTGCGTACCGAAAAGATTATTCAAGTAGGCTACGACGGAGAGCGCACCGTTATCAGGCGCAAGGGTATCGCGGTAAGCTGTACTCTGCAAGGTAGGTAATGTGAGTTACCTATAAACTTTAGGTGGTAACACGGGATTTAACTCTCGTCCTTTTGATAACAGAAGGATGGGAGTTTTTTTATTGATTTCTTATAGCATTTGCAAATAGATATTGTATTTTTTAATCGGGGAGGATAAATTCTCCGTTATTAACAGTGAAATGTTTTTAAATCTAGTAGGAGGATTACGATGCTAACACCTAAAGAGCAGCAAAGAATCATATTAAAGGGAGTTCACCAATGTGTGAATGAAGAGGAATTATCTATGAAGCTGGAAAAATCCTATAGGGAGGACAGACCTCTTATTATTAAATTGGGATTGGACCCTTCGGCTCCGGATATTCATCTGGGCCATGCCGTCGTATTAAGAAAGATGAAGCAGATGCAGGATATGGGGCATACCGTTATTATCGTAATCGGTGATTTTACCGGTAAAATCGGTGACCCGACAGGAAAGTCCAAAGGAAGGACAGCGCTTACCGATGAACAGGTAAAGGAAAATGCATTGACCTATTGCGAGCAGGTATTCAAGATATTGGATAAGGATAGAACCATGATACGGTTTAACAGCGAGTGGCTGTCAAAGCTTAACTTTGAGGAGGTTATTAAGCTTGCCGCGACAACGACTGTTGCAAGGATGCTTGAAAGAGATGATTTTGAGAGCAGGTACCATAAAGGTGTGCCTATCGGAATACATGAGTTTTTTTATCCGCTGATGCAGGCAAGGGATTCAATCGAGCTAAAGGCCGATATCGAGCTGGGCGGAACCGACCAGACATTTAATATTCTGATGGGAAGAACACTGCAAAAGGCTTTGGGACAGGAGCAGCAGGTTGCAATTTTCATGCCTATCCTGGAAGGACTGGACGGCGAACAGAAGATGAGCAAGAGCCTGGGTAATTATATCGGTGTCAGTGAGCCATCGGAAGTGATGTTTAAGAAGGTGATGGAGATTCCGGATGAACGGATAATCCGGTACTTTGAATTAACCACGGATGAGCATCCGGATGAGATAGACAGAATCCGATTGGAGATGGAGGCAGGTGTTAATCCGAGGGATATTAAGTACAGGCTGGCAAAGATAATAACCTCCTTATATCATTCGGAGGATGAGGTGAAAAGAGCGGTAGAATACTATGATACGGCGTTTCGCAACAAGTCTGTTCCGGATGAGATTCCGACGCTGCTTATCGAGCTTGACAAAGACACGGTGAGTGACAGTATTGAGCTGTTGGCAGCCATGGGATTTGTAAAAAGCAGGAGTGAGTTTATCCGGTTAGTCAGGCAAAAAGGTATTCAAATTAATGGAGAAAAGCTGAATGAGGATGATTTGAACCAGGTCTTGATTAACGAGGATGTTATTAAGATTGGCAAGAAGAGGTTTGTCAGAATAAACAAGTAACCTTCTACAATACGATTCAGTTATGATAAAGAGAAGAGTGAAAGGTCGAAGCTTTCACTCTTTTTTAGCGGGTGCTATTCCTTTAATCAGCAATTCGGTCCATTGTGCGGTATAAGGAAGAATCTTTTGATAGATATGAGGGCTGGAAATACCCTCTACCAGAGCCTGGAAATAAAGCAGAAGAAATTCATCCGAATATTTCAGGTCAACTTTGCCTTCCTTGCGGCCGCGGTGAAATAAATCAAGCATTAAACCGTAAGCTTCCCGGGTGTATTGCTCCATCATTAAAGAAAAGCCGCTGTCACCTTTTTGGGTATAAAAATCCATAAAATCAAGATAAAATTTTTTGTTAATTTTATCAAAAGATTTTATTTTATTAAGGCTGATTGCAATCAGTGTCTCCTCGAAGGGTTTGTCCTCCTTCATGATTTCATAAGCTTTTTTGCCAATGGTATTTAAGAAATCGTTGAAAACTTCACAGATTAAATTTTCCTTGCTGCCAAAATAATTAAAGATAGAGGTTTTACCGACATCAGACCTTCTGGAAACCTCATCGATTGTTAAATTCTCTATACCTTCATTGCTGTTCATTAAATCAAAAGCTGCTTTTAAAACCTGCTTTTTCTTTTCGTGTGTACGTTTTTCGTAGCCATTCATAAGGTTCCTGCTTTCTATCCGCTAAGGTTAAATAATAAGCGGGATTGATATTATTATAATATATTAATTATGAATTATCAAACAAATAAAGTTCAAAATATATTATATTCATTGACTATAGAGATAGATAACTATATAATTGAATATATAAATGAACTTTAGTTTAAAACAAAGTAAAAAAGTCAATAATATGAACTTATGATGTCGATATAGTTCATATTATAGCCGTGAAATTTGATACTTTGCTCTAAACCGGAAAGCACGTTATAAAACTATTTCAAAATAATATTAGAAGGAGTTTTATTATCATGAAAGAGATTGTAAAAGTGCAAGGGTTACAAAAAAAATTCGGTATGTTTAAAGCATTGCATGATGTTACCTTCACAGTCAATGCAGGAGAGGTTGTCGGCTTTATCGGACCGAATGGTGCAGGCAAATCAACAACAATTCGTACGTTGTTAGGAATCATCAAACGTGATGCAGGAGATGCAGAAATATTCGGAAAGGATGTCTGGAAGGACAGTTTGGAGATACATACACGAATTTCCTATGTTCCGGGTGAAGTAGCTCTTTGGAGCGGATTGTCAGGCGGAGAAATTATTGATTTGTTCATTAAATTACATGGCAAAGGAGATATGCAAAAGCGTGACAACCTGATTAAGCGCTTTGAACTTGACCCCAAGAAGAAGGCAAAAAGCTATTCGAAGGGAAACCGGCAAAAGGTAGGGCTGATTGCGGCATTATCGGTCGAATCGGATTTGTACATTTTTGATGAGCCGACCTCAGGACTGGACCCTTTGATGGAAGCTGTCTTTCAGGAGGAAGTCGAGAAGATAAAGAAGGAGGGGAAGGCAATTTTATTATCCTCTCATATTTTAAGCGAAGTTGAGCGGTTGGCAGATAAGGTAGTTATAATTCGTCAGGGCAGGATTGTTGAGACGGGAACCCTGGATGAATTGCGTCATTTAACACGTTCTGCAATTACCCTGGTATCAGATGGTGATATGACGGAATTTAAATCGGTTAAAGGTGATCATGATTTTGAGCAAAGAGGAAATCAGGCGACATTCTCGGCAGATAATGAATATATAAGTGATATTTTATCGGAAGCAGCAAAATTAGGGGTCAAGAAGTTTGAAGCGGTACCTCCGACACTGGAAGACTTATTTATGCGTCACTATGAAGTCTGATGGATGGAGGATAATAAAATGAAGGAAAAATTTGCTCGTTGGTTTACTTTATTTAACCAATACCTGAGAAGGGATTGGAAGAAAATTATCATATGGATTTTAGGTTTAGGATTGTTTGCAAGCGGCTTTGTTCCAGCTTTTGAAGAGATGAGTAAGGGGCAGGGATTAGCGGGAATGTATGAGACGATGCAAAATCCTGCGATGGTATCAATTGTTGGTCCGACACCGGTAGACGCAGCAGCGGATTATACGCTGGGAGCGATGTATGCAAATGAAATGCTGCTGTTTTGCGGCTTGTTTGCAATGATTATATCTGTTTTACATGTTGTAAGCCATACACGTAAGGAAGAAGAGTATGGCCTCACGGAGCTGGTACGTTCATTTCGGGTAGGCCGTCAGGCGAACTCACTTGCCGTGATTAAGGAAATAGCAGTCATTCATATTCTGTTAGCGGTTTTGATAGGCGGGGTCATGCTTAGCTTTGGTGCGGATACGATAACGGCAGAGGGGGCCTTCTTATTCGGCGCATCCGTGGGTATGGCAGGAATTACAGGAGCAATGATAGCATTGGTTATGTCACAGATAATGCCGACCTCATCCGGTGCTACCGGTTCATCGCTTGGCATTATAGGATTGCTATATATTGTACGGGCCGGTACAGATATATCAAATGTTGACTTCTCGATGGTCAATCCTATGGGATGGACATATCTGACCTATCCATTTACTAAAAATAATTGGGTTCCGCTGATTTTTGCTTTAATCTTTTGTATTGTTATGGTTATCCTTGCTTTTGCCCTTGAAGGCGGCCGGGACATGGGAGCAGGTTATCTGCCCCAACGGGAAGGACGGGAGAGGGCAAAGAAATCGTTATTGTCCGTGCCGGGTTTGTTTGTAAAGATTAATAAAGGCGTGATGATAAGCTGGCTGATTGCCTTTGCAATCTTAGGGGCGGCATATGGTTCGGTTTATGGCGATATGCAGACCTTTCTTGCAAGCAACGAACTTATGAGCGCGATGTTTACTCTTTCCGGCGTATCAATTGAAGCATCCTTTACCGCAACGATTGTAATGGTCATGATTGCCCTAGTCTCCATCCTGCCGATAGCCATTGTGAATAAGCTCTTTACGGAAGAAGCAAGGCTGCATTTAAGCCAGATTTATGCTACGAAAGTAACCAGGGCGAAGCTTTATTGGACCAGCATCATGATAGCATTTGCGGCCGGGATAATGGGAACTTTAACGGCTTTATTCGGTCTTGGCGGTACGGCGATTTTCGCAATGGGTGACAGCTCATCCATGAATATCTGGGATTTTATCATGGCGGGATTTAACTTTTTGCCTTCTATATTGTTTGTTATCGGACTGGCGGCTCTGGCATTAGGATGGGTACCAAGGCTGGGGAAGGCGATTTATATCTACCTTGGATATTCCTTTGCACTGAACTATTTTGGTGAAATGCTGGATTTACCGAAATGGTTTTTAAAAACAGCGGTACAAAGCTGGATTCCCAGGATGCCCGTAGATAAATTTGATAAAACAATTTTTATTGTTATATCGGCAATTGGTGCCGCAATGACGGTGATTGGATATATTGGTTATCGCAAAAGAGATATGGTTGAAGGTTCATAACGTTTTAACCCTTGTGAATAGCGGCTGTTCACAAGGGTTAATTTTTATCTTAATTTAAGAACGATTAGGCTGTCATCCTCTTTCAATTCTACCTGCGGGTCGATTACTGCCATGACCTCGGCACCGCGGATAATGGCTATAATATTAATAGATTCTGTTTGGCGCAACCTTAATTTGCTTAAACTTTTTCCTACCCAATCTGATTTGGGCTTCATCTCTATAATATCAAAATCATCTGAGCGGTGGATGTATCCTAATAAGTCATTCGTAATTAACTCATAGGTTACCTTTTCACCCATTTCTTTTTCCGGTAATACCACGCGGTCAACTCCGATGGATTCCAAAATCTGCTTTTGTCTCAATCCGTTTGCTTTCACCATCACATAGGGAACTTCCATTTCCTTTGCTATCATAGCTGTAATAACAGATGCTTCAAAATCCTTACTAAAAGCAATGATTACGACGTCAAAATTTCTCAGACCTATTTTTTCCAGCACATATTTATCGGATGCATCGGCCTGTATCA
>JAEZXP010000161.1 GCA_023419655.1 Bacillota bacterium | reverse complement strand
TATTCAGAGGGTCCAGTCCGCTAAAAGGCTCGTCAATAATGATTAGCGCGGGATCAGGTAAAAGAGCAGCCATAAGCTGTATCTTTTGCTGATTTCCCTTAGAAAGCTGGTCGGCCTTATTTGCTTTTGAACCTTTTTTGCCTTTTCCCTTAGGCGGGAAAATATATTCTTCCACGTTCAGGCGGTCGGACCAATATTTAATCCGCTCCATTGCCGTATGCTTATCAACCTTTTTCAGCTTTGCAAAATAAAGCAGCTGGTCCAGCAGAGAATATTTCGGATACAGGCCTCTTTCTTCAGCCAGGTATCCCACATTCGTGTTCACCACATCCATCGGCTTTCCGTTCCACAGGACTTCACCGCTGTTTTTTGCCAGCATACCCAGAATTATTCTCAGGGAGGTGGTTTTCCCTGCGCCATTTGTTCCAAGCAATGCATAGACACCCGGCTCACTCATTTCAAAGCTAAGATTATCTACAACCAGCTTGTCTCCATATTTCTTCGTTATGTTTCTAACACTTAAAGACATGATTTCCCCTCGTTTCTTCATTATTGAGTATTTATATTAAACGGTTTCTGAAACCACAAAGCTTACAACCTTGTCAAAGTCCATGAAATGGGAGGCCTTAACCAGAATCGTATCGCCCTTTTCCAAAATCCCTGGCAGGGTCTTAAACAAGCCGTCCTGTGTTTCAAAGAAAAATAACTTTTCGGATGGCTGCTTTGTGATATCTTCCTTCGCGTATTGAACGTCAAATGCATTTTTGGCACCGTTATAGATATGGGCTGCAAGCTTTCCGACACAGAGAATAATATCAATATTCTTCGATGCGGCATAGGTGCCGACTTCTTCGTGAAGATTATTTTCATCTGGACCTAATTCGCCCATATCGCCCAATATGGCAATCTTCCTTGTGTCAGCCATAGCCAACAGGTCTATTGCCGCCCTCATCGATACGGGATTGGCATTGTAGCAGTCGTCAATAACCGTCCATTTTTCATGGTGGATAATATGATTTCGGCCGTTTACAGGCTGTATCTGTCCGATACCCTGTATAATGTCATCCCCTGTCAGTCCAAGCACCGTGCCTGTCAGGGCAGCTGCCAGAGCGTTCAGTATCATATGGCGGCCCGGCATAGGTATATTCACGAACAAGACTTCATCTCCAATATGTATATTGCAGGTACTGCCCATAAGACCGTTCGATATTATATTATCTGCATATACATCGTTATCTATACCGAATCCATATCTTACGGGAGTTTTTCCTTTGACATTATTGATTGTGGACAGCATATCATCATCCCCGTTAAGGATTACGCTGCCGTCCTCACTCATGAAATCAAATATCTCGGATTTGGCTTTTAGTATGCCTTGTCTGGAACCAAGATTCTCAAGATGACATTGCCCGATATTCGTAAGCAGGCAATAATCCGGCCTGGCAATGCTGCTTAGACGGTGCATTTCGCCAAAATCACTAATTCCCATCTCAAGGACGGCTACTTCATGGTCATCACGAATTTGTAAGATAGTAAGAGGAAGCCCGATTTCATTGTTATAATTTCCTTCGGTCTTAAGTATGTTATATTTTTGGGACAGGACGCTGCTTACGAATTCCTTTGTACTGGTCTTACCCACACTGCCGGTAATACCTACAACCGGGATATCAAGCTGCATGCGGTACCATGTGGCAATATCTTTTAAAGCCAGCAGACTGTCCTTAACCAATATGTATGGTATCGAAGGGTCCGCGGGAGCCTTTTCACAGACGACTGCCATGGCTCCCTGCCGGATGGCGGTCTCAATATAGTCATGGCCGTCTACCCGTTCACCCCTTGAGGCGATAAACAGATAATCCTTCCTGATAAGGCGGGAATCGAGGACGGCACCTTCAACTTCTTTTTCGCCGGTATTGCCTGCGGTATACAGTATACCGTTACAGGCTTTTGAGATATTGGATAATGTCATATTTCGCATGGATAATCCCTCATAATTATTTATATTTTTTTAATGAAATATCAATTATCAGTTCACATAAGGAGCTAAAATCAATGCCTACCGCCATGGCCTCCTGGGGAAGTAAGGAGGTGGGTGTCATTCCCGGAAGGGTATTTGCCTCAAGGCAGAAGATTTCATTCTTATCACTTAATATAAAGTCCATCCGGGCATAGGTTTTTAGGCGCAGGGCATGGAATACGTCAACGGCAATCTGCTGCATCCGTGCAGACAGAACATCATCCAAGTCCGCGGGACAGGTCTCGATGGCACTTCCTGCCTGATATTTGTTCTTATAATCATAAAAGCCTGTAATAGGAGCGATTTCTATAACAGGTAAAGCTTTTGCGTCGATGACGCCTACAGAAAACTCTCTGCCCTTAATATATTGCTCGATGACAACCTCATTTCCATACAGTAGAGAATTCTTCATGGCAGATTCCATCTCTGACGGTGATTGCACAACAGAGACCCCTACACTGGAGCCGCCGTTATTTACTTTCACAACACAGGGATAATAATCCCAGGTATAGGATTCACCCTTTTTTACGTGAATACCCTTGGGAGTAGGGATATGATGATATGCGAACAGCTCTTTGGAAACAGCCTTATCCATGGCAATTGAACTGCTGGCATAATCGGTACCGGTATATTTTATTCCCATCAGGTCGAAGGCTGCCTGAATCTTGCCGTCCTCCCCGTTCTCGCCGTGAAGGGCCAAAAACACAATATCGGATGCATCACATATTTCTAATACACCGGGCCCGAAGAAGTGGTCGGGATTTCCCTTTCTAAGCGCTTTAATCTGGTTTATATCCGGATTATCCTCCCGGACGCTGCCGATTCCTTCCGCCCAGTCTTTCTCCCTATCGAAGATATCTGCGGTATCTCCTTTATATCCAAGGTATACATCCAACAGCACTGTCTGGTGGCCTCTGTTTTTTAAAGCATTATAAATCATCCTGCCGGTAGACAGGGATACATCCCGTTCCGGGCTGGTTCCCCCTGCTAATACAACTACCTTCATTTCTGCTCCTCACTTTCCTGACCGTTTATTATATATTTATGAATAAGCAGATTAAACGCTTATTCGCGTACGTTCCGTCATCAGTATAACTCAAACCATGTTTCAAGTAAAGTTACTTCCTAAACTATATTATTGTATTTTATAAAAAATGTGTCACCTTACTCATCATAAGCAATATCGCAGCAATTTGTTTTTAATTCGATGCAGTCGGAGAAATTCTTGCAGTCGTACCGGTCGATGGGCTCCGGGCCTCTTACGACGGTTCTTTCGATGCGCATGATGCCCTCATCATTCACGATAATTCTCCAATCAACCATAAGGATGGTATCATTTACAATCTCAATTCCCGGTATACCTCTGGTATTAATACAGCATCCGGTATTAAAATACGGCAGCTCGTTCTGCTTAGGGAATTTGGTCCGGTGGGTGTGACCGCAGATTAGCATAATTTTATGCTTTCTAATCCATTTGTTATAGTTTTTTTCTACCTTATGCCTTTTGTACATATTTCGTGCGGGACTGGAGGGGTTTTCAAAGCCTACGATATGAAGGAATCTCCAAAAATACCGCAAAAGTATCATGGAAATACGCCAGAACTGGTCATTTATTAAATCTCCCTGATGGCCATGGACGATAAGAATCTCCTGGTTTGTTATCCGGTGCTTTAATAAAAGGGCTTCAATAGGCTCTATGCCATGGAACAGACTCACTCTCTTTTGATTATATTCATCATAGAATTCATAATAATTTCTGGATACATACTTTTTATTTTTCAGATAAATATTGTGATTTCCATAGAGCATTCTCATCCTCCCGCCGTCAAAGAATTTTTTCAGAGCAATAAATATATCCTTATGGGCAAGGCGGATGTGCTTGAATTTCTTATGCTCCCACAAATCGTCTCCATCCCCCGCCTCCACGTAGGTGAAGCCCTCATTATTATAATAATTCAGTATATATAAAAATACAGCCTGATTGCGGGTAAATTCATCCGATACGCTGTCATCCCCCCGGTGCATATCGCTGAAAATTACATACTTTGAATTTTTATCAAAGTATTCCACAGAGGCTTCGTTATAAGCTTTTGTCAGTCTTTTTTCGGTATTCATGCCGTCTCCCTTTGATATGGTTTATATTTATATTATACATATTGGAAAAGCTTATTCATTTACAACAGCTATGCATGATTTAATGTTTGACATTCTTATGAATTTACCGACAAATTACATTGCACTATCCTATAAATTACTTTAAAATATAAGAAAGATGCGATTAGCATCGAAGGTAACATTTACAGGGGTGAAGCGTATGGTAGAAGTCAGGGAAGTAGCAACAAAAAGGGAACGCAAGATTTTTGCGTCATTTCATGCGGACATGTATAGGGATGTACCACAGGCTATACCGGACCTTGTTTCGGATGAATATAATAACTTTATTCCGGATAAGAATCCGGCATATGATTATTGCAGGGTGAAGCAGTTTCTTGCATATAAGGACGGTAAGTGCGTCGGAAGGATTGCGGCAATCATCAATGATGCCGCCAATACAAAGTGGCAGACGAAGAGAATACGGTTTTCCAGAGTGGATTTTATTGATGATGATAAGGTGTCGGAAGCTTTATTCAAGGCAGTGGAAGATTGGGGAAGGTCAGAAGGCTTAAGCCAGATTCACGGGCCCATAGGCTTTTGTGATATGGACCAGGAGGGAATGCTCGTAGAAGGATTTGATACGGTGGGGATGTTTATCACCATCTATAATCATCCCTATTATACCCGGCATCTGGAGAGGCTGGGCTATATAAAGGACATTGATTGGGTGGAATACCTTATAAGCCTGCCAAAAGAAGTTGATAAGAGATTGAGTGAGTTGTCGAAGCTGGTTTTAAAGAAGCATAAACTCAAGCTGATAGAGCCTGAATCACGAAAAGAGATAAAGGCCTATCTTCCTAAGATTTTTCGGCTGCTTAACATAGCGTATGAGAATCTTTACGGAACCGTCGAGCTGAGTGAAGCCCAGATAATGAAATATTATCATCAATTTATATTGTTGGTGAACATGGAATATGTGAAGCTGATTGTGGATGAGGATGGCGAGCTGGTAGGATTCGGACTTGCCTTGCCGTCTATGAACGCTGCCGTGAAGAAAAGCAGCGGACGGCTTTTTCCGTTAGGATGGTATCGGGTTTTAAGGGCACCTTATTTATCGTCGGATGTTTTGGACTTATATCTGATAGGAGTTATTCCCCGGATGCAGAAAAAGGGATTGCCGGCGATTTTGATGAATTCCATGACAGAATCGGCAATAAAGAACGGCGTTAAATATGCGGAAACCGGTCCTGAGCTGGAGACGAATACCCAGGTACAGGCTCTTTGGAAGCATTATGATACCCAGCAGCACAAACGCAGGCGCTGCTGGATAAAAGATATATAATTACCGAATCATGATAGGGTTCATATCCGTAATAATTGAATCGGAAACATTGATCTTGTTAAAGGATGCAATGAACAAAACGATGAGAGCAACAAGTACAATGAGTAAAATAATTTTTGAGAAAAATCTTCTTGACCACAGCATAAATCCGGAGGGTGTCATATCGTCCGGATTTTCTATAGCTAAGATAAAACGAAGCTTATAAAGCTCCCAGGAGATTCTGGGAAAGCGTAAATCAATAGCAGTTATGACCGATATAAGGACAATGATAAATCCAAGGGCATGGAATCCGTTTCCTCTATAATATCCGGCTCTTATAACCATAAGAAGAATGTGCAGAAAAGAAAGGATACAGAGAGAGGATAACGGCCTTATCTATTTTGGAGACGTAGAAATAATCCGCATTATTCGATAGCTTTTCTAAAGATTTTTTAACCTGGTTATTTACGATTGCTTCTTCCTCTTTTGACAGAGAAGGACCAAGCCTATTATTGCAGTCTATGCAATAATAGTGTCTGTCGTCTTGTATGGCACCGCATCGATTACACTTCTTCATATCATCCACCCATAATATTGCTTTCCTATTCCATGACTTAACCTGCCTGTATAGTATACTATATATGAATATAAAAAGTCCTTAGACAATGATTAGAACAAAATTAAGGATAGTTATTTTATCAGGGCGTCAAAACCCGTGCTATATTTCATGCTTCCGTCATGGAATATCCACAGGGCTTCTGTATTATCCAGACTTTCAATAATGGCAAGACCTTCTTCGTAGGGCATGTTGTATATTGTAGTTGACAGCAAATCCGCCATTCCGGAATCTTCACAGATTATCGATATAGCCGTAAAGTATTCGGAGGGCATGAGTGTATAAGGGTCGATGATGTGATGATATCTTTTGCCGTCAACGGTATAATATCTCTCATAATCACCGCTGGCAACCAGGGATAAATCATTTAGAGCAAGAATATAGATACTGCTTTTTTCCGAACTCTTATCGGGGTTTTGTATGCCAACGTTCCAGGGCGATTTTTCTTTGCCCTTTCCTCCTGCTGCACGGACGTTTCCTCCGACACTTAGTAGAAAATCGTTGTATCCTTTCGCGATAGCTGCCTGGGTCACCCTCTCTGTGGCATATCCCTTCGCGATGGCTCCGACATCCAGCCTCATTTCGCTGTCCTGTAAAAACACAGTTGAATTAGCTTCATCTATAATTAACATATCCAGATTAGTATGTTTGTTGGCTTCCTCTAATAAATCCATCGGCGGAAGAGTGGCATGTTCGGGGTCATCAACGCCCAATGTGCGGTAATCATGCCAGATTTCAAGAACCGAGCCCAGACCGATATTTAATGTGCCGTGGGAGAATTCATATGCCTCCACGGAGAATTTAAGCAGGTCAATAATCTTTTGGTCTACCTTTACCGGTTCCTTGCCGGCATTATCATTAATGGTCTTTATATTATTTACTGCGTCGTATGAATTGTATTTATCATAAAGCTGATGATATACCTCCAGCTCACTCTGTATAAAGCTTGCGAGTTCTTTGAATTCGTCCTCACTTCTCGTATATGCTACGACTTCTGTAATTGTATCGAATAAAAATAGAAAGCTTCCCTGATATTTTTTTAGTTCCCGGCTGCAAGAGGTGGTAAGAAGAGCCGTTATTACCAATAGGAAAGTTAGTACATGCCTTTTCATATTTTCTCCATTCCTGTGCATTCACATGTAGGTATAATCTTTATCTAAATAATAAGGCTGCAAAACATGATACGCTATCGAATATGTTTTGCAGCCCCAGTATATATCTAATTATTATTTATAGCAAATATTATTTTGCAACCTTAGCAGCTTTCTCAACTGATTTAACGAAATCAGTGATAGTAATTGTAACGGAGCTTACTAAATCGCTGTCAGTAGCTACGCCGTCTTCTAATTTAAGACCTGTAATATCAGCAGCTTTCTTGCCCTTCATATAATTTGAAAATGCTTCTGACTGCTCGAACCACTCTTTGCCGATAGGGGAAGCTTTCTTCATATCATAAGCGTTGCCAAGCTCAAGTTTGGTTTTGAAATCACCCTTTAAGTCAGAAGTAAGCTTACCTTCTGCATTAAATGATACGTTTGTCTGGGAAGCATCAATGATACTGCTGGTAATCTTACCGCTCTTATCAAAGGAAACTGCACTGTAGTGAGAATAAGCCTGAACGACACCATCTGCACCGTCAGCTACATTCTTTGTGGCATTTCCTGAACCTGAGGTAATACCAAGACCCAATGTATCACCGGATTTTGCTCCTAAGTCCTTTGCGTTGTTAACGGCCTTTTCGATTGCGGCTATAATGCTGTCAATCTTCATGGTCACAGAGCTTGTTAAGTCCTCACTGCTGGGATAACCTTCATCAAGGGAGATGCCTTTAACTTCTGCAAGAGTCTTTCCGATTACATATTTTTCAAGAGCCTCAGCCTGCTCATACCATTCCTTGCCGATAGGAGAAGCCTTCTTCATGTCATATGCATCGCCAAGTTCCTTTTTGCTTACAAATGTTGTTCCTAAATCGGTGGTGATTTCTCCTGTAGCTGAGAAGTTGAATTTTGTCTGAACGACATCGATAACACAGTTCTTAATAACACCCTTGTCATCTACAAGAACAGCAACAGCTGTTGAGTCTACCTGAGCAAGTCCATCTGCTTCGGCAGTAGCTTCTTTTGAACTTCCGGCACTGGAGACAACGGCAAGACCTGTCTTTAATCCTTTAGCGCCACCACATGCTGTGAACATCGTCATAACGAGTGCCACACATAAAATTAATGATACTATTTTTTTCATATCTTTCCTCCAACTTGTTAAATATTTAACTAAATTAATGTGACTATATGATACTACTTTTTTTCCGCTTCGTCAATTCATATTTTAAAACTTTATATCTTCTTTTGAAATAATCTTTTCACATCCGGGACAATAATATGCCAATTCGATTGTATGGCCGCATTCCGAATGGGTAAGCTGCTTGTGACATTCCTTCAAATGCTTCTCTCCCCAGAGCATGATGCTGTTAAGTACATCGGACAAATCCATTCCCTGCTCGGTTAACATATAGCGGTATCTTGGGGGATGGGGCTGGTAAAGCTGTGAAGTTATAAGGTCATCCCTTTCCAGACACTTTAGCCGGTCAGAAAGAAGATTACTGGCGATTCCGTCCAATTTTCCCTGAATCTGTGTAAACGTATCGTTGCCCAGCATAAGCTGCCTGATAATCAGAAGAGTCCATTTATCTCCTATAATATTGAGTGTCTTGGCAATATCGCAGGGAAGGTCATAAAGATTTTTCATTCCATGTATGCTCCTTCGTAATAATATAGTTATGAGAATTTAAGGATTACTAAGTTCCAGCGTTTGCTGTATAGCACTGTCCATCACATCTTTTGGAAGCATCGCAGCCGCATACCCGGCTATATTGCCGTCCTTGTCAATCAGGAAGGTTGTGGGGAATGCATTAATATAATATTCCATTAACAATTCACCGGTTTCATCGAATACAACCGGGAATGTATAGCCGTTATCATCCAGAAACTCAATAATTTTATCCTTGCTTTCATCGGCGTTATTGGGATATTCTTCACTGGAAGGATTTGCAACGCCAAGAATAATTACATCCTCTTTATTTTCGCCGTATTCAGAATAGATTTTCTCTATATCCGGCATTTCTTTTATACAAGGAGGGCACCAGGTAGCCCAGAAATTCAAGAATACCACTTTGCCTTTATAATCGGACAGGGTATGCTCGTTGCCGTATTGGTCGGTTAAGGTAAAGTCGATGGCAGGGAACACCTCATCCTCTTCATTTTCGAATGGTTCACCCGTATCATCACTGTCATTGTCCGGATTATCCGGTAAATCCTCTGAATCGGTATCGCTATTATCCGCAGGGATTTCAGATGGGGGAATCTGCGAGATATCGGTATCGTCAGGGTCTTCTCCGTTATTGCTCTCCTGTTTGGTACCAAAGGGCTGGGATAGCT
>JAEZXP010000129.1 GCA_023419655.1 Bacillota bacterium | reverse complement strand
GGCTTCACCAGGGTCTCCCAGATATCATTCTCTTTTCTTTTTAGTAATAACAGCTCTATCCGGGCTCCGCGGTTAACTCCGCCAGTCTCTGTACGGTGACTATCTTCACCGCCACCGTCATTGTCTGCATCCGCTTCATTGCCAGATGGATGAATCAGCTTCTCTCCAATCAGGCGTGCCGGAATAACCTTGGTGTTATTTAGCACCAGGCAGTCACCCTCTTTTAAAAAGTCTGTAATATCACTAAATATTCTATGGCTGTATTCTCCTGAGAACCTGTCTAAAACCAACAGCCTGGAGCTGGCTCTGTCCTCTAAGGGGTCCTGGGCAATAAGCTCCTCCGGTAAATCATAATAAAAATCATGTGTTTTCATATTTTGTCCTATTTCCGTTCACGCATTAAAATAACAGCTCCGATTTTTTCTTCAAAAGCTTTGCTCCATTGACGATAAGAAATACGCCCGAAGCCAGACCGGATAAAATAAGAACAATACCAAGTACCAGATTCCAAACTCCTACGGATTTCATCGTATTATAAATCTTTTCCATCATGATATTTTCCTCCTCATTTATGATTTCTTAGGACCATACTGCTCATAGTATTTATCAATTGAATTTTTTAATTCATCATCAATTACAATCTTCCCCTTATAGGGCTTGTTATACAGGTGCTCCACCACTTCATCCATCGTTACAATGGCCGTCGTTGCAAATCCATAGGTTTCTTCCATTTCTTTAAGGGCATTTTGTGAGCCCTGTCCTCTTTCCATTCTGTCCACTGAGACAACCAGTCCCAATACTTTCACATCCCCTTGCACAAGTTCAGCCTGTGCCTGTATGATTGGCATGGTCTCCTGAATGGAGGTTCCGGCGGTTGTTACATCCTCTATAATGATAATTCTGTCTCCGTCATTGATTGGAGAGCCAAGGAGGATTCCCTTATCTCCGTGGTCTTTTACCTCTTTTCGATTTGAACAATACCGTACATCCTTATCAAAATGCTCGCTTATCGCCATGGCTGCGGCAACGCCTAAAGGAATTCCCTTATAGGCCGGTCCGAACAGCATATCAAAGCCCAGTCCGAACTTTTCCTGAATGGCTCTTGCATAATACTCTCCCAGCTTCCTAAGCTGGGAACCGGTACGGTAAAATCCTGTATTGATGAAAAAAGGAGTATTTCTTCCGCTCTTTGTAACAAAATCTCCAAACTTAAGAACACCGCAATCAACCATAAACTCAATGAAATCTTTTTTATACTGCTTCATCTTCTGCCTCCGATATTTGTATTCTCTTTTCCTGGATAAATCTGCCCATCATCTTACACATCCGATTAAATCCTTGATATCCTTAACTTTATTTTTTACCATATAGGCTTCTATTGTGTCAACAACTTCCTCTGCCGCTCTCGGATTAATGAAATTTGCCGTACCTACGGCCACCATCGTTGCCCCGGCCATTATAAATTCCAAGGCATCCTCTCCGTTCATGATGCCGCCCATTCCTATAACAGGAATCTGTACTGCATTTGCAGCCTGGTAAACCATTCTCACTGCGATGGGCTTTATGGCAGGTCCCGATAATCCGCCTATCTTATTGGCAAGGACAAAGGCTTTTCTTTCTATGTCAATCTTCATGCCTGTCAGTGTATTGATTAAAGAGATGGCGTCTGCCCCTCCCGCTTCTGCTGCCTTTGCAATGGCCGCAATATCTGTAACATTGGGACTAAGCTTAATTATGATTGGTTTTCTGGAATACTTTTTCACCTGTGATGTGATTGCCTCAACCCGGTGAGGGTCCTGGCCGAAAGCAATTCCTCCTTCTTTAACATTGGGACAGGAGATATTAATCTCCAGCATGTCCACATCGTAATCCGAAAGCCTCTCTGCCACCTCACAATACTCTTTGGCCGTCTTACCCACCACATTAACAATAATCCTTGTATCATAGGATTTTAAAAACGGAAGGTCTCTTTGAAGGAATACATCCACACCAGGATTTTGAAGACCGATTGCATTCAGCATCCCGCCGTAGGTTTCTGCCACTCTCGGAGTCGGATTTCCCGGCCAGGGAATTGTAGACACTCCCTTCGTGGTAACTGCGCCCAATCTTGATAAATCCACATAATCGCAGTATTCCATACCTGACCCGAAGGTTCCGGAAGCTGTTGTGACCGGATTCTTAAAGGTAATTCCCGCTATATTCACTGTCATATCATATGCCAACTTCTTATCTTCCATATTCCCGTCCTCTGTATTTCCTGACTCCATATCCGGAGCATCTCTATTTCATATTGGGGCCTCTTTATTGAACGCTTTATTCGGAGCCTTCTTCTATCCATGCTTTTTATTATCCATCCTGGCTATAGTACGATTTCATCTGCGTAGAATACAGGGCCTTCTTTACATATCCTTTTGTTATTTACATTGGTGTGATGGTCCACCGCAGCCGACTGGCACACACAAGCCAGACATGCACCGATGCCGCAGGCCATACGCTCTTCCAGAGAAAGCTGTGCCTTTATCTGATTAGCGGCTGCATACTCCTTAATTCCCCGGAGCATCGGGGTTGGCCCGCATGCATAGATTACATCTGCTGAAAGCTTATTCATTCTGATTGCGTCCAGCACATTCCCCTTCGTTCCTTTGCTGCCATCCTCTGTGGCAATATATACATTCCCGTAACTCCTGAAATCTTCATCCAAAAATGTAACATCCCTGTATCCCAGTACGATATCTTTTTCCCCGTCCAAGTGCTTGGCCAGTTCCAGTAAAGGGGGAATGCCGATACCTCCGCCTATGATTAAGGCTTTTGATTTCTCAGGGGTAAAGCCATTGCCGAAAGGTCCCATGCACGCAATATAATCACCGGCTCCAAGCCCCGCAAATTCTTCCGTTCCCTTTCCCACAACACGGTAAACCAGACGGATTCTTCCTGATTTATTATCAATTTCACATATACTTATCGGCCTTGGCAAAAGTCTTCCGCCTTCATTGCAATACAAAGACAGGAATTGCCCGGGTTTTGCCAAGGCTCCCATCTCTCCTGCTTCCAGCCATAAATCATAGACCCCTTCTTCCAGCCTGTCATTTTTTAATATCCTGATATCTTTCTTTATAGCCGTTGACATCCTGTTCTCCTTATCAGCCCTCTATAATTTTCACCTGTACGTTTCTTACCCGGGGCCCGTCGAATTCTGTTAAATAGATTCCCTGCCAGGTACCCAGCAGTAATCTTTTGTCCTTTATTATAATCGTTTCAGAAAATCCCATCATACTGGATTTAATATGAGCTGCGGAGTTTCCTTCCATATGGTGATAGC
>JAEZXP010000100.1 GCA_023419655.1 Bacillota bacterium | reverse complement strand
AAGTAATCCTTATAGACCTCCTTAAGGGAAGGAAGTGTAAGGTCCCATTCAGGCACTCCCTGTGATTCACCCACCCGGCTTATAACAATTTGGTCTAAATACGATACATCGGCATGGGTAGCCTTCTCATTCGTGTATAGTCTGAAATCTATAAATTCTAATGGAACTTCCATTAGCTCCGTCGTACCACTCACTTGCGTCCACTGATTTATCGGCAATGTACCGACATCATTCGGACCCGGAATTTTAAAAGCGTTATCCATCGTATTACCGTTGATTAGATGGGAAGGTCCGATAAGCGTATCCTTATCTTCATTTCCCTCAGCCGGCGCATAATACCAGGAAGAGATATGGTATACCGCACCCGCCGGAAGCGGCTCGGTAAAAGTTAATCGGACAGCGTTATTAATGCTTGTATAATCATTATCTCCTTCCATATGAGTAACCTTTAATGCCGCACCATCATCTTGCCCGATACCGGCGGCACTGACCCATTCCATCTCAGCGCTTTTGGCTACAGTAAAAAGTCCTTCCTGTTCATCCTTATTGTCAAATGTAAATGTAAATAACTCCGTGGTTTCTGCAGCTGCAAAAAAGACATTGTTTTTCATCCCTGCGAATAATAATGACATACCCAGTAACAGACAGCAAATCATCCTGATTTTTTTTGCCATGTAATACCCTCCTCATCGTATCTTTGTAACTTTAAATGTCCATGCCACAGGTGATGTAATGGCATTATATTTATAATTATAACATAAAATTTATTGATATGAAAGGCAGAAAAACCATATATAGGATTATATTTCAATTTCTTTATTCCAGGCACCGGGCCAGTTTTTCCTGATTAAGAATTTTAAAGCTGCGGCCATACAAATCAATTAATCCCTCATCCTTCATTCTTGTCAGCTCCCTGCACATGGAGGTACGGGATACATTTAAAAAATCTGCCAGCTCCGTCCGGTTCAATGGTATCTGAAAGGTCCGGCTGCCGTTCTCCATCGAGACTTTAATCAGGTAGCTTGCCAGCTTCTCACGCATTCCTTTAAGCGTCAGAAGGTCCAGCTTCCAATTCAAAATCAAATTCTTTTCTCCCAGCACCATCATCATATTCTGTACAAGCTCAAAGTGGTAAGCACAGCTCTTTCCACAGCTTCTGACTACTTTTTCATACGGAATCATCATCACACGGGCTGCCTCCATGACCTGAACCGTAACGGGCGACAGGCGGCTTGCCGTACAGACAATGCCCTCTGCAAACATGTGGGAAGGTTCTAATATCGATATTATATGCTTACTCCCTGCCAGATTCTCTTTAAGGATTTCAACTCTGCCGGAAAGTACAATTCCGATTTGGTTCACTTTATCTCCTGCAAAGAAGATATATTCCTCTTCATCATAATTCTTAACCTGTATATCCAGACAGCCAAGCAGGCTCTTATAATTTTGTTCTTCTATCCCGCGAAATAAGGCACACTTGTTTAATATCGGAAAATACTGTTCCAAGATATATTCCTCCTTCTTACATTAACTTTATGATAAAGCTGATTATATTCGCAATATTTATTCATAAAATTCGGTTCATCGACACAAAATATAAATTCTCTTAAATGTTGCTACAGCTACACTTTTACTTCTGTGATTGTATTATACTCATCCTGTAGCAGAGATGTCAACTATTTGATATTTCAAAATCGTTATAAGGAGAGTGCAAAAATGGACAACAAGATGTTTTGCTATCAATGCCAGGAGACGGCAGGATGTACCGGCTGCACAAAGTTCGGTGTATGCGGCAAGTCCCCGGATTTGGCTAGAATGCAGGATTTACTGATTTATGTGACAAAGGGGTTATCCGCTGTAACAACGGCACTGCGTGCACAGGGTGAAAGTATCCCTGCCGAGATTAATCACTATGTTACAATTAATCTTTTCACAACTATTACAAATGCCAATTTTGATGATGAGATTTTCTATCAGAGAGTAGTAGAAACCTTAAGCATTAAGAATGATTTATTAAGTAAGGCAGCAGATAAGGCCTCCCTGCCTGAAGCAGCACGATGGGATGCGAATACAAGAAAAGAGCTGGATGCAAAATCTGCGGCGGTTGGCGTCCTTACTACTGAAAACGAAGACATAAGAAGTCTCAGGGAATTAATTATCTATGGATTAAAAGGTCTGGCAGCATATATGAAGCATGCCAATGAATTAAAATATGACAGTGAGGAAATCGGTGCATTTATGCAAAAGGCTCTGGCTTCCACTTTAAATAATGAATTAAGTGTTGATGAGCTTATCGCTCTTACCTTAGAAACCGGCAAATTCGGTGTTGACGGCATGGCTCTTCTTGATTCTGCCAATACAGGAACCTATGGCAATCCGGAAATCACGAAGGTTAACATTGGTGTCGGAACAAGACCCGGTATCCTTGTATCCGGTCATGACCTCAGGGATTTGGAGCAGCTGCTTGAGCAGACAAAGGACACCGGAATTGATGTATATACCCACTCCGAGATGCTGCCTGCCCATTACTATCCTGCCTTCAAAAAATACAGCCACTTCGTAGGAAACTACGGCAATGCATGGTGGAAGCAGAAAGAGGAATTCGAGAGCTTTAACGGACCCATTCTTATGACTACGAACTGTGTTGTCCCTCCGGCTCCTTCCTATAAGGACAGATTATTTACTACCGGTGCGGCGGGTGTCTCAGGATGCACACATATTGAAAGAGATGAAGCCGGCCACAAGGACTTCTCTAAGCTTATTGAATTGGCAAGGACCTGCGAAGCTCCGAAGGAGATTGAAAAAGGCGAAATCATCGGCGGATTTGCCCATGCTCAGGTATTTGCTCTTGCAGACCAGGTTATTGAGGCTGTAAAATCCGGTGCCATCCGCAAATTCTTTGTTATGGCAGGATGTGACGGCCGTCAGAAGGCAAGAAATTACTACACCGATTTTGCAAAAGCCCTTCCTAAGGATACGGTAATCTTAACCGCAGGCTGTGCAAAGTATAAATACAACAAGCTGGATTTAGGCGATATCAACGGAATCCCAAGAGTTTTGGATGCCGGCCAGTGTAACGACTCCTACTCTCTTGCTTTAATTGCATTGAAGCTGAAGGAAGCGTTTGAGCTTACGGATATCAACGAGCTGCCCCTTGCATTTAATATTGCATGGTATGAGCAGAAGGCCGTAATCGTTCTTCTTGCCCTGCTTTTCTTAGGCGTGAAGAATATACATTTAGGACCTACACTTCCTGCGTTCCTTTCACCAAATGTGGCGAAGGTACTTGTTGATGCCTTTGGTATTGCAGGCATTGGAACCGTAGAAGATGACATAAAGCTGTTCACAGCATAAATTGGCTTCCCCGGCCCTTTATATATTTTCCCGAAAAACCGGAATAGGATGTTGCTTTTGATTATGAAAGCAACATCCTATTTTATTATTTGAGTACAGCCTAATCGTTAATTATGCATCTGGGTATTCCCTGTTCAATTTGTGGCTTTAGATATTCACACAGAGCATGAATATCCATCTCTCCCAAATCCCCCTCCTTACGGCTGCGGACAGCGAATGTATTATTCTCAGCCTCCCTGTCACCAACAATCAGAATATAAGGTATCTTATCAAGTTGAAAACGCTTGATTTTGTTCCTCATGTTATCGCTTTCACTGTTCAAATCAACGCGAAATTCCTGCTCTTTGAGTTTTCTTGATAGCTGCTTTGCATAATCATGATGGTTTTCTCTAATCGGTACAATGCCAAACTGGACCGGCGAAAGCCAAAAAGGAAATTCACCCTTATAATGCTCGATAAGAAGAGCCATAAACCGTTCCAGACTTCCGAACAATGCCCGGTGCACCATATACGGCGTATGCCGCTTGCCGTCACTTCCCACATAAAATACATGAAAGCGGTCCGGCAAATTAAAATCAAATTGTATCGTACTGCATTGCCATTCCCGGTTCAGTGAATCATAAAGCTTCAAGTCAATTTTAGGTCCGTAAAATGCTCCGCCGCCCTCATCAATCTTAAAATCGAGACCTGCGGATATAACTGCTTTTTTAAGTATCTCCGTTGCCATCTCCCAGTCCTTATCCTCGCCAATGGACTTATGCTTTGGCTTTGTTGATACATACGGCTGAAATTTCTCCAGCCCGAACGAGCGCAGTATATAGAGTGAAAATTTCAGCGCATCTGCCACTTCCTTCTCTACCTGCTCCGGTGTACAGAAAATATGTGCGTCATCCTGTGTAAAGCCTCTTACTCTTGTTAAGCCGTTTAATGCTCCGGACAGCTCATACCTGTATACCGTACCGTATTCCGCATATTTTACAGGCAGGTCACGGTATGAATGTATCTCGCTGTTATAGATATTGATGTGGAAAGGACAGTTCATCGGCTTTAGATAATACTCTTCCTCATCAATCATAATAGGACTATACATGGCATCCTTATAAAAGTCCAGATGGCCCGATGTCTCCCAAAGCCCTGCTCTGCCGATATGGGGAGTATACACCCATTGATAGCCATTAAGGATGTGAGCCTTTTGTCCGAAGCTCTCAAGCAGATACCTTATCATCGCTCCTTTAGGATGCCACAGTGTCAATCCCTGTCCGATTTCATTTGAAGATGAAAACAGCTTTAATTCATTCCCAAGCATTTTGTGGTCACGTTTTGAAGCTTCTTCAACAAACTTCTTATACGCTTCAAATTCCGTACCTGCCGCAAATGCTATCACATAAATACGCTGCAATATACGGTTTTGTACACTGCCATCTTCATAGACACCAGAGTAGCTATGCAGTTCAAAAGCACAGTCAAGGTCATTTGACGCCACATTTTTATTTATTTCTGAAAAAACGGAAGGAACAACCGGGGGAATATTATAGTCACAGAAAAACCCCTCATCACTTTCCTTGTAAAAAATACATTCCGCATAAGGATATATCCGTTTTACCGCTTCAGACAGTCTGTCCGCTACTATTTCTTTATAATTCATCATCATTTTTATCTCCTCATTTAATTTAATGTCCACAATGAAGAGTCCGGGTAAGCCGCCCCTTGGAATATCGGGATAACATTCCATTCATCATCGGAGCAAACACCTCCTTTCAAAACAAAAAACACCTTGTACACTTTTATAAGTGATGCAAGGTGTTCATCTATTTCCTTGCAACCACACGGCCATCAGGGCTAACCTTTGCCGTTGGTTGCATAGACAACGAACTTCAAAAGCAGCCCTAACTGGTGGTAGTGGTTGTAAGAAAACAAATTAACATAATCGATACCTCATAACTTTTCAATAGAGATTTTTAATAGAATACCAGACCATAAGAAACTTTTCAATATATAATTTGATTTCTTGCTTTCTTTTTCCATCCCATCCAATAATTCTATATAGTGTTGTCGAAAAATATCATTTAGAATGGTTTATGTACCCTCTAAGTAGTCAGAATAACCAATCATAAGGAGGTATTCATGAATATTCTTAAGAAGGCGGGTGTTTTAGCCGCCACGGTCCTGCTTACTCTTACGATACTCTCATCGTATGCCTACGCAGCCGATTACACCATCGTACCAAATGATTCTCTTTACCAGATAGGCCTGTTATTTAAGACCTCAACCAATACCTTAAAGTATGATAATAAGTTAAGCAGCAATATAATATACCCCGGACAGGTTATAAAGGTTCCTGCACAGGTCTATACAGTAAAAAGCGGAGATTCCATGTTCCTGATTGCCAGCAGGTATACGATACCCCTTGCTGATTTAAGAAAGGCGAACAATAAGTGGGATAATCTGATTATACCCGGACAAAAGCTTATTCTTCCCGGCATAAAGCCTACGGGCAGTTCTACGGGTTCCCCTTCCGGCAGTTCATCCGGCAGCACTGCGGGTACCCGTACCGTAATACCTTATACCAATTCAGAGGTGGATTTGCTGGCAAGGCTTATACGGGCGGAAGCCGTCGGTGAGCCCTATGACGCCATGGTTGCCGTGGGTGCCGTCGTCGTAAACCGGGTAAAAAGTAAGGATTGGCCAAATAGCATAAGCTCGGTCATAAACCATGTAAGTGCTGGTCATTATCAGTTTAGCCCGGTGCAAAACGGCCATATCCAAAAACCTGCGACCGACGACTCCCTTCGTGCTGCCTGGGCAGCCCTTTACGGCGCAGACCCCAGTAAAGGAGCTTTATTCTACTATGATAACAGCTCAACCAACCAATGGATTCGTTCAAAACCGGTAACCGCACGGATTGGAAATATGATATTCGCAAAATAGCATTTGAAAGCAAAAAAACAAGCCTCTTTTTAGTCATAGAATCGACCAATGAGGCTTGTTTTTTTATATACTTGTTTTCACTTCCTGTAATCACGAATTATCCGATAAAAAACGCAACGATTCCAAGTATAGACACAATTATAGACAATATTAATTCGTACATTTAGTATAATCATCCATCTTGTACATCCTTTTATCCGTTATAGTATTTGGTTTATAATAAAGTAATGTATTCTTTCCATATAAAATCTTACCATATTTGCCATAACTGAACAACCAAATTCTTGACTTTTATCCTATAATAAGGAATTCCTTGAAAACCGCAGCCACTATTCCAAAAATCAATTGACTTTTTTTTATTTTGGATTATGATAGAGTGTAGTGTTTTGTTCTATAATCCTATAGAATTTTCAAGTAATACTTGCATAGACTCATTATTATTAAGATGCCTTGCAAGAATTTTTAATTTAACCGATATTGATTCTAAAACATTTGGGAGGATACTTATGAATGCCGGATTTGATCCACAGAAGTATATTGAAGAACAGTCAAAATATATCTTAGAACGGGTAAATAATTATGACAAGCTGTATCTGGAATTTGGCGGAAAGTTGATAGGAGACAAGCACGCCAAGAGAGTTTTACCCGGTTTTGATGAGGACGCCAAAATCAAATTACTTCAAAAGCTTAAGAATCAGGCAGAAATAATTATATGTGTATATGCCGGTGATATCGAAAGAAATAAAATCCGCGGCGATTTTGGAATCACCTATGACATGGAGGTTCTGAGACTCCTGGATGATTTTCGCAGCTACGACCTTAAAGTAAACAGTGTGGTAATCACAAGGTACAACAATCAGCCGGCGACCAATGTATTTATCAATAAACTTGAAAGACGCAATATTAAAGTATATAAGCATACGTCCATTCCCGGGTATCCTGCGGATGTGGATACCATCGTAAGCGAGCACGGATATGGAAGTAACCCCTATATTATAACGACCAAGCCAATTGTGGTGGTAACTGCCCCCGGAGCAAACAGCGGTAAGCTTGCAACCTGTCTAAGCCAGCTATACCATGAGTACAATCAGGGACGCCTGGCCGGATATTCCAAATTCGAAACCTTCCCCGTATGGAATCTGCCGCTTAAGCATCCGGTTAATATTGCATATGAGGCAGCTACAATCGATTTAAAGGACGTTAACATGATTGATAATTTCCATTTTGAAAAATATCATGAGGTAACCGTCAATTATAACAGGGACTTGGAGATGTTTCCGGTCGTCAAAAGAATTATTGAGAGGATTACAGGAAAGGAATCCGTGTTCCAATCTCCCACGGACATGAGTGTTAACCGGGTTGCCTTTGGTATTATCGATGATGACGTCGTCTCCGAGGCTTCAAAGCAGGAGATTATACGCAGATATTTTGCCACTGCCTGTGATTTTAAGAAAGGACTTTTGGATGAGGAAGCCCTAAACCGTATGAAGGTTATCATGGAAGAGGTTCAATTAAAGCAGGAGGACAGGCCCTGTGTTATTCCTGCCAGAAATTATGCTCTTAAGCTTAGGGATAACAAGGATAACTGTCATGAAAATGAAAATGTCCCGGTAATTGCCTTTGAAATGCCCGATAAGAAAATCATCACAGGCCGAAGCTCTTCTACTATGGACTGCTGCTCTGCTGCCATATTAAATGCCATCAAATACCTGGCAGGAATTGCAGATGAAATATTCCTTCTTTCTCCTTTGATACTAAACACAATCCGTGATTTAAAAGAGAAAGATTTAAACAGCCGCATAACCCATTTAAATGCAAATGAAATTCTGATAGCCCTTAGTATCTGTGCCGTTACCAATCCTACCGCACAGCTGGCATACGATAAATTATCCATGCTAAAAGGCATACAGGCTCATTGCACCTCCATGCTGAATAAAAACGATGAGCAAATCTTAAGAAAGCTTGGTATCGATGTAACCTTTGACCCCTTCTATCCCTCTGAAAATCTGTATTATATATAAATTAATGCATAGGCACGAATAAGCGGATTAAACTCGGAAGCTTTATTTCCTTGGATTAATCCGCTTATTTATGCACATCTATGAATTATATAATCTTAATACTTTAAGGATATGGCATCCCATACCTCACTGTTGATTACCACATCATATTCCGAGGACCACTGCGAATAATAATCTGCAAACAGCTTTGTCCGTCTTTCCTCAATAATCGCTTCCTTAACCCTCGTTGTGGCATCCTCATTAAAATCCGTTACACAGTGGATAATATGCCATCCGTATTCTGTGCTGATGATACTGCTGTTTTCTCCGCTCTTTAGATTAAAGGCGGCCTGCTCGAAGGTACTGCTGTATTCTTCCGGCCCCTTTCCTCTGCCAAAGGTATATTCAATCACATCATCTTCTGAATTCGTCTCAGCCAGAGTATAAAAATCTTCTCCGCTTCTCGCTCTGTCAAGCAAGCTGTTTACCTTATCGAACGCATTGTTCCTCTGCTCTAAAGACAGCGGCCTTCTATTGCCTTCCTCATCAAGCTCTGTGCTATATATAAGGATATGCTGCACCGTAATCTGTCTGGCTGTAAGGTCAGGTACATTCGTATCGACATCAATGGTTAAGGTTTCAAACATCTTTTCCGCCAGAATATTATCCGAATACACCTGCTCCAAAAGCTTCTTGCTAACCAGATAACGGGTCCTGTCCGCATCTGAAAGTCCCATAAAATGCTCCTCTGCGTAAGCTGTTGCATCTGCTTTTTCTTCCTCCGTCAGAGTAATTCCGTCTTTAGCCGCCTTATCTCCGATAACCTTAAGCTGGATAATCTGTTTCAGAACCTCTTCCTTAATATATTCCTCAAAGCTCTTGCCGTCACCTAAGATATCCACATCCCAGATTCCTTTGCCATAATCAATTTCATAATTTTCCTGCGCCGATTTAAGATAGACCATTGCCTCATTATAATATATCCTTACATCTCCCACCAGGGCAATCAGCTCACCAGAATTTGCTGTATCCTCATTCTCCTGCACCTTGTCAGTCTTTAGATAGTAATAGGATATCTCTGTAATAAGCTCCGTATCAATATCATAGGAAAGGTATAATTCACTGTCCTTATCCCGAAAGGTATGGGTAACTGAATTCTTATCTGACTCAATGGTTTTATTCGCCTCTGCTCCATAGACCCCGGCAAGCTTTTGTTCGGCCTGCTGCTTCTCCATACCTATCGTCACGCCAAAAAGCTTATATTTTTCAGCACCTCCCTGAATAGTAACCGAGGTAATATCCTCTTTGGGTGCAATCAACTGTAAAGCTCCTTCTATTTTGTATACTCCGTTGCTTTCTTGTGTAGGTTCAGCTTTTGTTTTTTTCTTAAAGGTGTTGATAGATTTCCCTATATAATTCGTCAATTCATAATCTGCCTCATCTATCCTGCAGCCACTCAAAAATGGCAGAATGAATATAATTAACAAAAGGATTTTTATTGATGCATGTAACTCAATCTTAAATTTATTATATATGTTATACCTATTCATATTAATCCCTCTCATAAGCTTACCTGATAAGAATTATTGTAGTTAAGCCTCTAATCATTGTCAAGCCACAAATAAAACAAGTGACCTGGTCATAACAGGGTCATGTGTTTTCACGGTCCACCAAAGATTTGAAATCCTCCAGCAGTCTTTTCAGATTTTCGAATATAAAGATTGTATCCGCCTTCCCTTTCGACGGCTTAGGAAGCTGATAAATAAAATAAGGATTCGACTGTACATAAAATTTCAGGCTGTTCGGATACTTCTTCACAAGCTCAGG
>JAEZXP010000070.1 GCA_023419655.1 Bacillota bacterium | reverse complement strand
CTTCTATTATCATTATTCTTATTGCTTCCGGTATCCACCGCTATATTCAGTGCAAACATAAACACGACCAAGCCGGAGATAAATGATGTTATACCGGTTACGGCAATGGTAGAGTCAAAGATGGAATTGGCCACACCATCCGCCGTATTAATGGAAGGCTCTACAGGAGAAGTACTTTTTGAAAAAGACAAGGATGAAAGGCTAAAACCCGCCAGTGTTACAAAGGTTATGACCCTGCTTTTGATTTTTGAAGCCTTGGAATCAGGGCAAATCAGCCTTAAAGATGATGTAAGCGTCAGCGAACATGCCGCCTCGATGGGAGGCTCCCAGGTGTATCTTGAGCCTTATGAGGTTCAGTCCGTCGATACGATGATAAAATGCATCAGCATTGCCAGTGCCAATGATGCCTCTGTAGCCATGGCTGAGCATATCGCCGGTTCCGAAGAGGAATTTGTGGCAAGGATGAATCAGAGAGCAAAAGAGCTGGGGATGAACAATACCAATTTTATTAATTGCTATGGATTGGATGCGGATAACCATTATACATCGGCCTATGATATTGCGTTAATGTCCAGAGAGCTGGTTACAAGATTTCCCGAGATTAGTAATTATGCCACCATATGGATGGATACCTTTGTACATACCACGAGAAAAGGACGGACGGAATTCGGGCTGACCAACACCAATAAGCTTATTAAGTCCTACAAAGGTATTACAGGATTAAAAACCGGGTCAACCAGCCTTGCAAAATATTGCCTGTCCGCTACCGCAAAGCGGGATAATATGGAATTAATCGCTGTCATTATGGCGGCGCCGGATACGAAAACAAGGTTCATGGAAGCGGCGAAGCTGTTGAATTACGGATTTGCCAACTATTCTCTCTATGTAGATGATAATAAGGATATTACCTTAGAACCTGTTAATGTTTCAAAGGGGGTATCCGATTATGTCGGAGGAAGAATAAGCGGTGATTTTTCTTACTTGTGTCCTTCAGGAAAATCCCCTGAAAACATTAGAAAAGAGGTTATCCTGTATGATAAGGTTCCCGCACCGGTTACCACGGAGGATAAGATAGGGGATATCATCTATTATTATGATAATGAGAAGATAGGAAGTGTTGATATTCTGGCTTTGGAGGCTGTCGGTAAAGCAGGTTATATGGATTGCTTCATAAAATCATTGAGAAGATACTTTTTGTCTTACAGATAAATGGTATAGAAGGCTGCTGCCGTAAATATTGCAAGGCAGCCGCAGGTATTTCATAGGGAGCAATGAGTACATATCTGTGGCTGCCATCTCTTTTGTTGACATGTTTATACTTGCCGTTATATGATAAAGGATATGCGGATGTTTCATCAATTATAAAGCAAAAAAGGAGAAACCATGACATATATTTGGGTGTTTACAGGATTAATCGTACTGTTTTTTTTGTGGTCTTTTCTGGAACAAAAATTTATTACAACGTCAAAATATAAGATAAACCTGCAGGGTAAAGACAAGCTGAATCTGTCTTTTGTTGTCCTGGCGGATGTTCACAATAAAAGCTTCGGTAAAAACAACCGCAGACTTGTGAAAAAAATATTGGAACATAAGCCGGATTTTGTTATAATAGCGGGGGACCTGATAACCAAAAGAAGAGCCTGTTATCCGGGGAACGGATATGACCTGATGAAGGAAATCTCAGAGCGTTATCCGGTTTATTATGCCTACGGCAATCATGAGCAGGCATTTGAGGATTTGGCCTACAGCAAGGATACCGAGGCTTATAAACAAAACATAGCCCTTTATGAATCATGGAATCTATATAAGGAAAAGCTTAAACAGCTGGGGGTATATCTTTTAGACAATAAAAGCATTATACTTCATTATAAGGATAGTAAGCTTACGATTACAGGCCTTTCGCTCTCACAGAAATTCTATGGCAAGGGTAAGCCATTAAATCTTGAACAGAATGAAATAATCGAAAATATCGGTACCCGAAACAAAGAAGGGCATACTATTTTGATTGCCCACAATCCTGTGTATTTTAAAAAATATGTGGAATGGGGAGCCGATTTAATCCTCTCCGGTCATGTTCACGGAGGATTAGTCCGTATTCCGTTTATAGGCGGTGTTATTTCCCCCCAGATGAAGCTGTTTCCCAAATATGACGCAGGCCTGTTATGTGAGGATAATAAGCGTATGGTTATTTCAAGAGGATTGGGAGGCCATTCCTTTATGCCCAGATTTTTAAATATGCCTGAGCTGGTTTTGATAGAAATAAAAAGTGAGGAAGGAGCATTCGAGAATGAGTATTCCGGTTAAACTGGAAGCATTTGAAGGACCATTGGACCTTCTGCTTCATTTGATTGATAAGAATAAAATAAATATATATGATATTCCGATTGTGGAGATTACGGAGCAATATCTGGAATACATAAAGCTTATGGAATCAAAAAATCTGGAGATTATGAGTGAGTTTCTTGTTATGGCTGCAACCTTGATTAATATTAAATCCCGTATGCTGCTGCCTGCGCCCGAAAAAGAGGACGAAGAAGAAACGGACCCCAGGCAGGAGCTGGTGGACAGGCTCTTGGAGTACAAGATGTTTAAGTATGTTTCCGACCAGTTGAGGGACAAGCAGGAGGATGCCTCAAGGATTATGTTCAAATCCCCGTCAATTCCAAGAGAGATTGCCGAATTCAAGGAAGAGATTGATGTGGAGGAGCTTCTAGGCGATTTAACTCTGGCAAAGCTCCATACTATATTCAAATCCATCGTAAAAAAACAGTCGGACAAGATAGACCCGATTCGAAGTAAATTCGGAAAGATAGAGCAGGAGGAAATAAACCTGTCGGATATATTTACCCGGATACAACGGTACGGTATCGCGCATAAGGTATTTTCCTTCCGGAGTTTATTGGAACAGCAGACCACTAAAATGGAGGTCATTGTAACCTTTCTTGGGATTTTAGAACTGATAAAAAGGGGAAGGATTAAGATAGAGCAGGAATGTACGTTTGACGATATCCGGATTACTCATCTGGCGTCAGACATCATCGATATGGAGGAGGCAGGATTCTAGTGGAATTAAAAGTGGTAGAGGCACAGATTGAGGCGATTCTTTTTACCATGGGAGAGGCAGTCGAATTGGACAGGCTTGCCATGGCCATCGACCATGATGAAGATACAACCCGGAAAATCATCCATAATATGATGGACAGATACGAGGATGAGGGCAGGGGAATACATATTATAGAGCTGGACGGAGCCTATCAATTGTGCACGAAGGCCTCTCTGTATGAAACCATCATCAAGATTACCCATATACCCAAAAAGCATATACTGACAGATGTATTACTTGAGACCTTGTCAATCATTGCATATAAGCAGCCGATAACAAAGCTTCAGATTGAAGCAATTCGGGGAGTCAAATCCGACCATTCCGTTAATAAATTGGTAGAATATAATCTGGTTTGCGAATTAGGCAGGATGGATGCGCCGGGAAGACCGATATTGTTCGGTACGACAGAGGAATTTTTACGCTGCTTCGGACTGCAATCCCTGGACTGCCTTCCGGCAGTCAACCCGGAGAAATTGGAGGACTTTAAGATTCAGGCAGAAGAAGAGGCGGAGCAGCTGACGTTAGAGATATAGGAAGAGCAAGTAGAAGCGATAGCGTTAAAAATATAGGGTACACCGCTAACCGTACTGCATGTATACCAATGTGTGAGGTTATGCCGGTGTACCCTATATAGTTAGCTGACTATGAGCGTGTCAGAAAACTAATGATTAATCGGATTATACCAGGGGATAAGGCCGTCTTCCAGAGCAGCCTCAAAGGATGGTATATCCGGTTGCTGTTTTCCATAATGCTTATTAAAGCTTGGCGGATAAAGAGCATTCTTATTTTTTTCTATCTTATCAACATCGATGGCAGGTTCTTCACCTTCCCGGACTTTTCTTGCAACCACAATCGTTCTGTAATTGGAAAGCTCATAAGAGCAGGTGGAGAGTGTAAGAATCTGGTCATTCTCATTGATATCCACTTCATCAATATTAAAAAGTGAACGTATTCTTATCTGGTATAGATACGACATGAAATCCCGGCTGCTATTAAAATTGGAGGTATTAAACGGAAAGAAATCGTCCCTGTCATTATTTCCCGGAGTTATGTATACGGAAAATACTTTCCACAAGCCCTCTTCATAGATTGTATCAAAGCTGATAATCGGATGCTCTTTCAGGAAATTCAATTTCTGATATTGCACAAGATAGTGGAACATGTCATCCGATGACGTCATATTATGTCCGTGGATGATTAGGTTTGGAGAATTCTTCTCTACGGACGAGGTATAATCAAGGAATAAGCTTCCTGCTTTTAAATACTCTTTGGTATCCCAGGCTCTTGACAGATAATATTCCGGGTCACTGGCACCGGATTGCATAACGACATAATCAATTTTTGTATCATTTTCGCCATTGGTATTATCAATCCGAATCCAACCCTTGACATCTTCATTTATTTCAAGCAGCTTCCTGAATTTGAGCAGGCGTCGTTTTTCGTCCCGGTTGGGGTCAGGAGCAGCGGTTGGCTCCATATCTGTATCGGATTCATCGGGATTACTGTCGTCATTTGGTTCATCTGAAGTATCATTTTCTGTTGTATTATCCGGTTTCTTAGTAGGGGCGGTTTCAACGTAATTATAGAGCTCCCGGGCTTTTTCGGTGGCTTTTTTAAACTTATAGGGTTGCACCAGAACCTCATTAAGAAAGAGGGATAAAAACACAAAAAAGCCGATTGTAAAAAGAATCCGGAGACTTCGGATAATAATTTTTTTTCTCTTTTTTTTCTTGTCAGCGGCATCTGTATCGGAGATTTCATCTATGATATCGGAGCCCGGCTCGTTCTGAGTATCTGGATTTTCTGTCGCAGAACTAGCCAAATCACCATCCATATCCTTAATTGTAGTATCATCGGTAGTATTTTCTTCGGAAGAAGTATCAGGGGTGATAGTATCTTCGGACTCTTTTGCAGTATCTAAAGGATTAATATCATCCGCTGGAATTTTATTTTTATTTTTTGACATGTCAAATTCCTTTCTTGTTAAATGCTCTTTGCATCATAATTATACATCTTAGGAATAAGTCAGTAAAGATACAAATAAATTAAAATAAGGGAAACGGATAGGATGATTTAATTGATAAATATGAAAGCTAAATCGGTTATAAGAGTGGTTGTCTGTCTGGGGGTTATTCTGGTATTTGCTTTTATACATTTTATCAGCCTGAAGAATTATTATGATGAGATGTTCAATAATTTTACGATTGAAAAGGATGATTTCGAAGAAAAGCTCAGGACGGAGAATGACCGAAGCGGATTAGGGCAAAATGAAGACATTGAAAACAGTGAGATGAAAGAGATAGAAAATATAAAACTGAATTCGTTATCCGCTTTGCTTATGGACGGAGAAAACAACAGGGTACTGTATGAAGTGAACGGCTATCAGGAAATGCCGATGGCCAGCACGACGAAGATTATGACCTGTATTATCGCATTGGAGCAGGGGAATCTGGAGGACGTGGTAACGGTATCGGATTATGCACAAAGAATGCCGGACGTTCAGCTGAACATCCGCTCAGGAGAGCAGTATAAGCTAAAGGATATGCTTTATTCCCTGATGCTTGAAAGCCATAATGATGTGGCGGTGGCAATCGCTGAACATGTAGGAGGTTCTGTCGCAGGCTTTGCCACGATGATGAATGACAAGGCAAGAGCCCTGGGATGCAGCAATACTAATTTTGTAACGCCGAATGGTCTTGATGCGGAGGGGCATTATACAACCGCCAGAGACCTGGCAGTTATCTCGTCCTATGCCATACAGAATAAAGAATTTCTGGATATAACCAATACTTCCTCCCATAAGTTTGAGGAGCTTAAGAACAAAAGGAGCTTTGTTGTATCGAATAAAAACAAATTTCTCTATATGATGGATGGAGCCGTCGGAATAAAGACAGGTTTTACAAGTAAAGCCGGATATTGCTTTGTGGGAGCAATTAAAAAATCAGACCGGACGTTGATATCTGTCGTTTTGGGCTGTGGATGGCCTCCAAGCAAGACGCTGAAATGGACGGATACAAAGCGTCTGATGACATATGGGATTGAAAATTATGAGAAAAAGCAGGTATTTGTGAATAAGGAGCTGGACCCTGTGTATGTGGAGGATGGCCAGACCAGTCTGATTGGGTTAAGCCTTGAAGGAGATTTAAGCCTGCTGTTAAGAAACGATGAAAAGGTCCATATCGAATATGATATTCCGGAAACCTTGTCCGCTCCGCTAAAAGCAGGGCAGATTGTAGGCACAGCGAAATATTACATCGATAAAGACCTGTATACGGAAATTCCTGTTTTTACAACCGAAGGAAGTAAAATGATTGATTATAAGTTCTGCTTTATAAGAATTTTAAAGCTTTGGAGTATAAATTTTTAATAGAAGAGATATAATTTCTATACTTGATTGACAAGTAATATTCTGGTATATTATAGAAGGAATATTAATTTGCATAAGCTGCAAATTATAAATAATACAGGATTAAGTGTATCGCAGGAACGGAGGTAAAAATGGGTAAAAAAATCACAGATAAGGTTACATGGGTCGGCAAGGTTGACTGGGAATTAAAAACATTCCACGGTCATGAATATTCCACAACAAAGGGTTCCTCCTATAATTCATATCTTATCCGAGACGATAAGAATGTATTAATTGACACGGTATGGCTTCCGTATGATGAAGAATTCGTAACGAATCTAAAAAAAGAAATCAACCTGAAGGATATCGATTATATCATTGCAAATCACAGTGAAGTTGACCACAGCGGTGCCTTTGTGGCACTTATGCAGGAGATACCGGACACCCCCATATATTGTACTGCGAATGGTGCTAAAATCCTGAAAGGCCATTATCACCGGGACTGGAACTTTAAAATCGTAAAGACCGGAGATACATTGGACATTGGAAGCTCTACGCTTACATTTATAGAAGCTCCCATGCTTCACTGGCCGGATTCGATGATGACCTATATGTCAGGGGAGAATATCCTGTTCAGTAATGATGCCTTCGGACAGCATTATGCCACGGAATCCTTATACAATGACAGGGTGGATAATTGTGAGCTTTATGCGGAAGCAATAAAATACTACGCCAATATACTCACTCCTTTCAGCCGGTTCGTAACAAAGAAGATAGAGGAGGTATTGAGCTTTAACCTTCCTGTGGATATGATATGCACCAGCCACGGTGTCATATGGAAGAACGACCCTGCCCAGATTATAAAAAAATATCTTGAATGGGCGGATGATTATCAGGAGAATCAAATTATAATTATATATGACACCATGTGGAATTCTACCAAAAAGATGGCGGAGGCAATTGCGTCCGGAATATCAAAGGCCGACTCTTCGGTAACAGTAAAGCTTTATAATGCGGCCAAAGAGGATAAAAATGATATCATAACGGAAATCTTTAAATCAAAAGCAATTCTTATAGGCTCGCCTACCATAAATAATGGTCTGTTACATCCCATAGGCGGACTGATAGAGATGGTTAGGGGATTAAAATTCAAGAATAAAAAGGCGGCGGCATTTGGAAGCTATGGCTGGAGCGGAGAGGGCGTCAGACAATTAACCGAAAAGCTAAAAGATGCAGGCTTCGAGATAATAAATGACGGAATCAGGTCCCTGTGGGTACCGGATTGTGACGAAGTAAAAAACCTGATTGAATACGGAAAATCATTTATGGATGAGCTAAAGAAAAGATAATTGCTAAAAAAGGAATAATTTACAGCATAAAAAGTTCTAATCGCTACTATAAATTAATCTGTAATAATTTTTTTAAAAATATCATAAAAAACGTGTAACCTTTTGGCTCACTGCCTCGTTAATATAGTAGAAGTCTAATCAGTTGAAATAAGAGACGAATATATAGTGAGGTGTGTGTTATGAGGAATTTCGTATACAGATATAGAGCAAGTAAGTTCAAATGTTTTTTCAACGGCCTGGCTTTTGCCATGATTTCAGTACTGGCCATGCTTTTGTGTGTTGTTTTTATTATGGATAAGTCGGCGACAGAGTTTGAAATAATTTTTTCGTTCTGTCTTTCTGTCATAAGTATGCTGTTTGGATTTGTATCGATGTTTTCGACACGGGAGGTTGCAAGATAGAAGAATATAAACCACAGGAGGCTATTCAATAAAAAGTGCCGCTTGATTTGACGGTTTAGGAACAAGGGCAAGATTAAAGGACTGTTTCTCAATTTCATTGAGGAACAGTCCTTATTATAATTTATTATTTATCGAATCCAAAATATCGAATGCTGTTATTGTAGGAGATATCCTCCACAAGCTTCTTCAGCACCTTTAAATCCATCGGGAATCTTCCTGTCTCAACAAATGTTCCAAACACATCACACAAGATACGTCTAAAGTATTCATGTCTCGTATAGGAGAGGAAGCTTCTTGAATCCGTCAGCATGCCTACAAAGTTACTTAAAAGGCTGGTGCTGGCCAGAGTTGTAAGATGGTCCCTCATACCAAGTTCATGGTCATTGAACCACCAGGCAGAGCCATGCTGCATCTTACCGATTGCACTGTCATTCTGGAAGCATCCCATAACGGTATCAATCGCAGCATTATCAATCGGATTAAGAGAATAAAGGATGGTTTTTGGCAATTGGCTGGTTTCCTCAAGCGCATTTAAGAAATCTGCCAGCTGTGCAGATGAGGTTTGGCTGTCATCGATACAATCGTAGCCGGTATTCGGACCAAGACTTCTGTGCAGCCGTTTGTTATTATCTCTTTTCACACCGTAATGCAGCTGCATTACCCAGTTTAACCGATGGTTTTCCCTGCCCAGGAATAATAACAAAGCCGTTTTAAATTGAAGAACCTGCTTTTCGGATAAAGCAGCACCCTTAAGACGCTGGGCCATAATATCTTCAATCTCTTTTTCGGAAGCAGGAAAGTACATAACATAATCCAAGCCGTGGTCGGAGGTTCTGCATCCTACTGAATCAAAGAATTCCATACGGTTTTTTAAGGCTTCACACAGGGAAGCAAAGCTGTTTATCTGTATTTTACTTACCTTTGACAGCCTGTCAATATACGCAGTAAATCCTTCTTTTTCTATATTCAGGGCTTCATCCGGACGCATCGCCGGCAGCACCATGGTTTCAAAGGATTTATCCCCTGCAAGCTGGATATGGTATTCCAAGCTGTCCGCAGGGTCATCGGTAGTACAAAGGACGGTCACATTAGAATCACGTATGATTCCTCTGGCGCTTAAGCCGGAGGCTTTAAGCTTCTCATTGCATAGATTCCATACCTCCTTGGCAGTATCCGCATTCAGGGTTTTCTCATAGCCAAAATACCGTTTAAGCTCCAGATGGCTCCAATGATACAGGGGATTTCCGATGGCCAGCTCAATGGTTTGGGCCCATTTTTGAAATTTATCCCTGTCCGGTGCATTTCCGGTTATATATTCCTCACTTATTCCATTGGCACGCATTAATCT
>JAEZXP010000214.1 GCA_023419655.1 Bacillota bacterium | reverse complement strand
TTCACGGACAACATGTTCATCAATATCACAGCAAAATACATCGTGACCGTTTTTTGATAAGGTTTCAGCCATACTTGTGCCGAACTTACCCAAGCCCAAAACTGCAAATTGTGTGTATTTGTCCACTCTAAATTGCTTCATAATAATAACCATGCCTTTCCTTATATAATATGAATGCTCATCGTGCTACCCAATCATAACATCTTCATTCGGATAACAAATCGCTGTATTTATCTGGCTCGAACGGTGAGCCAGTGAAATCACTAAAGTAATAGGGCCAATTCTTCCAATAAACATGCATGCAATAAGAATAAGCTTCCCGGCATCTGACAAAAAAGGGGTTATGCCGGTAGTCAATCCAACAGTACCCAGGGCAGAAGAGGTTTCAAACAATAAATCAACAAATGAATAATCAGAAAGTAAGTGACGGTCCGTTATTGACAGCAATGCAGCCGAACTGCCCCATAGCAGCAGCATCAGTAAAATAATAGTAAGGGATTTCATTAATGTTTTATTTGATAGGGTACGTCCAAACGCATAATTGTCATACCGGTTTTTGATTACAGACCAGACACAGCAAAAGACAATTGCAATTGTCACGGTTTTCATTCCGCCCGCTGTTCCGCCCGGAGAGCCTCCAATTAACATAAATATACAGGAGAAAAGCTTTGAGGCTTCTTTTAAGCCATTTTGATTGATGGTACTAAATCCGGCAGTTCGCAATGTTGTTGATTGGAAGGATGAAGCTAATACTTTATGAGGCCATGATAAATTTCCCAGCGTAGCGGGATTATCGTATTCCGCCAGAATAAAATAAACGGTTGCTGTAATCAAAAGAATGAGAGACGTCACCAATACTAATTTCGTATGCAGCGAAAGCGATGCCTTACTCTTAACCTTAGAAAGATAGTTCTTTACTAAATGTATTACATCATTCCATACCATAAATCCGATTCCGCCGATAATAATCAGTATTATAATGACAAAACTTAAAGTAAAAGAAGAGGAGTAGGGCACCAAACTCTGACCTCCGATAATATCAAAGCCCGCATTGCAAAAGGCTGACACGGAATGGAACAGTCCGTAAAAAAATGCCTGGTACCATGGCAAGCCTTTATTTATAAAAAACACAGATAATATAAGTGCTCCGATTCCTTCACACAATAATGTGCCCCGAATAACGAGAATAACCATTCGAACCATACCGTTCAGATTCGAGCTGTTAAATGCAGTTTGAAGGGTCAGACGGTCTTTAATCGTAACTTTTTTACCCATATGCACTGCAAAATAAGTTAAAAAGGTTACCAAACTCAGTCCTCCGATTTGGATAAGGCACAAAAGAACAATTTTACCAAAGATACTCCACGTGGATACGGTCACCAGGGTGGTTAGCCCTGTTACGCACACGGCAGAGGCAGCAGTAAAGAAAGCGTCTAAAAATGAGACCTTGGCATGGGGAAGATGTGCGGCAGGAAGATATAAAAGGATGGAGCCTGCAAAAATTACCAATAAAAAACTGATGATGATTATTTGGGCAGGTGACAGCCTTTTTAAAAATTTGTGATAGCGGGTAATAATATAGGATATAAATTTAATCATTTAGACGCCGCCCTTTCTAAAATCAAAGCATATTTTGCAAATTTATAAGAGTAAGTCAATAAAAAAGGCAGAAAGCTTCAATTATGAAGCTTTCCACCCTTAAGCTTAAAACTTGAAACAGTAAAGATACTGTCCAACCGGAAAAAACAAATTTATAATTGTCAATGATTACGCAGGGGTATCGGTGGATTCCTCAAGTGTGGCAGCAGCTTCCACAGAAAACTCAAGGTCTGGCTCCGCTTCGACCATGGCGAAATCTCTGGTGATGTCTTTGAGCATTTTGTGCAAATTATTTATTCGCATACTCAAATCCCTGTTTTTCTTAACTAAAGCTTCATTTTTATTAATTAATTCCTGGTTTATTGCAGAGAGGTTAAGCAATTCATTTTCCTGAGCTTTTATTTTTTCATCTAAAAGAATATATTTGGCATTTTTTTCACCAACATTATTTTTTATCTGCGTTTTAAGCGTAGCAATCGTGGCGTTTAAGCTTTCGTTTTCTTCACGAAGCGCGTTAATGATTACTTTCGTCTCGGATGTATTATAACCAAATAATTGCTTTTTCATATAAATCCCTCTTCTATAAAATAATCTGATATACGGGTAGGGTCACTACGCACTGCGGCTTCTTTGCATGTATAGATATTATAATAATAAGATAGAAAAGTCAACTGAATCAGCCGGATTTGTAACGTGTAAAATAATGTAAGATAATGTGACGTGAATTTATTGTTTAAATATACCAAATTATATAAAGGAATTAAAGTGAAAACTATACTATAATCACAAAAAACAGGAAAATTTCAATGTGTATAAAAATACGGAAAAGGAAAAAATAGCTTGCAAATCAGGAATATTTACTATATTATATTATTACTATACAGATGGGTGTGTTTTTAGGAGATGTTGGATGAAGACCGTATTAATTATTGGAAGCAATGACTTTTTCACCAAAAGTCTTATCAAAAAACTGTATATCGAAAAATGGCGTGTCTATACATTGGTTGCTAATCAACAGCTTATTAAGCCTGCCCATGTGTTTGAACAGTATGTATTTGATTATAGCAGTGACAGTATAAAAGAGATAATGAGGAGCTGCCATCCGAATGTGATTATTTTTACAGGCGCATATGATGCACTATATAATTGGGCCGGTGAAAATGTTAAGGATGTCGCATTAAAGTTTACAGCCGACCTTAGTAATGTGCTTATTTCTGCATCCATTCAGGGGGTAGGCCATTTTATATATTTGTCCTCAGAGACGGTTTTTGAGGATGAATATATTGTTGACATAAAAGAGGAAATGCCCGTATCGCCCAATAGCTATAAAGGCATGGTAATATCCCAGGGTGAGAATATGACGATTCATTTTGGCAGTACGAAACAGATGGAGGTTACGGTTGTAAGATTGGCCGATATGTATGGTATACCGTCTAATCGGAAGGGATGTACGGATATTTGTTCTAAAATGTGTGTGGAAGCCATCATTAGCGGACGTCTGCATGTCAATGCAAAAAGGATGTTTTCGCCTTTGTATGTAAATGATGGTGTGGAAGCAATCGTCCTATTGATGAAGGCACCTGAGAGAAAAAATAATCTCTATCATGTTTCTTCGATGGAAGAGGTAACGGAAAATGACATTGCACAGCTGATAAATGAAAATTCATTGCATCCCATTGATATGATTGACCAAACAATGGGGTTTTCAAGAAGAAGGATTTTGTCCAATGAAAGATTTGTCAGTGAATTTACGTATGATATAAGGAATAGCCACAAGGATATAATACCGAAGATAATCAGCTATATTAATAACCATAAGAAGCGTTTTTTAAGCGGAAGAGATGATTATGGAGAGGGAAGCAACCGGTTCCATCTGGTTCGCCTGCTAAAAAAGGCGGTTCCTTTCCTGGAATGCATTGCCCTGTTTGTTCCGGTTTTTATGCTGAGTCACGGAATGATTGAAGCCCGGTATTTTGAGGGGATTAATTTTTATTTATTATATGTGCTGTTATTTGCTTTGGTATATGGCAGACAGCTGGCGGTATTTGCTTCCCTGCTTAGTGTAATCGGCTATAGCGTAAGTCATATAATGAATGATGGGATGTCTTCTCTGATTATCGATGCCAACATGTATATCCAGATTGTACAGATATTTATTGTCGGCCTGTCAGTAGGCCATTTAAAGGACAAGTTCACAGAGACAAGCTCCGATATGAATGATGAGGTGTCATTTCTCAAGGAACAGCTGAATGACATTATGATTATTAATTCCAGCAACGAGAGGATTAAGGAATATTATACGGATAAGGTAATCAGCAGTGCCGAGGGAATAGGCAGGATTTATAATATAACTTCCAGGCTCCAAAAGTCGGAAGAGGGTGAGGTTTTATTTGCTTCTCTGGACACATTAAAGGAAATTATGGAGACAGAGGAGGTCGCAATCTATCTTGTTTCCAGTAAAAATTACTGCAGGCTTGCATCCGCTTCCGGCGAAAAGGCAGGCTCCCTTGGAAAATCGATAACAATGAATACGTATCATGTTATATTTGATGTATTGCAATCAGGCCAGGTATTTATAAACCGAAATCTGGACAACAGTCTTCCGATGATGGCCAGTGCACTCTTTGATGACGAAAGAAATATGAGAATTGTAATCTTCCTATGGGACCTTCCCTATGAGAGAATGACTTTATATTATGCCAATTTGCTGACTGTTGTCGGAGCATTGGTTTATTCCGGATTCGTAAGGGATGCGAATTATCTGGATGCACTTGCGTATAGAAGATATATTCAGGGTACATCTGTTTTACAGGAAGAGGCTTTTAAGGAAATGATGGGTATTTATAAACGGGCAGGCGAAAAAGGATATGCGGTATCGTCTGTTTTGTATATTCAAAAAGAGGATATGTCTATCCATGAGATTAGTGATAAGATTCATCCGCTGTTGCGGGAAACAGACTATATTGGCATGGTACCGGGAAACGAGATGGCGATTCTTCTTACGAATTCCAGCCAGAATGAATCGGTTCACGTAAGCGAGCGTCTAAAAAAGGTGAATATCAAGACGGACTTTGGATATACAATCTAAGTATAGTTTGTCGGTGCCCCGGCCGCTGATGGCGGCAGAATGAGGTGTAGGTATGAATACAGCGGGACTTTGGCCGGTTCTGATTATATTAGTGATTAACGGATTGCTGGCGGTAATTATATTCATTATGTCATTCTTTAAGAAGAAAGATAAGCGCAGCACGATGAGGATGCTGTCATGGTTTATCTTTATTGTGCCTTTAGCAGGAGTTATCTATCTATTATCCGGCTTACTGATTAATTATCTGGTTCGCAATAGAAATGTTGATATGAGTGATGTCAGCTTTAATCAGGAGCGTGAAAAAATCATCCTTCCTCCGGACCAGGAACTGGAGATGAACTATGTGCCGGTTCATGATGCAATGGCAGTATCGGATACGATGAGCCTTCGAAGGCTGCTGCTTGATACCATGTTAAACAAGGCGAAGAAAAAGGTCTCAAACATAGCGGTAGCCATGAACAGCAGTGATACGGAGGCTTCTCATTATGTTGCGGCAATGATTATGGACTTGCTGTCTGAGCTTCGCTTTGCAGCCCAGGGTATGATGGAGAGCATGCGAAAGGTTCCCGAGGATGTGGAGATGAATCTGCTGACCTTTGATTATATCTATGAGTTTCTAAGCTTGAAGATTATGTCACCGGTAGAACAGGAATCCTATATCTATGCGCTGGATGATGTGGCGGAGAATTTATTTGAATTCAATCTCTGGTATATGACGGCAACACATTACTTAAAGATGACCGATTTGTTTATTTCGATTAAGGATTATAATATGGCCGGAAAATGGAGTACAAGAGCCGGGCAGTACCGTCCGAATATGCTGGATACTTACAAGGCAAAGCTGCATCTGTATTTTCAACAGCATAATTACGAAGCTTTTTTTGAATGCCTGAATGAATTGAAGAACTCGGATGTCAGTATAGATAAAGAAATAATGGACCTGTTTCAAATATATTATGGCTACGCCTAAGGCTGAAGCTGTTAAAAACAGAATAGCTGCACATAGAGGTGTACAGGAAGAGAATATATGATTTCAAAGCGTATTTACTTTACAATTATAATGATGTTTGTGACGATATTTGCTTTATTCATGTTTATTGGAATATCGTCTAATTTAGTCAATGACAAAGCTGCGAATATAAGGGCTGATAAGGACATCCGGATTCGATATGAAGATATTCTGTCACCGGACTTACTTAATATGGAATTGGATACCGAATTAAATGCGATTGATAAAAAGACGGCCGCAGCAATCATATCAGAGGAAAAGGACAGTACAACTGCGGGCCTTCTTATCGAATGGTGTGTATACCACAAATACCGGTATAAGGTTCATACCTCGCTGCCGGATGCAGAGGACATGGAAGATTTTGATATCCTTCTTTTCGGCGACATCACGCTTACCAGGGAGGACAGGGATACCCTGTACAGCTATGCAGATTTAGGAAAGACAATGATTTTTACCAGACTGCCGGACTATCAGGTTCTGTATTCTGACAGGCGGATGGCAGATTTTTTTGGAATAGAGGGTATGGACAGCCGTAGTACAGAGGCCGATGGAATAAAGATATTTTCTGATTTTATGATTGGCGGGGAAAGAATCTATCAGAAGGACGATTATTTTGGAACAGAGGATGATACGTCAATCCTTGTTCCTTACTACAGACTGCGGGCGGGCTATGAGGTATATGCGGTCGGTCTCTTTGATGACCAGCAGGAGCTTGGAATCCAGGACAGGGAGCTGCCTCCGCTTTTATGGAGGACAAAGACCGGGAACGCTTTTGTCTTTGCAATAAACAGCGAACTCTTTCATGGTGTGTCCCTGCTCGGGGTAATGACCGGATTTATGACCCATATCAATGAATGTTACCTGTATCCGGTTGTAAATGCACAGACCATTTCACTTTTAGACTATCCGTATTTTTCAGAAGAAAATGAAGCTGTAATCGGGCAAATATACTCAAGAAGCTCGGATGCTCTGGCAAGGGATATATTATGGCCAAATATCATTCAGGTTTTAAAGAATTACGGTAAATCCTATAACTTTTTTGCCGCTTCCCAGCTGGATTATCTGGATGAGGTGGGTCCCGATGAAGACTATGTTAATTTTTATATAAGGGAAATCAATAAGCTTCCCGGAGAGATGGGACTTTCACTGGGACAGGTTTCCGAGGCTGATTTAGCGGATATTATCAATAAAAACGACAGTTTCTTTAAAGATTCTCTTCCGGAATATGATTTTTCTGCACTTTTTCTGGCGGATTTTAGCATGGATGCGATTAAGAAAGAATTAGGACACAGCCTTCTTAGCAAGATAAGTATGGTTATATCGGACTATCATGATGGAGACAAGCTTATTGATTTTATAGATAATAAAGTCTTATCGGTAAAATTTAATCTTGACGGATACCGCCATGAAACACGGGATGATATACAGCAAAAAAGCATCTATAATGCTCTGGGAATGAGCAATACCAGGGTGGATATCGGCAGGGTTATATATCCCACAAGCAGCGATGATGAGTGGAACAATCTAAGTCTGATTTGGTCCAGAGGAGATACTTATTTTAAGGATTATGCGGATTTTGACATGGTATCAATGTATGAGATGGAAAGCCGTGTCCGGCGTTTTCTGGCATTGGATTTTTTCTATGAATGCAATAATAACGGGATGAATATACAGATTGAGAACTTCGATGAGGAAGCCTATTTCATCCTTTCTGTCTATGATAAAGATATTGTCTCTGTTGATAACGGAGAAGCGAAAAGAATTGCAGAAAATATGTATTTAATAAAGGCTTATGAGCCGAATGTACAGATTCGGCTTAAGACAGGTAATATATTGAAGGTTCCTGCAAATAATATTACCATACCCTATGACCCCGAAGTGAAAAATCCAAAAAAGAAGTAAGATTTTGTGCCGCCTGAAAGGCAGTGCCATAATGGCAGTACCATACTAGTACTGCATCGATTGTACGGCATAAATGGTACGGAATGAGAGGAAAGCATGAAAGTATGTATAATTGCCGAAGGGTGCTATCCCTATGTTATAGGCGGAGTATCCAGTTGGATACATAGCATGATAAAGTCATTTCCCAATATAGAGTTTAATCTGATTACAATCATATCCGACCGCAGCACCAGCGGAAAATTCACCTATGAGCTGGCAGATAATCTTACGGAGGTTTATGAGGTATATCTGCAGGATGTGGACTGGGTAGGACACAGTAAAAACAAAAAGAACCGGATTCGTCTTAAAAAGCGGGAGACAGAGGCTTTACGCAGTCTGGTTATCGGTGAGGATGTGGACTGGGTCAATGTATTTCGCTTGTTTAACCGCAAGAATATATCAGTTAATAACCTGCTGATGAGCCCGCAGTTTTTGGAGATTACGAAGGAGTATTATAACCTAAAGTATGTCAATATTACCTTTTCGGATTTTTTGTGGACCTTGCGCTCGATTTACCTGCCTCTGTTCCTGACATTAAAATTTGTTCCTCCCAGGGCAGATATATATCACTGTGTGTCAACCGGATATGCAGGTATTATAGGCAGCAAGGCGGTATCGCTTTATACGGATGCCAGACTGCTTATCAGTGAGCATGGCATCTATACCAGAGAGCGGGAAGAAGAAATCATCAAAGCAAAATGGGTTCAGAGCATTTATAAGGGTATATGGATTGACCAATTTAAGAAAATGTCCAGCGGAGCATACTTTTTTGCTGATTTGGTTACATCCCTTTTTGAGCAGGCACAGTCGCTT
>JAEZXP010000168.1 GCA_023419655.1 Bacillota bacterium | reverse complement strand
CCTGGTGGGTCTGACGATGAAGGAGATGGAGGGAAAGGCGGACCCCGCATTAATCAATACACTTCTCACCGAGCTTCTTAAGCAATAAAGATTGTTATTTTATGTCTGATATAATATAATATTTTATATGTAGAAGATGATTGGAGGACATACCATGGAAGAGAAAAGAAGTGCAAAGAGGATGCCGATAGAACTGTCATTAAACATCAATAAATTGTACAAGCAGGATAGCGTCCAGGTAATCAATATCGATGCACCGATAGAGGTTCTGAATATCTCAAAGACAGGGATTGGATTCAGGTCAGAAAGCAAGCTGCCCTTGGAATATTATTTTAACGCCAGTATCAATCTTGGAGATAAAGAGACACTGCATTCTGTCATTAAGATAATCAGAAGCCAGCCTATTGATGACAAATTCACCATGTATGGCTGTGAATTCGTAGGAATGGCGGAGATATTATCGTTTATATTTGATGCATATGATTATAAGCTGGAGGAAAAGGCAAATTAAGCCCTTATATCAAATGAATAACGGTGGGTACTTTGACTGGGGGTATTCTGATGTAGTATATCTGTGATAAAATCAGGCTTGGTATCAGATATTCTGGTTTTTGCTTGAAACTGATATCCCTTGTCCACCAGTGTGTCAATCAGTTCATGCAGATGCCCGGCAATAATCTGTTCAGAGGCTTCCTCCATATAGAATACAGCACTAACCTGACGGTTATTCATCGTCATATGAATGTCCATGGAACCGAGATTCGCCATGTCCAGGTGGAGCAGGACATTAAGCTTCAAAGAATCATGATTTCTTCCATTTTTACGTGTAAATACATAGAGGTCTCCATGTGTATCCTGTCCGGTAAGACGCATGGGCAGCTGGAGATACAGGAACAGCTCATTAAGCTCTCTCATAAACTGCAGGTTATCCTGCAGTTTATTTATGGATGCTTTTACCTCCTGCGTATCGAATGACTTGGCGGTATCCGTAAGCCTTTTAAGGTGCTCCATATCCTCATCAAGGCGTTTGAAGAATTTTGTAACCTTATCTTTCAGAGGAATCTCCTCCGGGCTTAATGTCCATCTGTTGTGGAGCGTATCAGCGATAAGCTCCTGACTGGTTTCGGATTTTAGAAAATGCCTTAGTTTTTCTTTCATCCCATCAGATAAATGCCCGGACATACCCACAAAGGCTTCTATGATACGGACAGGAAGCGTATTTTCTGTGTAAGCCGGGTCCGATTCATTGCCATATAAATCGTGGACAATTGAAAGGAGCTTTTCCAGTGTCATGGAACCATCCGTAAGCTGAATTTTTATAGAATGAACAGTATCGTTCTCAGCATAATCTGTCTCTGCAAGTTTGCTAAGAAGCGCATTCCGAAGCTGCATAAGCTCATCTTCGGAAAAAACAGAGCGTATGGGAGTGTCAGGTACTATCTGTACGGGAAGACTTTCTCCTTCTGTTATCAAAGACAGCAGTTCTCTGAAAAGAGAGATGGTATTATCGGGATGAATCTTATCATGAGGATAGATTCCTCCCATTGAATTCGTGTCATTCAATGGATTTTTGACACTATCAGAATCCATACGGCCTTTTACACCGAACAATTCTTCCGGTTCAATATTTTTTTCTGCATTTATTATTTCGTCGTGTTCTATCGTATTTTTTCCCTGAATCAAATCTTCAGGATTGTCATAATTCTGCTGATATAATATATCTGTATGGATAGAGTCATTTTCAGGCATAATAGTATCAGAAGCTAAGAAATCAGTTATGTTGCCAATCAGAGATTTTAGCTGGGAGAGTATTTGGTGCATATTATCATGATAAGCCTCAAATTGAGCAATACTGCCTATGTTGATTGGCAGCTGGTGTTTATGCATCAGAACAAGTGTGGTGAGGCTGGCATCAGGATAGGATGCCGTCAGTTTTATCAGGTGGAGGATTGTATTTTTGTCTACCGGCATATGAAAATTAAGCAGCTCCTGAACAATCGAAAGATTCCTGTCCGATGCCGACAGGCCGGAAGCGGACAGTGCTCTTTGGGCGATATCATTGACAGAGGAGTCGCCTGCAGAGATATACCGCAGGGTAATCTGCCCGTCCGTTTCATCTGATACGGCAAATTCAGCAGTTTGTCCGATTGAAAGAGGAACTTCTCCCGACAGCTTGGCAGTAATCACCTGTCCGCCTGGTTCCAGCCGTATCTTAACCTCCTGATACCGAAGGTCGATAATCTCACCCTTTATAATACTGTTCTCACCTTTATTTATCTGTGCCGGTCTTATCTCATGTCCGGAGGGTTTAATCTGATTTGCCTTAATCTGGGAAGTCTCATATTCCGAGGCGGCACTTTTGCGCAGAATATTTTGTTTCGTTCGATTCGATTGTAGTGGCGTACGGGGGTACTCATTTATTTCCATATCGTATATTCCTTTACTGGTAGATAACTGTCATGTCATTATGTATATCGGCTAAAAGCATTTCTATATTAATTATAAAATAAAATGTGATTTGAATCATTGATTTTATTTGCTTAATGAGGTAGTATTATTGTCGCAAGTTTGTTCTTGTGCAATTTTATTATTTTAGTCAGTAATACTTAATGATTACTATTATCAATTACTATTGACTTAAAGAGATAAATTATTTAAAATTATATTGTGAACAATGTATAAGTAAAAACTGTTGATTTTTATATAAGGAGGAAAGGTCAATGAGAGAAGAGTGGCATGGCTTTGAAAGTGGAAGCTGGATGACAGATGTTAATGTGAGGAGCTTCATTCAGCATAACTATACACCCTATGAGGGTGATGATTCATTTTTAGCAGGGCCGACGGACAGGACGCTGAAGCTCTGGGAAGAGGTACAGGAGCTGATGAAAGAGGAGAACGAGAAGGGAATTATTGATGCAGAGACCCTGAAACCCTCTACCATCACAGCATTTGGTCCCGGATATTTAGATAAAGACAAGGAAGTGATTGTAGGCTTTCAGACAGATAAGCCGCTTAAGAGAGGTATTATGCCCAATGGCGGTATCCGCGTGGTTAAAAAAGCACTGGAGTCCTATGGCTACCAACTGGATAAAACCACGGAAGAGATATATACCCATAATAGAAAGACACACAATGATGGTGTGTTTGATGCCTATACCGATGCGATGAGAAAGGCAAGACATAGCGGTATTATTACCGGCCTGCCTGATGCATATGGAAGAGGAAGAATAATTGGAGACTATCGAAGAGTAGCTCTTTATGGTGTGGATTTTCTTATCGAAGAAAAGATTCATGAAAAGAAACTTTTAGAAAAGCCTACGCTTGATTCTCCTGATATTGGTCTGCGTGAAGAACTGTCAGAGCAGATAGGAGCTTTAAAACAGCTTAAAGAGATGGCGGCTTCATATGGTTATGATATAAGCAGGCCTGCGAAGGATTCCTTTGAAGCTACCCAGTGGACTTATTTTGCCTATCTTGGTGCAATAAAGGAACAGGATGGTGCTGCCATGAGCCTGGGCCGTGTATCGACCTTCCTGGATATCTATTATGAAAGAGATTTTAGAGATGGAAACATAACGGAAGAAGGGGTTCAGGAGCTGATTGACCAGTTTGTTATGAAGCTTCGCATGGTGCGTTTTTTACGTACGCCTGATTATAATGATTTGTTCTCCGGAGACCCTACATGGGTTACAGAAGCTATCGGAGGAATGGGTCTTGACGGAAGAACCCTGGTTACAAAAAGCAGCTTTAGAATTCTTCATACCCTGTATAATCTTGGACCTGCACCGGAGCCGAATCTGACGGTGCTTTGGTCGGTATTCTTACCTGAGCCGTTTAAGAAATTCTGTGCAAAGGTGTCAATTGACACCAGCTCGATTCAATATGAAAGTGACGATATCATGAGAGGCTACTGGGGAGACGATTATGGAATTGCCTGCTGTGTATCCGCGATGCGAATCGGTAAGCAGCTGCAGTTTTTTGGTGCCCGTGCAAATCTGGCAAAAGCGCTGCTCTATGCAATTAACGGAGGCAAGGATGAGAAGTCAGGAGAACAGATAGGACCGATGTTTGCACCGGTAACCAGTGAGTATCTGGATTATGAAGATGTAATATCAAAATTTGACCAGACCCTTGACTGGCTCTCTGAGCTATATATCAATACCCTGAATGTCATTCACTATATGCATGACAAATATAACTATGAGAATCTGCAGATGGCACTTCATGATGTGGAAATCCTTCGTACGGAGGCCTGTGGAATTGCCGGACTGTCTGTAGTTGCCGATTCCTTATCGGCTATTAAGCACGCCAAGGTTAAGGTTATACGCAATGAGGAAGGTCTTGCGGTTGATTATGAAATAGAAGGAGAGTACCCCGCTTATGGAAACAATGATGACCGGGTGGACCAGATTGCGGTTGAGGTGGTTGAAAGGTTTATGGATAAGCTTCGCAAAGTAAAGCCTTACCGTAATGCGAAGCATACTCTCTCCGTATTGACCATTACCTCCAATGTTGTATATGGTAAGAAGACAGGAAGCACACCTGACGGCAGAAAGGCAGGAGAGCCTTTTGCACCGGGTGCAAACCCGATGCATGGACGGGATAAGAAGGGGGCTGTAGCCTCTATGGCATCTGTTGCGAAACTGCCGTATAAGCACGCGGAGGATGGTATTTCCTATACCTTCTCCATCGTTCCGAAAGCCTTAGGAAAGAGTGAGGGAGACAGAGTAAAGAACCTTGTAGGTCTGCTGGATGGTTATTTCCACAGTAAGGGACACCATATTAATGTAAATGTATTTGACCGGGAGACCCTTATGGACGCAATGGAGCATCCTGAAAAATATCCGCAGCTGACAATCCGTGTATCAGGCTATGCCGTTAACTTTGTAAAGCTAAGCAGAGAGCAGCAGCTGGATGTTCTTCACCGTACCTTCCATGAGAGATAGGATAAATCCCATGATAGAAGGTACTGATAGAAAGGAGAATGGCATATGGCTAAGCTGGGAAGGATTCACTCATTAGAAAGCTTTGGGACTGTGGACGGGCCTGGAATACGGTTTGTAGTCTTTATGCAGGGATGTCCTTTACGGTGTCAGTTCTGCCATAATCCGGATACCTGGGATGTGAATAAAGGGAATGAATACACGCCCGAAGATTTAATGGAAGAGATTCTAAAATATAAGCCCTATATGGATTCCTCCTCAGGCGGAGTTACATTCACAGGCGGAGAGCCATTGCTCCAGGCAGAATTCATCTTGGAGGTAAGCCGTCTGTGCAAAGAAAATGGGATATCGATAGCAATAGACACCTCGGGATTTGTATTCAATGATACGGTAAAGGAGCTTTTAAATTATACCGATTTGGTTTTGCTGGATATAAAGAATTATGATCCGATTGTTTATAAGACCATAACAGGTGTGTCCTTAAGTCCCACATTGAAGTTTCTGGATTACCTGAAAGAACAGGGTATACCCGCATGGATAAGATATGTGGTAATACCGGAGCTGACAGATAATCTGGATAGTGTAAGAAAGCTATCCGAGCATCTTGACGGATATCCGAATGTGGAGAAAATTGAGCTTCTTGCCTTTCATAAGATGGGCGAATACAAATGGGAAGAGCTGGGGCTTGACTATAAGCTTGCAGACACCAAGGAGCCAAGTAAAGAGCTTATGCAGCAGGTAGCCGGAATATTCTCAACAAATGGGAAAAACGTTAATTAATGTGTAAATAAAATAGTGACAATTTAGTAAAGAGATTTATTTTATCAGGGTCAGAACGCTTTGCGGCTGACCCTGATTTTTGTGTAAATTTAGTGTAAAACCCGGTTAATAATGATACATATTGACGAAAAATGAAGCAGTATAGGGGAAAATATATACAAAATATACAGTTAATACATAATAAGTGCAAAAAATCATTAATAAATCCATGTTGTCCTATAACAGGATAATGTATAATGACAATAAGCTAAAAAACGGGGAAATGTCAGAAAACTAGGTCTATAGTCACGATATAACTGACAACTTATAATCGTTATAAGATTCAACGTATAAACAAAATAGTATATCAAATTAAGAATTTAGTAGTTGTATGCAGGCGAATAGTACATACATCGTACCGATGTTACGTTAGCCGTAGTGAAATATAACTCTTGATGTTTAAGAGATATATAATAAATGAAGGAGGAACAAAGATGATAAAGAAAAGGAGCTTTGCCACACGGATTTTTGCCTGTATACTTGCTCTGGCCTTTTTATTACCATCGAATATGGTTGGGGCACATAAGGTGTACGCAAAAGATAATCCGGAAACTGCCGAAACAGTTCCAAGATTAAGCCAAACCAGCTACAGGTATCTGCTTGAAGGTGAATCCTATGATTTTAACATCAGAAATAAGGAAAAAGGATATACCTATGAGTGGAAGAGCAGTGATACCAAAGTTGCGACGGTAAATAAGGTAGGTCTGGTAAATGCTAAAAAAGCAGGAACAGCCGAAATAACCTGCACAATTACTGCCGGAAAAGAGAAATATGAGTTGAAAGCGGTAGTGCATGTAAGAAAACCGTCTAAGAATCCGGCAAAAGGAGTAGAAATTAGCAACAAGGTGGATAGGATTATTGCAGGCGAAACCTATAACCTCAATAAAGACTATCTGCCAGTCAGTGCCAGTGACCGGATTAACTGGACCTAAAGTAATACAGATATAGCGGTAGTCGATGAAAGAGGGTTTGTTACAGGTCTTAAAGAGGGTCTGGTTAAGATTACTGCAACGACCATGATGAATAAGGCAAGTGACAGTGTAAGTATTATGGTTACGAAGGAAGCAAAGGCAGGAAGTCAGAGCGAACTGGAAGAGGCTTTGTCTTCTAAAGCGGGTGTAATTCATATTGCAACGGAGGAGGAGATAGAGCTTATAATTCCTTCGGGCGACTATTCGGATAAGAAGCTGATTGTAACCGCTCCGAATGCCTCGGTAAGAAACCATGGTATATTTGGTGAGATTACGATAAAGGCGATTAAGTCTGACAGCTGGCATGAATATGTAAAAGGAAATGTTATAATAATTGAAACAAAAACAGCAAGAATTATCATTGAGGAAGGAGCAGAGGCATCGGTTTATATCACCGGCTCCAGCTCCGAAATAATAATAGAGATTATCGGGAACCTTAATCTCTATATAGAGGCTCCCAGTGATGTTGAAATCACAGGAGACGCGGATAACATTCCGAATATATACATAGATGCAGAGGGTGTAACAATTAACACGGATATCGTCCTGTCAGTAAGAGTGGATTCCGAAGAATTCATTCCGTCAGTAAAAGGAAGGGGGCATATCCGGGTAGAAATAGGCGATGAAGTAAGGATAATTTATCCGGATGCTCCTCCATCAAGTGGCGGCACCCCATCGAATCCGACACCGGAGCCAACACCGACACCGGAACCAACACCAACACCAACGCCAGAGCCGACACCAGAGCCTTTTGTCACAGCGACTTTCGGGTCTCCTTACGTCGATGGGAAGATTGATGAATGCTGGGAGAAGGCCGAGGTTGTTATTCCGGAGAAATATCAAAATGCATCAGACGTTACTGCAAAGCATCGTATTATGTGGGATGATAATGCACTATATGTATTGTCTGAAATCTTTGACACGGATTTGGATAAGACGAACTCCGCTAGTTATCAACAAGATTCTCTGGAGATATTCCTTGATGAATTGTATGACAGGGCAGCAACATATTAGCCCGATGATATGCAGTACAGGGTGAACTATGATAATATACGTACCTATGATAAAGGAGAGCCAACCCGATTCTATACCGGAACCCAGATTATAGAAGAGGATGGTATTACAACCGGATACATCGTAGAAGCGTGTATTATATGGGCAGATGGAAATAATCCTGTAAATGGACAGGAAGTAGGCTTCGATATGCAGATAAATGAAGCGAAAAATGGCAGCAGGGTTTCAATGATTTCTATTTTTGATGGTACATTCAAAGCATGGGAGAATCCAAGCCTTTTTGGAAAGCTGATACTTCAAGGGAAAGCAGACGGAGATACATCGGGCATAAATCCTTATAGCCTGTTCAATTATATTGATACTGTAAAGGCAATGGATATGAGCTTATATCTCAATGGAAATAGTATAGCAGTGCCTTTGGCCAGAGCAGAAGAAGCGGCTGGAAATCCTGCTTCAACGCAGGCAGAGATTGATGAAGCG
>JAEZXP010000140.1 GCA_023419655.1 Bacillota bacterium | reverse complement strand
GATTATCCGGATTGGCAGACAGGCTGTTCGTGATTTTAGAAGAATCAATCAAGTGCTTAAGAAAGAAAATATATAGACGAAATGGGGGGTGTGACGGTGAATAGTATGTTGATGGCGAAGGATATACCAATACTGCAAGGGCTGCTGTTAGGACAGGATACGATTGTATTCCTGCAATGGTGGCTGGTAATCCTATGCCTTGGTTTTATCTTTATGCCACTTTCCGGAATATTATTTTCCGGTCTGGCTGACAAAGGATATCTTTTTTCTAAGGTTATAGGAATTGCAGTGACGGGATATCTGATGTGGATGCTTTCGGCTATAAAAATCATGAAGTTTTCCACCGCTTCCTGCATGGTAACTGTAGGCATCGGATTGATTATAAATATTTTAATCGTGCTCTATTACAGGCTTTTTTATAAGCCGGATAATCATGCGGCCTATATGAAGGGCTGCGTTATGTCGGCCTATTTTAAGAAAGAGAATCTGGGGATTTTTATAACAGAGGAAGTACTGTTTTTTGCTGTGTTCTTGCTGTTTACTTATATTCGGGGATTCAGGCCCGAGGCATACGGAACGGAGAAGTTCATGGACTTTGGTTTTATGACCACGATGATGCGAAGCGATTACATGCCTCCGCAGGACTTTTGGTACAGCGGCACCAGTCTGAATTATTATTATGTCGGTCAATTTATAGCAACCTTTCTGACAAGGCTTTCATTTGCCGGGGTATCCCATGGATATAATCTGATGCTGATGATGACAGGAGCATTTGCCTTTGTGCTTCCGTTTTCCCTTGTGTATAATCTGATAATCCGGTATAGCGGTAAGAATAATAAAAAACCCCATATCCTGGCAGGACTCGGCGGATTGCTGGGGGCAGCAGGTGTGTGTACCTCGGGCAATATGCACTATCCTCTGTATGGGCTGATTATTCCGAAGCTTAAAAGCATCGCAAGCGGCGTAAAAGCCAATTACTATTACTGGTTCCCGGATGCAACCCGGTATATCGGATACAATCCGGAGACCAACGATAAGACAATTCATGAGTTTCCGGCCTATTCCTTCATCCTGGGTGACCTTCATGCCCATGTAATAAATATCATGTTTGTACTGACCGTGCTTGCCATATTATTAGCATGGCTGATAAAGCAGGCAGACCGCCGAAGTGATAAGAGGACGGTTAAGGAGGAGGTTTTTAATCCCGCGATTATCATGCTGGGATTTTTGATAGGATTATTCCATACAACGAACTTTTGGGATTATCCGATATATTTTGTGGTTTCAGGAGCGATTATCCTGTTTTCCAATATGATTGTATACAAGTTTAAGAAGAAGGCTTATTGGCTGACGGTGCTGCAGGGAATCACGGTTTTTGTGCTGGGTGATATATTTGCACTGCCGTTTACGCTGCAATTTGAGCAGATATCAGCCTCCGCCCGGCTGGCTGTAAACCATACACCTTTTTATCAGTTTATGGTTTTATGGGGACTTCCCATCCTTACCGTAGCCGCATTCTTAATCATATCCGTTATGGACCATGTTGATAAAAAAAATAAAGTGAGAAAAACCAGGAATAAGATAAAATCAAGGCTTAAAAGGACAGGTGTGTTACTATCGTCCTATATGGAATCTCTCCCGGAGACGGATTTGTATGTCATAACCATCGGACTGTGTGCAATCGGACTGGTACTTCTGCCCGAAATCGTCTATGTGAAGGACATCTATTCAGGAGATTATAAGCGGGCCAATACGATGTTTAAGCTGACATACCAGGCCTTTATTCTGTTTGGAGTCTGCTTTGGATATATCTATATCCGGCTTCTCCGGTACAAAAGGGGAATTGGCTATAAGATAACGGCAGCCGTATCTTTAATTGTTTTTTGTCTGACCCTTCTATATCCGTTCAATGCGGTGAAGGGCTGGTACGGCGATATATTTGACAGGACAAGATATCAGGGTATCAGTGCGACGGAATTTGTAAAGAGGGATTTTAAGGATGATGCGCTGGCAACACAATGGCTTATAGACAATGTATCTGGTATCCCTGTGATTCTGGAGGCAAATGGCTATAGCTATACGGATTATCAAAGGGTGTCGGTGATTACGGGACTTCCTACGGTCTTAGGATGGTATACCCATGAACAGCTTTGGAAATCAGGGCCGGAGCTTACAGACAGCATGGTCACGACAGAGCTGAATAACCGTGCCCAGGATATTGAGACAATCTATTTATCGGAGGATGTAAATCTTGTCAGGGAGCTGATTGACAAGTATAATATTTCATATATCTATGTGGGCTCCCTTGAAGAAGAGAAATACGGAGGAGTTAATCATGAGCTGATAAGGAGCCTGGGAGAAGTGGTATTTGAGAACCCGGATACAGGGGAATATGAATATAAGACCTATATAGTTAGAGTGGATTGATATTGGCAACGGAAGATGTCAGCATAAAATTGCTGTTAACGAGGTGAAGCACAAAATGAACGGAAATGTTTTTTCTTTAATAAGAGCCAAATATAATACCTTTTCTTCGTCGCAGAAGATAGTAGCAGATTATGTTTTGGAGCACTCCGGTGAGGTTATGTTAAATACCCTGAATGAAACGGCATCGGCTTGTGAGGTAAGTGAAACGACGGTATTACGGTTTTTACGAAAAATTAATTTTAATTCCTATCAGCTGTTTAAAATCAGCTTAACCCAGGAACTATCAAGGGATATTCCGAAGATAGTATATGAAGATGTCAATTTTGAAGATTCGACGGAGCATATTATCGGTAAAATCATATCATCGACAATCAGCTCCCTTAAGGACAGCCTGGAGGTCATTGAATCAGACAGTATTGATGCTTTTGTTCAGAATATTATCAAAGCAAAAAAAATTCTGATAATCGGTGTGGGAGCTTCGGCTTCCGTTGCTTCCGATATGTATCACAAAATGATGAAGCTTGGCTTAAATGCAATCTGCAGTTATGACCCGCATCTGATTAATATCTTATCGATGAATTTGACCCCCGATGATTTTTTAATCATATTTTCCCACTCGGGAGAAAGCAGGGAGGTTTTGGACGCCGTCTTAATCGCAAAGGAGCAAAAATGTAAAGTGGGAGCCATAACAAGTTATGCAAAATCCACATTGGCGAATAAAGCGGAATATGTAATTTGCAGCTCTTCATTGGAAACCAAATTCAGGTCCGACGCCATGACCTCAAGAATTATTCAGCTGGCAATTATTGATATCATCTATGTTTCAATAATCATTAGTCTGGGAGATGATATTATTCCGCAGATTCATAAATCCCGGCTTGCTGTGGCAAAAAACAAAACGTAACAGAGAACTATATTTTTTAAATGCACCCCCGATATTAGAAGTGATGTGAATCTAATGATGGAGGTGCATTTTTATGTTATGCGGATGAATGCAAAGATTTTATGTGAAAATATGAAACTTCTATTGACATTTTATAAAAATAGTTATAATATCATAGGTAGCAAAAATGCTTTATACATATAATTAATAGTAGCATTACTACTACCATATAATAGTAAGGAGGAAAAACAATGAAAGCGATTCTTTTAGGAGATGCGATGATTCGGGGCGAAGGCTTTGAAAAGGCATGGAAAAAGCATCTTAGCGAATATGGCGAAGATATTGTTGTCGGTGACTGGGAAACGAATTGGGATAAGCTTCAGTACAGAAGGCTTGAGGTGGAAAAGAACGGACCTGAGATTGAGGTATTGGATGAAACGATAGAAAAAGAGGGGCAGGATGCAAATATCCTGATGGGGTTGTTCGTACCGGTATCAAGTAAGGTTATGGACACCATGCCGAACCTTAGAATTGTGGGAGTATCACGGGCAGGCTTAGAGAATGTTAACGTAGAAGAAGCAACAAAAAGAGGCATACTGGTATTTAATGTTCAGGGACGCAATGCCCATGCTGTTTCGGATTTTACTGTCGGTATGATGCTGGCAGAGTGCAGGAATATTGCAAGAGCCCATTATGCAATTAAGAATGGTACCTGGAGAAAAACATTTGTTAATAGTGATGTAGTACCGGAGATTGGTGGCAGAACCGTAGGACTTATCGGATTTGGCTATATCGGAAAACTTGTCGCAAAGAAACTGTCAGGATTTGAGCCCAATATCATTGTATATGACCCTTATACCTCGGAGGAAGATATTAAGAATGCAGGTGCAACCAAGGTAGAATTGGATGAGCTGTTAAAGAACAGTGATTTTATCTCTGTCCATGCACGGTTAACGGATAGCAACAAGGGCATGATTGGTGAAAGAGAAATCTCCTTAATGAAAGAAACGGCTTATTTTATCAATACGGGCAGAGCAGGATTGGTTAATCAGAAAGCCTTGGCGAGTGCATTAAAGGAACGCAGGATTATGGGCGCTGCGCTGGATGTATTCACAACAGAACCCATAGAAACAGACAGCGAATTTCTTGCACTTGATAATGTTACACTGACAACCCATATTGCCGGAACAACTGCCGATGCACTAACGAATTCACCTTATCTTCTGGCAGAGGATATCGCAAAGTTTTTAAAGGGGAATCAGGCAAGATTTATCGTTAATACAGAGGTTCTGGAAAATGAAGCTTTTAAATCGTGGTTATCCAATATGAAGAGATAAGGAGAGGTATTATGCTGACAAACTTAAGTGATATTTTACAGCAGGCGTACAATAACAAATATGCCGTAGGCTCCTTTAACGCATATAACTATGAGACATTCAGCGGTATTATCGGTGTCGGTGCAGAGATGAATACACCGATTATCGTGGCATTTGGAGCAAAATATCTGGAAAACATGTCATTGGAAACTGCCAGTGCAATTGTAAAGAGCCTGGCACAGGATATAGCGATTCCTGTCTGTCTGCATCTTGACCATTGCAGTGACCTGGA
>JAEZXP010000123.1 GCA_023419655.1 Bacillota bacterium | reverse complement strand
GATAGAGCATAAGTTACAATGCACTTGTGCGTATGTAACCTCAAAGAATGATTAAGTTACAGCGTATTTGTTCATAATAGAACAATAGTTATTTGATTATTACATAAGAATTAGGCTGGGTTTATAGGCGGATAGGAGATTTCATGAACTTTTCAGATTTTAAAGTTATATTACCTGTAATTATTTCATTTGGAGTCAGTGTGGTATTATGTCCTTTGTTAATACCCTTTTTAAAACGCATGAAATTCGGACAGTTTGTAAGGAATGACGGGCCCGAGTCCCATCTGAAAAAATCAGGAACACCGACCATGGGTGGAATTATAATCGTATTAAGTATATCCGTCACATGCCTGTTCTATCTGAAAGATAATAAGGATATTATACCGGTACTATTTGCCACAATTGGTTTTGGAATCATCGGATTTTTGGATGATTACATAAAAGTGGTGATGAAACGCTCACTGGGTTTAAAGGCTTGGCAAAAGCTTCTGGGACAGATTCTGGTTATGGCCATTTTTGGTTTTTATCTTGTGAATTCCGTGGAAGATGTTACCTGGATGCTGATTCCCTTTTCAGGAGGGAAATACCTGGATATCTCTTATCTTTTCCTGCCGATGATGTTCATTGTAGTATTGGGTACAGTTAATGGCTCCAATTTTACAGACGGACTGGACGGATTGGAATCCAGTGTTACGGTGCTTATTGCGACCTTCTTCACTGTGGTAGCCATCGGAATGAAAAGCGGAATATCTCCGATATGCGGAGCGGTGGCAGGAAGCTTACTGGGATTTTTACTATATAATGTATATCCTGCAAAGGTATTTATGGGAGACACCGGTTCCCTGGCGCTGGGAGGCTTTGTGGCTTCGGCGGCATATATGCTGAGGATGCCGTTGTTCATCATATTGGTTGCTTTGGTTTATCTGGTAGAGGTGTTATCCGTAATACTTCAGGTGGGATATTTCAAGCTGACCGGAGGAAAACGGCTATTTAAGATGGCTCCTATTCATCATCATTTTGAATTGATGGGCTGGTCGGAGACCCGAATCGTTGCCGTGTTTTCAATCATAACAACCATTTTATGCCTGATTGCGTTAATGGGAATTAATTAAATTTTAAGTATCTTTTGGAGGAAAATCCTCCGCTATAAACAGTAAAAATTTTTAGTATCTTCTGGAGGTTTGGGATGAAGCTTAAGGATAAAAGGGTTTTGGTATTTGGTGCAGGTAAAAGTGGAATCTCAGCAGTAAGGCTTCTGCAAAAAATCGAGGCAGAGCCTGTATTGTATGATGGAAAAAAGGATTTTGATATTGGTACAGAATTGAATGTGGAAGCTTATTTTGGAGAATTTCCTATGGATAAGCTGAATGATATTAACCTTATGATTCTTAGCCCGGGGATAGCCATCGATCATCCGTTTGTGGAAGCGGTGAAAGAAAAGGGAATTCCCATATGGGGTGAGATAGAATTGGCTTACCGGTATTCCAAGGGGAAAATCATAGGAATTACCGGAACCAATGGAAAGACAACGACAACCTCATTAGTCGGAGAAATAATGAACACCTATTTTAAAGAAGTGTTCGTGGTAGGAAATATAGGAAAGCCTTATACGGATATTGCCTTAGATACTACAGACGAGTCCGTTATCGTAATTGAGATGAGCAGCTTTCAGCTGGAGACCATTCATGAGTTTCGCCCTGATATCAGTGCGATTTTAAACATTACACCGGATCATTTGAACAGGCATCATACCATGGAGAATTATATTCAGCTTAAACAAAGCATTGCAATCAATCAGGATAAGAATAATCTGTGTATCCTTAATTATGAGGATGAGCATACAAGAAAGATAGGTTCCCGGCTTGATACCAGGGTTATGTATTTTTCAAGCGAGCATATATTGGAGAATGGATTATACTTGGACGGCGATTATATCATTTATAAAAAGGATGAGGCTGTAATACAGATATGCAATGTGAATGAACTCAGGGTTCTGGGCAAGCACAGCTATGAAAATGTCATGGCCGGGATAGGAATTGCAATTGAGATGGGTGTTCCCATCGATTTAATCTATAAGGCGATTACCTCTTTTAATGCGGTTGAGCATAGAATCGAGTATGTTGATACGATAGACGGAGTAAGCTATTACAATGATTCCAAGGGTACCAACCCGGATGCATCCATCAAGGCAGTTATGGCGATGAAAAGCCCTACCGTATTAATCGGCGGTGGTTTTGATAAAGGCTCCTCGTTTGACGAATGGATAAAAGCCTTTGAAGGAAAGGTAAAATGTCTGGTACTTATGGGGGATACAAGGGAAAAGATTGCTGCCGCCGCAAAAATGTATGGATTTGATAACATTATTATGGTAAATGATCTTAAAGAGGCTGTTCGGATAAGTGCCAGGAAGGCAGAATACGGAGATGCTGTATTGTTGTCTCCGGCCTGTGCCAGCTGGGGGATGTTTGATAACTATGAGCAGCGCGGAAGAATGTTCAAGGAATATGTAAGAGAATTGCGTAAGTAAAGATTGGAAGAAAATGCTTTCAACTTATAAGCGGGTGCAGGAAGGGCATGGTCATTAGGATGGCAAGAACAGCAGGTGAAACCAATGCAAAAAAACTTCATAGCTATTATGATTATAGTCTGCTATTTTTAATTCTTTTTCTTGTGTGCTTCGGTCTTGTGATGATATACAGCACATCCTCCTATAATGCACAGAAAATGTACGGAGACGCAACGTATTATCTGTCCAAACAGGCCCTCTTAGGGGGAGCCGGAATTTTAATCATGCTGTTTGTATCAAAAATTGATTACAGGCTATATATTCAGAAGCTTCCTGTCATAAAGATAAAACCTGTAACCGTGCTGTATTTTTTGTGTATATCCCTTCAAATGTTCGTAATTATATTCGGAGAAGAGGTAAATGGCGCAAAGCGTTGGATAGATATAAAAGGAATAGGAAGATTCCAGCCCTCCGAGCTTTCAAAGATTGCGGTTGTCCTTGTAACCGCGTACATAGTAAATCAGGCACCCAGAAAGCTGGATAAGATATGGGGATTTATACGGGTAGCAATTTTTATATCGCCTTTACTTGGACTTATCATTGCAGAGAACTTTTCGACGGGACTGATTATAGGAATCATGCTGGTATCGATTTGCTTTGTAGCCAGCAAGAAAAAGGCATATTTTATAATAATGGGAACAATAATGGGAGCATTAGCTTCCCTGATGATATTTTTCGTTGATTTCAGGTCTGCCAGAATTGATGCATGGAAAAATGTAGAGACCCATGATTTGGGCTACCAGATTCTTCAGGGCTTATATGCCATTGCCTCCGGAGGGATATTCGGAAAAGGACTGGGAGAGAGCATGCAGAAGCTGGGCTTCATACCGGAATCCCATAATGATATGATTTTTTCGGTTATCTGTGAGGAACTGGGATTGTTTGGAGCAGTATCCCTGATTCTGCTATTTGTATTACTTATTTGGCGTATTTTTGTTATTGCCATTAACGCACCGGATTTGTTTGGCGGGCTTATTGCAACCGGCGTACTGGCACATATTGCATCTCAGGTGCTTATAAATATTGCGGTAGTAACAAGTACCATACCTTCTACCGGAATTCCACTGCCGTTTATCAGCTACGGAGGAAGCAATTTGATGGTTATCCTTTTTGAGATGGGAATTGTGCTTAGTGTATCCAATCAGATTAAGGCACAGCGATAGCATTATCACGCGGACAAAGGAGATATCATATAGTAGTAGTATATTTCCTTCATAGTCTGAGGTGTGCTATGTCGAGTATCGAGGTCATCGGCGGTGGTAAGTTAAAGGGTGAAATAAAAATACAGGGTTCAAAAAATGCAGCATTACCAATTATTGCTGCTACTGTTTTGAATCGAGGAATAACGGTAATAAGGAACTGTCCGAGAATACTGGACGTGTTCTATATGATTAATGTACTAAAGGAATTAGGATGTACAGCTGATTGGGAGGGCAATACCCTTACCTTGGACACGACTTTGGTATCTTCCACGAAGGTATCCGAAGGCTCTGTACAGAAGATGAGAAGCTCAATTTTGTTTTTGGGAGCATTACTTGGAAGATGCCGTGAGGTATCCATCGCTTATCCCGGAGGCTGCTCCATTGGAAAGCGGCCGATTGATTACCATTTGGATTCGATTAAGAGGATGAATGTTAAACAAGAATTTTTAGGAGAGGATAAGGGTGTCATCCATTGCTATACGGATAAAATCGTAGGAGCCGATATTTTTCTGAAGTTTCCCAGTGTCGGTGCGACACAGAACATTATACTTACGGCAGTGCTTTCAGAAGGAGTGACCCGTATATTTAATGCAGCGCGGGAACCGGAGGTAACCGAGTTATGTAACTTCCTGCTGGAAGCCGGAGCCAGAATCTGCGGGAAAGGAACGGCTTTTATAGAGATTGAAGGAGTAAAGAGGCTCCATGATACAGAATTTACACTCTCGCCGGACAGAATTGTAACGGGAACCTATATGGCGGCCATCGCAGCTGCCGGAGGGGATGTGGTATTACGGGATATTCCTGTGCGGCAGATAGGCTCTGTGATACGAGTAATGGATAAAATTGGATGCAAGATAAAAGCAACAGAAGAGTATATGGAAATAAGCTGTGACAAGCGGCCCCTTCCGTATGAGATGCTAAAGACACAGCCTTATCCGGGATTTCCTACGGATATGCAATCGCAGCTAATGACCGTATTAAGTCTCGCAGATGGCGATAGTACCATTATCGAAGAAATATTTGAATCCCGTTATCAAAATGTAGCTGAACTAAAGAAAATGGGTGCAAAGATAATTATTGAAGAAGCAGAAAAAAAAGCAATCATATCGGGTGTCAGCCGGTTAGAGGGAGCTGTGGTAAAAGCGCACGACCTGCGGGCAGGAGCGGCACTGGTAATTGCAGGCCTTGCAGCACAGGGAACGACAATTATCCGGGAAGCGACCAATATTGAACGGGGGTATGAGGATATCTGCAGAGATTTAAGCAGTCTTGGGGCGAATGTCAGGTATTGCAGTGAGAATATTGTGTAAAATCTCTTTCATCAAATTTTATGCTGTCGAAGAGGCAAAATGTGAGGAAATATGAGTAAGAAGTTGCGAAGGAAAAATAATAGTGTACTTAGAAGATTAGGTGGGCATTTGCTGAAGCTTATGTTTTTCCTTATACTACCTGTGGCTGTATTTGTCTATGTTTTTCAGCTGAAAAATATAACTGTAACCGGCTCCTCCAGATATAATCAGGAGCAGATAATAGAAAGGCTGAAGAGCTCACAGGTGGATAATAATGCCCTTGTATTTTATCTGAAGTACAAATATTTTATGGAGGTCAGAATACCATTCGTAGAGAAAATGTCCTTTGAGATGGCGGATAAAAACTCGATTAATATCAGGGTATATGATAAGAGAATTATAGGATGCATCGAATTCATGGGAGATTATCTGTATTTTGATAAGGATGGAATCATCGTGGAAAGCACATCGAATAAGCTGGATGATATTCCGCTGGTCAAGGGACTGAAATATCAAAAAATAGTTTTAAATGAAAAGCTGGAGGTACAAAAGGAAGAGTTATTTGATGTGATACTGAATCTTACACAGCAAATAGAAAAGCGGGAGCTGGATGTTAATACCATCAGTTTTAACAGTAAATATGAAGTAACACTGGACCTGGGGGATATTAAAGCCATGCTTGGAAAGCGAAGTACTTATGATGAAATTTTAGCAAAACTAAAAAACATCACGTTAGAGACAAAAGGGAAAAAATTAACAATCGATATGAGTACCGGAATGGATAATTTCATTGCAAAGCCGGAAATACCGGAGGATTAGATAAAAAATTATCAAATAATTCATGAAATTATAAAATTATACTTGATTATTTGGGAATTAAAAGATATTATATATAGTAGAATACAATAAGTTGTATAAGAATAAGCTTTTGTCCCATGATAATGTGGTTTAATATGGTAATAGGTAAACAACGACAAACGGTAAGCCGCTTGTCTTATGTAAACAACGACAAACAAAAAACGTTTGTCTTATGTTGTAAAAAGCAGTAGTTCAAATTTTAGAGAATACAATGAAGGAGGAATTGACCTAGCTTGAAATAAGAACAAATGAGGCGGACAATACTGCAAAGATACTTGTTATTGGGGTAGGAGGAGCAGGGAATAACGCCGTTAATCGAATGATAGACGAAAATATCAAAGGTGTTGAGTTTGTTTGCATCAATACGGACAAGCAGCATCTTAAAAACTGCAAGGCTCCTGTATGTATTCAGATTGGTGAGAAGCTCACAAAGGGACTTGGTGCCGGAGCACAGCCTGAGATAGGACAAAAAGCCGCCGAAGAGAGCAGAGAACAATTAACTGAACTCGTCAAGGGAGCAGACATGGTATTCGTAACCTGTGGCATGGGCGGTGGAACAGGAACCGGTGCAGCCCCCATCGTTGCACAGATAGCAAAAGAGATGGAGATTCTTACAGTTGGAATTGTAACGAAGCCTTTCAAATTCGAGGCAAAGACCCGTATGACCAATGCCATTGCGGGAATAGACCGTTTGAAGGAGCATGTCGATACATTAATTGTGATTCCGAATGATAAATTATTAGAGATTGTTGATAGAAGGACAACCATGCCGGATGCTTTAAAGAAAGCGGATGAAGTATTACAGCAGGGTGTACAGGGCATAACCGATTTGATTAATGTACCGGGGCTTATCAATCTAGACTTTGCCGATGTGAAGACGGTTATGAAGGATAAAGGAATCGCCCATATAGGAATCGGTGTCGGAGTAGGGGATGATAAATGTATTGAGGCTGTTAAGCAGGCGATTACAAGTCCTCTTCTGGAGACGACCATACAGGGAGCCAGTCATGTTATTATCAATATATCCGGTGATATCAGTCTGGTCGAAGCAAACGATGCAGCTACCCTGGTTCAGGAATTAGCGGGAGAATCGGCGAATATTATATTTGGTGCCATGTATGATGATACCAATCCGGATACAGCAGCGATTACCGTTATCGCAACAGGTCTGGACGGAAGGTCCAGAGAACTGGTTAAGACACCGGAGTTCCTAAGACGGACCTCACAAGGTTCGGCAATGGGTATTAAGAAACCGGACACCAGCATTAACAGAGGATTTACCAATCCCAGCCCGTTTGCGATGCCAAAGCAGAATAGCTATAATCCTGATACAGAGCAAAGACCGGTCGTTCAGCCGGCAAAGGCTCCTGCCAATACCAATACGGACCCGGGCGGAATCAAGATACCGGAATTCTTACAAAAAAATCGTAATAAATAAACCGAAAAAACATAATACATAGAAGATTTAGGCTGTCAGATTATTCAGAAACGAATAGTCAGGCAGCTTTTTTCGTTCTAAAAGGAAGTATATGGAATCAATATGTAAAAAAAAGTAAACGAAAACCCATAAACAATGACTATAAAATGACAAAATCTAAATTCTAAACAAGTTATAATCAGAATGACTAAAAACATAAGGTGTGGAGGTGAAGATTGTATTTAGAGGTTTATCCGGATATTGTGTTTCTCATAAACTTTTTCATTGATGTAATCCTGATTTTCCTTGTAAAAAAGGTGAATAAAAAAAACAGCAGCAAATTAAGGATTACTTTAGCCGCCGCAGCCGGAGCAGCATTCACAGTTGTTTTGAGTATATTTCCAAGGATGAACACGGTATTGAAATTTGCCATGATGTATATTGCCGCCTCCCTGCTTATGATAATCATTGCATTTGGAAGGCTGGGGATTGCGGATTTGATGAAGCAGTGGCTTGTATTAAACCTGATTACATATTTTATAGGTGGATTTATGAATTCCGTTTATTACCATACAAGACTCAGAATGATTCTTATCAATGAGGGTGGAAATATTTTCAGTAATATTTCCGTGGTATACGTCATAATCGCTATCTGTGCCGTAACCGTGGTGGCTTTATTCCTACTATGGCTGCTGAGACTATACCAGATTCACAGACCATTGGTTTATGAGGTGGAGCTGATTCTGGAGGAGCATTGTGTAAAGACAAAGGGCCTGATGGATACCGGTAATTGCCTGTATGACCCGATTAGCAGGAAACCTGTCATGGTCGTAGAAAACTCTTTGATGGAAGAACTTTTGACACCAAAAGCCAGGCAGGATATGGAGGCTGCAAAAAGCTATCTGGAGGGAAAATCAGACGAAATGCCTTTATGGCAATCAGACAATAAGGCATTCCGATTTCGCTTTATCCCATACAGGTCCATCGGAAAAGCAGGTATGCTGCTGGGAATCCGCCTTGATAAGGTTATGATTTATACGGATAAGGAAAGCATCTGCAATGAAAGGGTTACGGTGGCAATATGTGATAACCGTTTGACGGATGGTAAGAAGGATTACCATGTTATCTTACATAAGGAACTGTTGTGAAATACCTTTAAGCTGGTAGCGTTAAAAAATTGGGAGGTTATATATGCTTTTAAAGTTGTCAATACAGAATAAATTTCAGTTTCGGATGATCCCGGACATAAGAACAATTATATTCGGACAAAGGGGCGAAATCCATTACATCGGTGGTGCAGAGATTCTGCCTCCGCCATTGGATTCTATTAGGGAAGCTGAAGTCATCAGTGGGCTTGGTACGGAACAGGATAGCGAAATGAAAGCCATCCTGGTGGAGCATAATCTAAGACTGGTAGTGTACATAGCTAAGAAATTCGACAATACCGGAGTGGGTGTGGAGGATTTGATATCCATTGGAACCATAGGATTGATTAAGGCAATTAACACCTTTAATCCGGATAAAAATATTAAGCTTGCTACCTATGCCTCCCGTTGCATAGAGAATGAAATATTGATGTATCTCAGGCGTAATAATAAGACGAAGCTGGAGGTTTCCATCGATGAGCCTTTGAATGTGGACTGGGATGGAAATGAGCTTTTACTGTCCGATATCCTTGGAACAGAGGAGGATGTCATATACCGCAATATTGAAGAAGAAGTAGACCGTAAGCTGCTTCGGAAGGCTTTATCCAAGCTATCGGAGAGAGAGCGGATTATCGTTGATTTAAGATTCGGTCTTAACACGGATGACGGAAATGAAAAAACCCAAAAGGAAGTGGCGGATTTGCTGGGAATATCCCAATCCTATATATCAAGGCTTGAGAAGAAGATTATTAAGCGTTTAAAAAAAGAAATGGTACGTTTTGAGTAATTATAACTGAATGGAAATTATTTCATTGTAAAAAACCGTATAAAGAGCACCCAAAAAGTGAATCATTATTGTTAGCAAAACATTTAATTTGCAGACAGAACATTAATAATGACATGATGATTCGGAGGTCTCGTTATGGCTCTTTATAAGGTAGAAATATGCGGTGTAAATACGTCAAAGCTGCCACTGTTGAAAAATAGTGAAAAGGAAGAATTATTTCAAAGAATATTAAATGGTGACAAGGAAGCAAGAGAGCTCTATATTAAAGGAAATCTGCGACTGGTACTATCAATTATCCAGAGGTTTTCCAACAGCAATGAAAATGTTGATGATTTATTCCAGATAGGCTGCATCGGACTGATGAAAGCCATCGATAATTTTGATATAACACAGAATGTGAAATTCTCCACCTATGCGGTTCCCATGATTATCGGTGAAATCCGCAGATACCTTAGAGATAATAATGCCATCCGTGTAAGCCGTTCACTTCGGGATACGGCGTATAAGGCGATTTATGCCAAGGAGGCTTTAATAAAGAAAAATGAAAAAGAACCGACAATCAGTGAGATAGCAGAGGAAATCGGTATCAGTAAAGAGGATATCGTATATGCCCTTGATGCAATCCAAAGTCCTGTATCTTTGTATGATCCGGTCTATGTGGAGGGAGGAGATGCCCTTTATATCATGGACCAGGTAAGTGATAAGAAGAACAAGGAGGAAAACTGGATAGAAGCGATTTCCTTAAAAGAAGCCATGGATAAGCTTCCGCCGAGGGAAAATAATATTATTAAGCTTAGATTCTTTGAGGGAAAGACACAGATGGAGGTTGCCAATGAGATTAATATATCCCAGGCGCAGGTCAGCCGTTTGGAGAAATCGGCCTTAAAGAATATGAAGAATTATCTTTTAGGATAGTATCTTTTCCTTTTTTCTTTTTTGTGCTAGACTGTTTTTAAAGTAGCGAATCTATCATAGAATGATAGCAAAAGCATACAAAAGAAAGGAAATTGGAATATAAAATGAAGAGTAGAATGATGCAATGGTTTAAGGATATCTACGGGTATGATGATGGAGTAAATACCTACTTTGCTCCCGGGAGGGTGAATCTGATTGGCGAGCATACGGATTATAACGGCGGCCATGTATTTCCCTGCGCCCTGGAGATGGGAACCTACGGGGCAGCATGCCTTCGTGAAGACAGGGCTCTGCGCTTTTATTCCATGAATTTTCCCGAAAAAGGAGTGATCACTTCATCCCTGGACGATATATCGTCCCCGGAAGAATTGATTTATCATAGAGAGGATGACTGGGCAAATTACCCCAAAGGTGTACTTTGGGCATTTGCCCGGCATTCTTATATGCCTTCGGTTTACCGCGGAATGGATATTCTTTTCTGGGGAGACATTCCCAACGGCTCGGGGCTATCCTCCTCCGCCAGTCTGGAAGTACTTACCGCATACATAATAAAGGATTTATTCCATATTGACATCAGCTTAAAGGATATCGCCCTGCTTTGCCAGTATGCAGAAAATGAATACGTAGGTGTAAATTGCGGCATTATGGACCAATTTGCCGTGGCGATGGGGAAGAAAAATCATGCCATATTCCTCGATACCTCCATATTGGAATACGAGTATGCTCCGCTTAATCTTGCAGACAAAAAGATAGTCATTGCGAACAGCAATAAAAGGCGGGGACTGGGAGATTCCAAATATAATGAGCGAAGAAGTGAATGCGATGAGGCATTAAGACGGCTACAGACGATAACGAATATCAATACCCTGGGAGAGCTGACCAGGGAGCAGTTTGAAAGATATAAGGAAGCTATAAAAGATGAACACCTCATTCGCCGTGCCCGTCATGCGGTATACGAGAATCAAAGAACCATCGAAGCGATGGAAGCACTTAGGGCAGACGATATAAAGCGGTTCGGCGATTTAATGCATGAATCTCATGTATCCTTAAGAGACGATTATGAGGTTACAGGCAATGAACTGGACGCATTATATGAAGCAGCCATTAAGCAGGAAGGAGTTATCGGTGCAAGAATGACAGGAGCGGGCTTCGGAGGATGTACTGTTAATATCGTTAATGAGAGAAATATAGAATCCTTTATTCATAACACCGGCAAGAGCTATGAGGAAAGGACCGGACGTAAGGCCAAGTTCTATGTGGCAGAATCAGGGGGAGGCCCGGAGAAGCTGTCGTAAGTGGGATTCACTGTAATATAAAGATAGGTATATTAAAGATGCCGTTTTAAATTATGCAGGGTAAACAGCTATAACTTTCATACCCTATGTATCATTTAGAACGGTACCTTTTTGAGTTAGTGTGATTCTAAGTCAACTGGCTGTGCAATAATTACATAGTAAAGAACATATTTACAATTTGCAATAGCTGTGTATATAATGGGGATACAAGGGAGCTTTATAATGAACAGGGGGTAGGGAATGAAACGCAGATTATATTTGATAGCAGTGCTTATCTCAATATCGTTATTGTATGTAACTCAGAATACAGTACATAATTTATATGTACATGCCGCTGAAGCTGCTAAGGTGCCGACGGTGACTGCAGCTGAAAAGACCCTGTATGTGGGTTATAAGAATTATACGATTAAGTTAAAAAATACATCAAAGAGTGCCGCTATTACTTACAAGTCCAGCAATGATAAGGTGGCATCGGTTTCGTCAAAGGGAGTTGTAAAGCCGGTTGCAAAAGGAACAGCGACAATTACTGTGACCATTGGTCAAGATGGGAAAAAATATAAATCAAAAATAAGTATAGTCGTGGAAGAACCGTATTTTGAGCCGGAAGAGTTTGAAGATATATTTACACTGGGCTCAAAACATACATTAAAAGCCAAAGTCTATGGTATGGATGCGGATAGATTGGAATGGTCTGCTAACGATAGTTCCGTAATTAAAATCGAAAAAAAATCAGGTGTATTAACAGCTGTAGGAGTAGGTACAACCAAAGTAGTTTTAAGAGATAAAATAACAGATAGCAGCTGGCATTTTCCAATTACAGTGAAAGAACCATATAAACCACCGTCAGGCAGTGATGTGGCAAAGTATATATC
>JAEZXP010000121.1 GCA_023419655.1 Bacillota bacterium | reverse complement strand
TTACGAATTAGGTCAATATAAAAATACTGACTTTCGAATTATTACGTTATTCCGTATTTTTTGCTTTACAAAATTTGTCCTTCGGTATATAATGAAGAAAACAATAACGATAGAGGGATAAGTCATGGAAAAAGCAAAGATACTTGAGCAATTGATCAAAAACCAAGGGTATAATCTAAAAGCATTTGCTGAAAAATGTGGTATTCCCTATACAACGCTCTACGGGATAATAAAGAACGGAGTTGGTAGAGCATCCATGGATAATATATTGATCATATGCAAATATCTTGGAATTAAAGTAGAAGATTTAGAAGAGATGGCCGCCGGAGTGCCAAAGGAAGAATTTGAGCCTACATATGAAGATATAAAGTCATTGGTAGCTAGAAACGGAAAAAACCTTACAACAGAACAGAAACAAGACATTATAAAGACATTATTATCAGATGATTAATGAGGTGAGTTACATTGCAAAATTCCTTAATCGATGCAAAAATATTGGAGACGTTTATCAAGTGCGATATAAAATCATTCCCGGTTGACTGTGCATACATAGTAAAACATCTTGGTTATCGCTTATATAAATATTCCGAATTATCTGAAGAGAAAAGAAACAGCTGCCTTCTGGTTAGTGACGAATCATTGAAATTGTTCGATAGTATTTATTATAATGACCATATGTTGCCATTACGTATCCGATTTTCAATTGCTCATGAGCTTGGACACATTCTACTTGATCACGGCGATTATCAGGATGTGGAAAAAGAGGCAGAGGCAAATTATTTTGCCAGCCACTTTCTTGCCCCAAGAATGGCAATCCATTATTCTTGTTGCAAAAATCAGAACGATGTCGCCAAGCTGTTCCGTATATCGCAAGAAGCTGCCCGATATGCTTTTGATGATTACCGGCGCTGGTATCGCAGAACAATTACTCACAAGATGACAAGATTTGATAAATCGATGTATGCACATTTTTATAATACTGATTCCGAGTGTTTCGTATACAGTATCCAAAAGTGCGAGAATTGCGGAGTAGAGATATATAATGAACCATATATTACATGTAAAAAATGCAAAAAGATTACCTTCATTAATTTTGGCGAAGATAGAGAACTAATAGCTATGGAGAACCATTGGTTGTATGGAAGTTTGTAATTTATTATGGGATTTCATTCCTTTTCTTGTTATAATAGTAAATATTAACAGATACAGGGAGGGTCTATTATGCAGGGGTTAAAAAAATGCAAATATTGTCAATCTGAAATCGGCGTTTATATAGAGGTGTGCCCATTTTGCGGAAGAATCCAGAGAAAAAAGATTTCAATCCCAGTTGTAATCATTATCGTTTTATCTTTGTCTATAAATGGATTTTTAGTAATTCAAAATAGGAAGCTCATAGAAAAGATTGAGGAAAATAAAAGTGATACTGCGCTTATTTCCTCGATAAATCAGAATGTTGAAATCCCAAGTGATAAAAATCAAGATGAAGTATTGATAGAGGAAAAAGTGCTAACTATTTCCATAGGGGATATTATAAAGACGAACGATATTGAGGTAGAAATCAAAAAGATTGAATTTTCTTACGATATACTTCCCGATGACACGAGTGGATTTTATACTCATTATCCTGCTGATAAAGGCAATGTTTATATCCATATAGACACCGATGTGAAAAATCTGGCTAAGCAAAACTTAAATTGTGATGAAATCCTTTCAGTAAAAGCAGACTACAATAACGGTTACACATATAAAAGTCAGGCTATTCCTGAGGATTCAACCACCGGATTTAGCTATGCTAATATAGTATCTATTGCCCCTCTGAAGACACTGGGTGTTCGTTTCATTATTAGTTGTCCACAAGAGGTCGAAGGAAGCGATAATCCTTTGTCTCTCGCTTTTCAAATAGACGGAGATAAAGATATATATAAATATATAATGAGATAACGCATATAAAAAACCGCCCCTGCTACCAACAGAGACGGTCAACACTAATCAGAATGATATAGTGCCCTCGCAAGCATATTATATCATTCTAACACCACATTAACAAGGGGTGTATTTTTTATACCCAAAAAGGAGGAATATTATGAGCACAGCACGAAAACTGCCTTCCGGCTCCTGGCGCTGTCTGGTCTATAGCCATACGGAACCAGTGTACAAAGACGGAAAACCTATTATTGATAAGAACGGAAAGCAGAAGCAACAGAGAAAATACGAATCATTTACCAGTGATGACCCGTCTCCGGCCGGGAAGCGCGAAGCTGAGTTTGCAGCGGCAGAATTTGCTGCAAATAAGAATAAAAAGAGTAAGCCTGTGAATATGACGCTGTCAGAAGCCATAACTGAATATATAGAGAATTCTGATGCTGTGCTTTCTCCGACTACTATACAGGGATATAAAAAGATTAAACGAAACAGCTATCAGGAACTGATGGATGTGCCTCTCAAAAAATTATCGCAGGACTTATTACAAGCAGCCGTTAACAAGGAATCAAAGCGAATGTCTATGAGAAATAGCAAAAATCCCAAAGTTATATCTCCTAAGACCGCAATAAATTCATATGGCTTGATAACTGCTGTTATAAATAGATACCACCCTGACCTTAATTGTACGGTTACACTTCCGACACAGATAAAGCGCATTAAGGAGCTGCCGCCTCCGGAGATTATTATATCCATAGTAAAAGATACCGAAATAGAACTACCAGTTCTCCTCGCGATGTGGCTATCCTTTTCGCTGAGTGAGGTCAGAGGTCTTAAAAAATCCTTTATTAACAATGGATATATATCCATCAAAGAGGTTGTTGTCGACGTAGACCGCAGTGCAATACGGAAAGAGCAAGCAAAGACACGTACTCGCACACGAAAACATCGCATACCACCATACATACAGTATCTTATTGACAAGACCTCTCCTGATGCGGATGAGCTGGTTACAATGAGCGGGCACGCTATCTATATGCGTTTTAAAAGATTGCTTTCAAAGAACAATATACCCCATATGACATTCCATGACCTGCGGCATATAAACGCATCTGTGATGCATATGCTGCAAATACCGGATAAATATGCCATGGAAAGAGGAGGGTGGAAAACAGATAAAGTCATGAAGGAAATTTATACTCACACCTTTTCAAAAGGACGCGAGGAAGCAGATGTTGTAATAGATAAATACTTTGAAAATATACTTGGAACTACAGATGATGGTCTCGACTTAGTAAAATATAGAGCCTGGCTAACACTTTACGGAAAAGATGAAAATAACGAATCATTAAGTGAATTTATAGAATTTATGCAACACGAAATGCAACACAAAATAAAAAACCCTCGATAATTCAAGGGTTTAAGTATGGAGCTGAGGGGAGTCGAACCCCTGTCCGAAAGCCCATCCATTGCAGTCTCTCCCATTACAGTCCGTCTTTTATGTGTGGCGTTACCACACTGTTCCCTCTACCGGACGCCGACAGACAGGCTTCCGGTTTTGGTAGCTTCATGATTCTTTTATCTTCTCAAAGCTTTGAAGATAAAGGTCCCCACTAATTTGATGCCGGAATCTTAAGCCGTGGGATGCCTAAGGCCGACAAGAGCTGCAATTAAGCAGCTGCTAATTCGTAATTATCGTTTGCGTTTATATTTAGTTCTAAGTTGGTGACGCAGTCCTAGTCTGCGAATGGCTACCACAATTTCAAAACCCCCGTCGAAACCAGTACAACCCCGTTTATACAGATTATATCGGTTTTCAAACGCATCTATATCTTATAATAAGTATACAATCGTGTCAAGTGATAAAAAGTGGATAGTTACTGCTCTTCATACTAATACAGATTCTTCACCTTGAATTCTCGTTCGGTCTCTCTCCTTAAATCCTTCTTGGCGATGTCCTCACGTTTGTCGTAGAGCTTCTTACCCCTTGCCAGTCCGATTTCCAGCTTTACCAGCCTTCCTTTAAAATACACCTGTAAGGGTACTAAAGTATACCCCTTCTGCGCCAGCTGACCGTTTATCTTATTAATTTGATATTTGTGAAGCAGCAGCTTTCTTACGCGAAGAGGGTCTTTATTAAAGATATTTCCCTTCTCGTACGGACTTATATGCATCCCGTATATGAACATCTCACTGTTCTCAATCTTTATGAACGATTCCTTTATGCTGCATTTTCCTGTCCTCAGGGATTTGACTTCTGTTCCATGAAGAGCAATGCCTGCCTCATACTTATCCTCTATAAAATAATCATGGTATGCTTTTTTGTTATTCGCAATCAGCTTTATATTTTCCCCCACTTAATCCTCAACCTCCAATATTGCAAAATCAATGGTCCGAAGAAGCTTATCGGCACTTAAGACCTCCACCGTAACCTTTTGTCCCAGTTTATAGGTCTTTTTGGTATGCTCACCTACCATCTGGTACCGTTCTTCATCATATACATAATAATCATCCTTCATATCACTTACCCGTACCATTCCTTCGACTGTATTAGGAAGCTCTACATAGATGCCCCATGTGGTTATACCGGAGATGACACCTTCAAAGGTCTCGCCTACATGCTCCATCATATATTCCACCTTTTTCATCTTCTCTACTTCCCGTTCAGCTTCGTCTGCTCTCCGCTCCGTTTTGCTGGAGTGATTCGCCACCTCATATAATATTTTATCATAATGGTTCTTTCTGTTCTTATCAAACTTTCCGCTGATGTTTTCTTTAATGATACGGTGAATCTGCAGGTCAGGATAACGGCGTATCGGTGAGGTAAAATGACAGTAATACTTGGCCGACAGACCAAAATGTCCTGTATTTTCCACGGTATATTTTGCCTGCTTCATGGAGCGCAGTGTAAGGCGGCTAATCAGCGCTTCCTCCGGTGTATCCTCAATCTTATTTAAGAGTTTTTGCAGTTCCTTCGGATGGATGTCTTCATTTCCCACCTTGATGCTGTATCCAAAATTATGAATAAATATAGCGAGTGCTCTAATTTTTTCCTCATTTGGATTATCATGGGTACGGTATAAGAAGGGAATCTCCTGCCAGAAGAAATCTTCCGCCACCGTTTCATTGGCAATCAGCATGAACTCCTCGATAATCTTGGTGGCTTTATTTCTCTCGTAAGCCCTGATTTCAACAGGCTTTCCATTATGGTCTACAATTATTTTGCTTTCAGGAAAATCAAAATTAATTGCTCCCCTCTTATGTCTGCGCTGCTTTAAAATCTCCGACAGTTCCAGCATCAGCATGAACATTGGAACCAGCTCTTCATATTCTTTCATAAGTTCTTCGTTCTGGTCTTCAACAATCCGGGATACATTGGTATAGGTCATACGCCGGTCAGAACGAATCACTGTCTCTGCTATCTGATGACCGGTTACGTTTCCTTTCGAATCAATATCCATAAAACAGCTTAGCGCCAACCGGTCCACACCGGGATTCAGGGAACAGATGCCATTCGACAGTTGATGGGGAAGCATGGGTATAACCCTGTCTACCAGATATACACTGGTTCCTCTCTTTAATGCTTCTTTATCAAGGGCTGCCCCCTCCTTAACATAGTGGGTAACATCCGCAATGTGTACACCAAGACGATAGATATCTCCATCCTTCGTAAGGGATATGGCATCATCCAAATCCTTGGCATCCTCTCCGTCGATGGTTACCGTCTGAATATCCCTGATATCCATCCTGTTTGTGATTTCCTTCGGGTCTATCTCATCAGGGATGAAGTCCAGTACCCGGAATACATCCTTCGGAAATTCAACCGGCAGCTCATAAGCCTTGACCACGGACATAATATCTACTCCGGGGTCATTGATATGGCCGATGATTTCAACTACCCTGCCCTCCGGGCTATGGTCTTCATCTCCGTAAGTTGTGATATCTACGACGACTTTATGTCCGGTAACCGCGCCTTTTGTATGCTCTTTGGGAATAAAGATATCATGCCCGAATTTTTGATTATCGGGAACAACAAATCCAAAATTCTTACTTTTTTGAAAGGTTCCTACGACCTCTTTCATGCCCCGTTCAAGTATCTGAACAACCGTGCCTTCCTTCCTTTTTCCTGTCCTTTCACCGATTGCAATGCTTACCTTATCGCCATGCACTGCACCTTTGGTAGCAAATTCAGGTATAAAGATGTCCTCGGTTTCACCTTCCAATATGACGAATCCAAAGCCCTTCTGTGTTCCTGAGAATATTCCTGTCCTGATATTGTCTCCGGGGATTCTATATCTCCCCTTATCATCTAAAATTACTTTCCCCTGCGATGCCAAAGAATCCAGTACTTCCTTCAGCTCATGCCTTGATTCCTTCGGAACCTGCAGCAGTGCTGCTATATCCCTGAACCTCATTGGCTTATATTCAGAATTTTCAAAAAATTCCTTAAGCATAACTTTTCTTTCTTCTATTTTACTATTTTCTTTCATTCATTACTCCTGCTTGTAAATTTTAATATATTTCATAGTATACCATATATTCCATTATTTTAATAATGATTTAGTGGCAATCAGCAAAAAACACTCTGGGTATCCAGAGTGTTTTAATATTAATCTTATTTACCAGTTTAGATTAAGTACAACGGAGAGTACAATAAAAAATGCAGCAAGTATCTTCGTTACTTTCTCAAGCATACCCTCGGCAGAGCGGCCCTTGTTCTTACTCCAGTAAGATTCGGATGACGCTCCGGTCAATGCACCGGATAATCCTGATGATTTTCCTTCCTGTCTTAGCACTATAACTGTTAACACTACACAAATACCAATATATACGATTTGAACTATTGCTCTTAAAACCTCCACGACAATCCTCCATTCCAAACTAAAATCATTCCAAAACTATGCCTATTCTACCACAGAACGTATTTTATTTCAACATATTTTTACTTCTTAACCAATAGGGATTTTCCTGTCATCTTATCCGGCTTCTCCATTCCCATCATATCAATCATGGTAGGAACAATATCAGCCAGGCATCCGTTCTCCGCTAAGGTATAATTCTCGTCGTAGTTCACCAGTATAAACGGTACTGGATTCGTAGTATGAGCGGTAAAAGGCTCATGGGTATTATAATCGATTAACTGCTCTGCGTTTCCGTGGTCCGCACAGATAAACATCTGTCCGTCTGCAGATAATAGTGCTTCCATAACCTTACCGACACATTCGTCAACTGCTTCGATTGCTTTAACGGCCGCCTCCATTATTCCGGTATGTCCAACCATATCCGGATTCGCAAAGTTCGCTATAATTACGTCATATTTGTCCGACTTGATTGCATCAACCAAATTCTCTGACACCTTGTATACACTCATTTCCGGCTGCAGGTCATAGGTTGCTACCTTCGGAGAATTCACAAGAATTCTATCCTCACCTTCATTGGGAACCTCCACTCCTGCATTAAAGAAGAAGGTAACGTGGGCATATTTTTCAGTCTCAGCAAGCCGAAGCTGTGTCATTTTATGTTTTGCAAGAAACTCTCCGAATGTATTGTCGATGGATACCTTATGGAAAGCCACCAGCTTATTCGAGATTGTAATATCGTATTCAGAGAAGCAGACATAGGTCAGCTTTATTCTCTCTTTGCCCCGGTCAAAACCTTTAAAATCATCATCACAGAATACTCTTGTGATTTCTCTTGCACGGTCAGGCCTGAAATTATAAAAAATAACGGAATCATTTTCTTTAATTGTTGCTACAGGCTTTCCATCCTCCAATACTACCGTAGGCAATACGAATTCGTCAAAGGCTTCCTTATCATAGGAATTCTGAACTGCAACAATTGCACTTTCGGCTGTTTCTCCTTCTCCGTATGCCATGGCACGGTAGGCCTTCTCTACACGGTCCCAGCGGTTGTCTCTGTCCATAACATAGTAACGGCCCATTACTGTGGCAATTTTGCCGACACCAAGCGTCCTCATCTTCTCCCCAAGCTCCTCTACATAGCCTTTACCGGAAGCGGGAGGCGTGTCTCTGCCGTCTAAAAATGCGTGTACATATACATTCGAGAGTCCATGGCGTTTGGCAAGCTCCAATAAGCCGTACAAATGGGTATTATGGCTGTGAACACCTCCATCGGATAACAATCCATATAAATGAAGGTCGGAATTATTTCTTTTGCAATTATCAACTGCTGCAAGCAGAGCGGCATTCTCAAAGAAGGTTCCGTCCTGAATTTCCTTTGTAATTCTGGTCAGCTCCTGATATACGATTCTGCCAGCACCTATATTGATATGTCCAACCTCCGAGTTACCCATCTGTCCATCCGGGAGACCTACTGCCATTCCGCTGGCATAGCCCTTTACAAACGGATACTCTTCCATCAATTTGTCCATAACAGGTGTATTCGCCATTGCAATTGCATTGGCTTCTTTTTTATCGTTAAGCCCATAGCCATCTAATATCAATAATACTGTCGGTTTTTTACTCATATCTTCCTCCGTTCCTGCGTACTAAGTTTGTGTCGCAAATGACGCAGGCACAAGCTCTGTATGCATTTATTTGTAATTAACAATTTTGCCAAAATCAGCTTTAAGGCTTGCACCGCCCACTAATCCGCCGTCAATATCCGGTTGTGAGAACAACTCATTGGCACTGGATGCACTGACACTTCCGCCGTACTGTATGCGGATTGCCTCTGCCGTAGCTTCATCGTATATCTCTGCGATGCAATCACGAATTGCCTTGCATACTTCTTCCGCCTGCTCAGAGGTAGCCACTTTACCCGTACCGATTGCCCAGATAGGCTCATACGCGATAACGGCTTCTCTTGCCTGCTCCTTTGTAACATGAAGAAATGCAATCTTTATCTGCTGGCGTACAAAATCTATCGTAATTCCCTGTTCTCTCTGGGTTAAGGATTCTCCACAGCATACAATCGGTGTCAGACCATGCTCAAATGCCTTTAACACCTTTTTATTTACCGTCTCATCTGTCTCTGCAAAATACTCTCTTCTCTCAGAATGACCGATGATAACATACTTTACTCCGGCTTCTGTCAGCATATTCGGAGCGATTTCACCGGTATATGCACCGTTTTCTTCATAATACATATTCTGTGCACCAATCTCAATATTGGTTCCTTTAACTGCCTCTACGGCAGGAATCAGACTGATTGCAGGAACACAAAATACTACATCTGCTTCCTCTGTCGCTACCAGAGGCTTTAACTCATTTATCAATGCAATTGCTTCACTGGGTGTCTTATTCATCTTCCAATTACCTGCTATGATTTTTCTACGCATACTATCCTCCTATATTCTCTTATTCACTTTTTATTTTCCGTTTTTCTGCCATACTGATTGTAGCAAGCTTTTCCGTAAAATACAATACTTAATACGGAAAAGCTTGCTACGAAGTTCTTTCAAGACATGTAAGCTTATTATTAAAATTAATGTATTTTATTAATTACTTATCATTAGCTGCTGCTACACCAGGAAGTTCTTTGCCTTCTAAGTATTCAAGGGAAGCTCCGCCGCCGGTAGAAATATGGCTCATCTTATCTCCAAAGCCCAGCTGGTTAACAGCTGCCGCAGAATCTCCACCGCCGATAATAGTGGTTGCATCGATTTCTGCCAGTGCCTTCGCAACTGCTATTGTACCCTTTGCAAAGTTCGGCATTTCAAATACGCCCATCGGTCCGTTCCAAACCACCGTCTTAGCATCCTTAATCGCATCTGCGAATAGCTTGCAGGTCTCTTCACCAATATCAAGTCCCTGCCATTCAGGCTCGATTTCTCCGCGCTTTACGGTCTTATACTCTGCATCATTGGAGAATTCCTTCGCTACCACGGTATCGACAGGTATTAATAGCTTAACACCTTTCTTTTCTGCTTTTTCTAACATTTCCTTGGCATAGTCCAGATAATCTTCTTCCAGCAGGGAATTACCAACTTCTTCTCCGTTTGCCTTCATAAAGGTGTAGGCCATGCCGCCGCCGATTATCAATGTATCAACCTTATCCAGAAGATTGTTGATTACGGATATTTTACTGGACACCTTGGAGCCGCCTAAAATAGCTACAAAAGGTCTCTTGGGATTGTTAACGGCATTACCCAGGAATTCAATTTCCTTCTGCATCAGATATCCCACAACTGCAGTATCCACGAATTTGGTAACTCCCACGTTGGAGCAGTGTGCTCTGTGAGCAGTACCAAAAGCATCATTTACAAATACATCGCATAAGGATGCCAACTCCTGGCTAAATACATCTACATTCTTTGTTTCTTCTTCTCTATAGCGTGTGTTTTCCAGAAGAACAACGTCTCCGTCCTTCATCGCAGCTACAGCCGCTTTCGCATTCTCCCCAACAACATTGTCATCCTTTGCAAATACAACGTCCTGACCTAACAGCTCCGGTAATCTTGCTGCAACAGGGGCAAGGGACAGCTCCGGCTTCGGTACTCCCTTCGGCTTACCCAGATGGGAGCAAAGAATAACCTTTCCTCCGTCATTGATTAGCTTCTTAATGGTCGGAAGTGCTTCTACAAGGCGCACCTCATCGGTAATCCTGCCCTCCTGCAAAGGAACATTAAAATCACATCTTACTAGAACCCGTTTGCCCTTTACATTGATATCATCAACTGATTTCTTATTCATTATCTTATTAACTCCTTTTCAATCAAGTATAAAAGGTCCGGTCCTTTAAGACCGGACCCAATATGGATCATTTAAAATTAATTGCCTGAATTAAGCTAATTCATTAAAATATTTAATCGTTCTAACCATGTTGCTGGTATATGAATTCTCATTGTCATACCATGCTACAACCTTAACTAAAGACTTGCCATCTCCAAGGTCCATGATTTTGGTCTGGGTTGCGTCAAAGATAGAACCGTATGTGCTTCCGATAATATCGGAGGAAACGATTTCGTCTTCTGTATAACCGAAAGAAGCATTCGCTGCTGCTTTCATTGCTGCATTTACTTCCTCAGCAGTTACTGCCTTGTCACATACTGCTGTTAAGATTGTTGAGGAACCTGTAGGTACAGGAACTCTCTGTGCAGCACCGTCAAGCTTGCCTGCCAGTTCAGGAATAACTAAGCCGATTGCCTTTGCAGCACCGGTGGAATTAGGAACGATATTAACTGCTGCTGCTCTTGCTCTTCTAAGGTCACCCTTTCTGTGAGGGCCGTCTAATACCATCTGGTCACCGGTATAAGCATGGATTGTCATCATATAACCCTTAATAATCGGAGCCATCTTATTTAAAGTATCCGCCATAGGAGCGAGGCAGTTTGTTGTACAGGATGCCGCGGAAATAATTGTATCCGATGCCTTTAAGACATCCTCATTAACGCCGAATACAACTGTAGGAAGGTCATTTCCTGCAGGAGCAGAGATAACTACCTTCTTAGCACCTGCATCGATATGTGCCTGTGATTTTGCTTTAGAAGCGAAGAAACCTGTACACTCAAGAACAACATCTACATCCAGCTCTTTCCAAGGTAATTTGGAAGGGTCTGCTTCACTGTAAATCCGAATCTCTTTACCGTCAACAACGATAGAATTGTCTTTTGCTACAACGGTATCAGCTTTTGGATATCTGCCCTGTGCTGAATCGTATTTTAATAAATGCGCCAGCATCTTAGCATCTGTCAAATCATTAAGCGCTACTATTTCATAACCTTCTGCACCGAACATCTGTCTGAAAGCAAGACGGCCGATACGTCCAAAACCATTAATTGCTACTTTTACTGCCATAATTAATTCCTCCTGATTCGTTGATTTATTGTAACTATTTATTATGAATAGTTAAAGCATATTTTTGAGAAACAGACCTGCAACAGATTACTGTTTGTCAATTTTTTCTCAATCATAATTTTACACAATATAATCCAAAATATCAAGGGTTTACTAAGTATTTTATGGATTATTATGATATTAGTTATATTTTTTATGGTTACACTGCTTTTTTTGTGCAGTTTTATATCTAATTACGATATCTCACTTTCCACATAATTTACGATGTTAAGAGAATGGTCCGATATTCTTTCCAGGTTAATCAAAGCATCAATAAAGACTACTCCGTTTTCCGAAGAGCAGAGCCCCTGTGAAAGCCTGTCTATATGTTTCTGACGCAATTCATCCTTTAGCTTGTCCACTTCTTTTTCGATTATTTCTACCTTATGGATATCATCCATATTTTCATCTGTTCTGGCTTTTAACGCATATTCAAAGGATTCCACCGCCATATTGCAGATATTCTTAAGCTCTCCATATGCTTCATCCGAAAGATACAGGTTATTGCTGACCTTTTCCTCTGCCAGCTCCGCCAGGTTGTCCGCATGGTCTCCGATTCTTTCAATATTTGAAACGGTATGAAAGAGATTATTGACAATCTTATGCTGCCTTTCCGTCAAAGAGAGATTATTGATTTTTACCAGATATTCATTCAGAATCTTTTGATGGGCATCAATCACCTTCTCTACCTCGAATACCTTCCTTGCCTTCTCATCATCATTATTTAGCAAAGCTTCCACTGCCTCTTTTGTATTATCCAGCGTGATTTCACCCATATGAATTACTTCTTTAATTGCATTTTGTACAGCAAATGAGGGGGTTTCGAGAATACGCTCATCCAAATGGCGAAGTGTAATCTGATATTCATCTGCACTGGTCTCCATTTTAGAGTCATCAATAAATAATCCGGACAGCTTAACCAGGAAGTTAGCAAACGGGAATAGTACGATTGTATTCGTCATGTTAAATATTGTATGGAATATTGAAATCTGTGTACTATTGATATCCGAAGCTGCAAAATCCGGCTTCAGCCTGAATAGGATAAACATAACCGTTCCAAATAGAATCGCTCCTATTACATTGAATGACAAATGTATCACGGCTGCACGCTTTGCAGTTTTATTTGCACCTATACTGGATAATATGGCTGTGATACAGGTTCCGATATTCTGACCCAGCGTAATAAATATCGCAGCCTGCCAATTTACCACCCCTGCCATCGCCAAGGTCTGCAAGATGCCTACGGATGCCGAAGAGCTTTGAATAATGGCGGTAACTACCGCACCGGTTAATATTCCCAATAGCGGATTCTTACCCAGCGTGGCAAAAGCCTGCGTGAATATAGAGCCTTCTGATTGCGCATATGGCTTAATTACATCGGACATAAATTTAAGTCCGATAAACAAAAGTCCAAGTCCAATAATAATTTCAGCAATATCTTTTTTCTTCTTATTCTTCGTTATTAATGTTATAAGCACACCTATTGCGATTAATATCGGTGCAAAAAAATCGGGTTTTAAAAACGTACTCCACTCACCCATGGAAACAAGCCAAGCTGTTACAGTCGTTCCTATATTTGCTCCCATTATTACCCCTGTTGCCTGAACAAGATTCATAATGCCCGCATTAACAAAGCCTACAATCATTACTGTCGTTGCTGAGGAACTCTGTATAATACCTGTTACCACCACACCTACCAGCACTGCCATTAATCGGTTATTTGTCAAATAGCCCAACAATCTTTTTAGCTTGTTTCCCGTTGATTTTTGTAATCCGTCTCCCATCATGTTCATACCATACAGGAACATTCCTAACCCACCGGCAAATACAAATATCACTTCCAACAACTCAATTGTCTTCATCATTCCTCCTATTTTCATATGTGATTTAAGCATATAAAATAAGAATAACATATTTTAAAAATCAGGTAAATTCTTTTTTATAAGTTTTTATTAGAATATTATACTACTTTACGCAAAAACAATCCCGGATAGTTAAATTAACTATCCGGGATTGTTTTATTTATAATTGAATTATGTCCTGAATTTATATTCAAGTCTGATCTTATCGGCAATCAGTGCTACGAACTCGGAATTTGTAGGCTTGCCTTTCCCGTTACTAACGGTGTATCCGAACAGATCATCAATTGTATCCATCTTTCCCCTGCTCCATGCCACTTCGATTGCATGGCGGATGGCTCTCTCAACCCTGCTTGGGGTAGTTTTATGGCGCTTTGCTATTGAGGGATAAAGTAATTTCGTTATAGAATTCAGCATTTCGATGTCGTTCACTGACATCATGATTGCATCCCGTAAGTATTGATATCCCTTAATATGTGCCGGAACACCGATTTCATGGATAATATTCGTAACATCTGTTTCCAGGTTTCTCTCCATGTATGTACTTTTATTCTCATATGCACTTACTCGATAGTTATTCGTCAGTTTATTATGGTAATCTCCCTTAATCTGTTTTATCCTCGATAGTATAACATTGCTGTCAAACGGTTTCATAATATAGTAGTTAGCCCCTAATTCAAATGCACTTTCCGTAACTCCTTCTTGTCCTATTGCGGTGATTACAATAAAGGATGGGTTTTTCTTGAACTCAGAATCCCTTTTTACCTTTTCCATAACCCCCAGCCCGTCCAACTTGGGCATAATCAAATCCAATAGCACTACATCCGGTTTTTTCTCCTTAATCATACTTAAAGCATCAATACCATTTTCAGATTTCCCCACAACCTCAATGTCTTCATCTTCTTTTAAAATGTCTTCTAGTAGATTAACCATCCTTTCGTTGTCATCGACTATAGCTACGTTAATTTTACCCATGTTTTTTCCCAACCTCCATATTTTTTTGTTTTCCTTCTCCGTTTCAGATAGTACCTTTATCCCTTCCCATATTTATGTTCGTGTTATCAAAACCCGCTTCACGTTTTGTGATTTTAACTGTAAAACTTCGTATTTCGTGATGTCATATAGCTATATTATATATCTTCGTTAAATAGACGTCAATGATTTTAGGAATAGCAATATTACCAAATTATACCTGATAATCCGCCCCATATTTCATTAATATCTAACATTTATAGCCATAATCAGACACGAATTCCATTGTTTCACCACAAAATCGTACGATATGGTAAGGATATGATCTGTAATTAATGTAATTTTTTACCATAAGTGAATTATAGCTATTCCAATTTAAAGATTCAATTCTTTCTTATCGCACCATTCGACAGGTCTCCTTTACAAAAAAAACGTAAAAAATCATACACCACAATATTTTGTATAATAGGATAAAATATACAACTTATGTGGTGCAGTAATATCGGAAACATTATTAACTTTTATAATATTTCGTCGACTTCTTTTTATAACAAAACATTTGCTTATTCTAATTTATTTACCATGTTTTCAATAAATGTACCGTAACCTTTCGTTGAATCCTGTATAAATACATGCGTTACCGCACCTATTATCTTGTTATTTTGAATAATAGGGCTGCCGCTCATACCCTGAACAATTCCGCCTGTTACGTTTAATAACCGCTCATCTGTAATCTTAATGACCAGACCTTTGCTATGATTGGAATTACTTCTGTCCACCTTTTGTATTTCAATTTCGTAATTGCTCATAACGCCCTCCACCATGCAGCGAATATAGGCCTTACCCGTCTTAACCTCCTGCTTGAATCCAATCTTTAAGGGCTGGAATTCATCCTCAAGCTTATATCTGTGATTAACAACCCCAAATATTCCTTGAAATGTATTGTCCGTAATATCTCCGATTCTGTTTTTTTCACTTTGCCGAATCATTCCGATTAGCTCTCCGGGCTCACCTTCCTTGCCCTTTACGATGGACATAATCTGTGCATCGTATATTGTTCCATTATCTATCTCCATTAAAACCCCTGTATCCATGTCCGTAATACCATGTCCCAATGCTCCGAAATATCCGTTCGTCGATATGAATGTCAAGGTTCCTATTCCCTGGGTATCGTCCCTTATCCATGTACCAATCTTGTAATCGCCGGCTGCTGTTTTAACCGGGGGGATTCTTACGGAAATCACGTCTTTGTTGCGGCGGACTTCAAGCAGTACGTCCTTGCCTTCTGATTTTTGAATTCCTTGTATAAGTTCTTCCTTTCTCATAACCTTCTTGCCGTTAATAGCGATAATATAATCGCCTGATTTTAATTTATTATGAGAAGGGTCATAATTCAGGCCATCCTCTCCCGTAATTCCATGGGTTCCAAGTACAAGTATACCGTCTGTCTCCACAGAAATTCCAATGGGCATTCCGCAGGGGATTAGTTCTACTGAGTCGATTACGTCGATGGATACATTCTTAAAATTAAATAATCCGAAAAGGCTCAGACTCATTTTATACTGTCCTGTCTGGGATGAAGAAAGAGTAAACGGCTGATTAAGGTCAATGTTAATCTGGTTTGACGGAACCCTGGTATCATTCACACTGATTACACCGATATCCTCCGTCTCTATGTTGGCCTTTAGAGGCATGTTAAAGCTAAAGCTTTCCTCTCTGTCGACGATGATTTTTATTTCGTCCGGTATGTTCCTTTGAATATTAAATATAATCAAATAAATAATGGCTGCTATATTAATCAAAAAAAAGGATATTAATACCCTTCTGTATATTTTCTTTCTTCTCATCATTACACCTCATGCATTGGATTTTTATAGCGGAGCAAGTTTCCCTTAAAAACTTATATTCTGCTCAAGCAAAGCTCAAGGACTACGTCCTTTCAATGTATCTTTTTCAGATACATTTTGCGTCTGCCCGTACCGTGAGAATAAACAAACCCTAAAGCCCTAAAAGCAGCTTTAGGGTTCGCTCATTCCTCACGGTCCTTTGCTTATTCGCGAAAAAAAAGGATATACATAGTATTGTATATAGTAGGGATGTTTTATGCTTGTAAAAAGTTAGTATTTTTGAATAAATGACGTATTTAGACTACTTTAACGCTGAATATATGGTTTTGCATTAATCTAGTTTCTTATATATTAATAATATATTTTTGCCGTATTTTTGCCGTTTACAAAACTTTACTAATGTGATATAGTATTTTTACAGCCCTGTACACTGTGGAGAGAGACACAATAGTATGGGGCTAGTTTTATTACATAGGAGGAGTTATAATGACATTTCCACAAATAAGCAAATACACAGCTGTAGTATTATTGATACTTGGTTTTATAGGTTCTTTCTACTTGGCCGAGGAATTAAGCACCAGCACACAGCTAGTGCCAAAATATGAATACATATCTTTGGATGATTACGAATTAAAAGAAGTAAAGAATGATGTGATATATGCCTCTGTTTTAATTTCAACATGGGTTGGCTCGTTAGTTCTTTGTCTCTCCCTTTATGGTATCGGACTTATAGTTGAGGAATTAAGGCAAGCGAATACATATACGGTTGAATCGATTGAGCATATAGAAGAAAATAAAGAAGAATAATCAATAAATACAGATAAAACCTCGTAAAATCAATTTTAAGGCGGATACTGGTCTAACTAACCAAATACCCGCCTTTTTCATTTCTGCTCGTCCTGGGCAACACAGCAAAGCCACAGCTATGCTTTTCTACCATCTCTAAGGGCTTCCCTAGTGGCGGTGCCTATCTTTTTCCCATCATCATTCATGTGCTTGGCCCAGCCAAGGCTATCCCAATAGATTAATGCTGCATACCTTGTCTTGGGGCCATAATCGCCATCTACCCTTAATCTAGGCACCCAATCGGGCAATACAGTATTTAACCTCTCCTGGGCCCATTTAATATCTTCCTTAGGAGATAAAGGGGTAATAGCCTTTGTGGGCATATAGTTTTCGGGTATGTATTTAATCCCTGTAAACTCACACATACCCTTTGCTATTTCTACAGCGCATTCTTTCCAAAACTTCTCACTGGTCATCAACTCCGTTGCTTCCCGAAGATTAGTCATAAAAGCTAGCTCGGGTAGTATGGCCGCTTTAACATCCATGTTATTGCAATTGCACATGGCTAACGCTTGAGGAGTTACTCCTCTATTTTTTTGCTTAGTGCCACCTGCTAGATGTTTTAACACTGTTTCAGCAAGTCTTTTACTCTGCCCTGCGTATTTGTTATGGATGTATATTCCCACTCCCTCGGCTGAGTTAAAGGTCTTACCGTCTCCAAAGGCATTAAAGTGTATTGAGATACTATAATCACAATCCGCTTTTGCTATTGCTCTCTGACGGTCTGCTAAAGGAGTGTCAGAATCATCAAATGCGTTAGCATCATTCCACCCGGTACGCATGGTTTCAAATCCGCATCGCTGTAGCTCCTGCTCTAATAAAAAAGCAACTCCTACATTTGCAACGTGCTCACGGAATTGCTCTCCTTTTTTGATTATGAGATTGTCATTGATTTTAACATCCTTAGGAAATGGGGCGGTACGTTTGCCTGCTGTATTACTGCCATGGCCAGCATCAATATTAATCAACATCTGTATCACCTTCACTTCTTATCCTGGATTTATCCTCTACTTGTTTTTGTACACTATTTACAAGAGGTCTTAAAAACGGCGGTATAGGAACTCCGATATCTTTCATGTTTTCTAGGATGCTAATAAATTCACTAGTTATTAGCCATATGGCCACAGCACAAGCAATTAAAAATGTTACTGGTATAGCTACTCCTACTGTTTCCCCTGCATATATAATTAACCAATCAAACAGGGCCCCCACAGCAACTAATAGCCACATACATATCTTTTTGACAATTCCACGAAAACTTTTGTAACTGTTGATTTTCTGGTTGCGGTATTTGCTCGCCACAAGTCCTGTAGCATAGTCAATTATATTGCAGAGTACCAAAATCAAAACAGGGATAGCTAATATGCCAATCCACCCTGTTATAGCTGTTAAAAATGCGGTCAGCCACACCTTAAACTTACTTGCTTTTTCCATCTCTTTACCTTCTTTCATTTTAATTTAAAAAGAGCCCTTGGGCTCATATAAAAAGGCACCCGACTGGATACCCTTGGCTAGTTATTTAGTTACTACTCCACAATCAAATGTTCGCAATCAATGTCAATCAAAATCTGTCTTACTTGCTCCTTTAAGGTATGTGGAACCTCTGCAAAGGTTTTTAACCCTTTTACTATTAACGATACATAAATCATAGCCATGGTTTCAATCTCCTTTCTAAAAATAAAAGTCAATAGGTTTCTAAGCATTTAATATCGCCTCTACTTCTGCCCTTAAGTTTTCAGGCACATCCTCGATTGTTTTCAGCCCTTTTCTGATTAAATTAGCATAGACATTAGCCATCAGCCCATCACCCCCAGTAACAACTCATATACTTCAGCAAGCGCTAGTTCTGCATATGTAATCC
>JAEZXP010000097.1 GCA_023419655.1 Bacillota bacterium | reverse complement strand
CCTTGGGGAAGCGGGCAGTGAATACTTTAATCCGGAGACCGGAGAGCTGATACTTGGAGATATTGTAATCTCTGTTGACCGGGCGGGCGCTCAGGCAGAAGAATACGGACATTCCATAATTAGAGAAATTGCTTTTTTGACCGCACACAGTATGTTTCATCTGATGGGCTATGACCACATGACCGATGAGGAAAGAGAAGTAATGGAAGAAAAGCAGGAAGAAGTTTTGAAGCGTTTAGAAATTCTTAGATGAATCTTCGAAAGGTATTAATGACATGAAAAAAACGGCAAGTAGAATTCTTCTTTTGGCAGTAGTAATGATTGTGGCTGCAAGCTGCATCCTGACAGGCTGTAAAAAAAAGAAACCAAATGAAGATGATGATATAATTCAGGATTTTGATAAAAATACACCTGCTCCTACCCGGGCAATTACACCGGAGCCTACGGATGTGCCCGATATAGCGGAAGAGACCCATGAAGGAGAGATGATAAGCACCCTTTCAGGACAGTGGGTACCGGTTGAGATAGGGAGCAAACGTCCCTATGCCATCCAGTTTAGTAATTTCAAAACCGTAAGAAATCAATGGGGTATCGGTCAGGCTGATATCGTGTATGAAGCTCTGGTTGAAGGGGGAATTACAAGACTTCTTGCCATTGGTGAGAATTTTACCGGAGACAGGATTGGCTCCATACGAAGCTCAAGGCATTATTATGCCAGCTTTGCAGATGAATATGATGCAATCTATATCCATTACGGGAAAACAAAATATGCCGTATCCAAGCTAAAGGCACTTGGTATTAACAACCTTGACGGCGAAACCGGAATCGGAACGACGGTATTTTACCGCGATAAGAATATGAAAGCACCCCATAATGCATTCACCAGCCTGGATAAGATATTGGAAGGAATTAAGCAGAAAAAATACGAGACAGAACGCAAGCCGGATACGCTGCCTCATTATTCCTTCTATGAGAAAGATACAGAGCTTCCCGCAGGGGAGGTCTGCAATAAGATTTCTATAAAGTATCCGTATAATAAGCCGTACCTGACCTATAATGCAGAGGACAAGCTGTATTACAGGTATCAATTTAATGAGGTTCATAAGGATTCCAATACAGGAGAGCAGCTGACATTTAAAAATATCATTGTTCAATTCGTGAAGGAATGGGATATTGATAAGAATGGCTATCAAACCATGGAGCTGGAAGATGCGGAAGGAACCGGCTATTATATTACAAATGGCAAGAAGATAGATATTACCTGGAAGAAGAATGAGAAGAAGCAATGGATGCGATATTTTGATTCCGCAGGTGAGGAATTGACAATCAATCCGGGAAAAACCTATATCGCTATTTATCCCAATAGCCGAACGAAGGATGTTGTGATAGAATAGCTTTTGATAAGAAATTCTTACAGGGGTAAGTTTGTCTTTGGATAAAGGAGAGAAACATGGCTACAGAAGGAAAAGGGAATCAATTTTTAATTCAGGGAAGCATACTGGCTGCTTCGTCACTTATCGTCAGGATGATAGGTATTCTATACCGGATACCGATGACCCGTATTATCGGTGATGAGGGAATGGGATTATATACAATGGCATATGAGTTATATAGTATTGCCTTGATACTTTCATCTTACAGCTTACCGCTTGCAGTATCTAAACTGGTGGCAGCAAAAGGGATTACGAAGGAGCACAGGAATTCTTACAGGATATTTATATGTGCCATGGGCTTTGCCTTAGTAGTGGGATTAGCAGCTACTCTGATTTTGTTTTTTGGAGCCGAATTTTTTGCCACTGTAATCAATAATGATGCAAATGCAATTTTACCGATTAAGGTATTGGCACCCACATTGTTTGTATTTTCCATTATGGGTGTATTTCGCGGATTTTATCAAGGAAAGAATACCATGATACCGACGGCTGTATCACAGATTATTGAACAGGTAGTCAATGCACTGGTCAGCGTTCTTTCCGCCTATTATTTTGTGAAAAATTTCAGTGCTTCTCCGAATGTAGCTTCTTACGGGGCAACGGGAGGAACGCTTGGAACCCTGGCGGGTGCTGCCGCCGGATTGCTGTTCCTTATGTTCGTATACATATTGTACCGTCCGGTTCTTAGAAGGCAGATTAATCATGACAGAACGACATACCAGGATTCCTATAAAGATATATTTAAAATGCTGGTTGTTACGATTTCTCCTATCATTCTCAGTCAAACGGTATATCATATAAGCGGTGTCATCGACAATGCAATGTTCGGAAATATTATGGCTGCAAAGGAAGTAACCCATTTTGACGGTGCGGTATTTGGCAATGTGGTTCCCGGCAGCTTGTATACAACCGAAAACATAAGCACACTGATTGGTATCTACGGCAATAAATACCGTAATCTTTCCAACGTGCCTGTTGCCATCGCTTCTGCCATCGGTGCGGCCATTGTTACCAGCATTACCGCTGCCAAGGTCAGGGGAATGGATGCGGTGATACGAAATAAAACCCATGTGGCGATAAAATTCAATATGATAATTGCGATTCCTTCGGCTGTAGGAATGGGAGTATTAGCATATCCGATACTGAACATGCTTTTTCCCGGCTCCAACCAGCTGGATGCCAATTATCTCAGACTGGGTGCGATTGCTATCGTGTTTTATTCGCTGTCCACGGTAACCACCGCCATCCTTCAGGGAATTAACAAGCTGAAGATTCCGGTTATTAACTCTGCTATTTCCTTGGGTATTCATATTATTTTGGTATACCTGCTGTTAAACTTTACCCATTTAAGCGGGTATGCGCTGGTCATAGGTAATGTTACCTTTGCGATGATTGTGTGCATCCTCAACTGGATATCCATTGAGAAATATCTGAATTACAGGCAGGAGATTCTAAAGACCTTTGCCATGCCTGCGGTCAGTGCCGGGCTGATGGGTGTTGCCGCTTATTTTATCCATTTCGGACTTCACAAGTGGACCGGAAGCAATGGATTTTCTACGATTATATCCTTGATTGCGGCGGTTATCATATATTTTGCGCTGCTCATCTTTATGAAGGGAATTGAGGAGGAGGAGCTGGAGCATCTGCCGAAGGGAGAAATGATAATCCGGTTTCTGCAATGGGCTCATATTTTAAAGCGTTAAGATTCAGATGATTAACTTATAAAATACAACTTGTATAAAAATGTAAATACTGGAGAGAATATATGCCAAAGGAGTGGTTCTATGAAGCTCAAAAAGGCATATATTTTTTTATTAGGATTTTTAACCTTATCCGTATTTTTCAGTGCATGCTATTATTTAAGCTATCAGCATGCTCTACGGCAATTTAATAAACGAGCAATCCAGCGGACAGATGAATTTGCCGCTCTTCATAATAATGAGGTTCAGGCACCGGTTGTTACGGCAGAAAACGATGCGGAGAATGCAGATGATGAAAAACCGGATACGGGCGAAACCGTAGAAGCGGGCGTACAGCCCGAGCCGGTTATACAGCCGTCCACCAAGTTTATAATTGAGATATATGACCGGAAGGAAGGCTCTCTTGACGAGACAGAGCAAAATCCGCCGGGAGATATCGTCGGGCTTACAAGAGAAGAAGTCGAAAAATACCTGGATTCTTATATGCGGGATTTGCCTCTGTCGGAATACAACAAGGGCTTGCTGTCTTATGAGCTATTATCCTTTTCGGATAAGGCCGTAAAAGTAAGAAAGAGCTATGATGCCGACATGGTACCCTACCGGTTTTATGTTGTAGTAAAGAACGGATATGTGGTCGTCTATAACAGCGATTTAAAATCAATTTATGATTATACCCATATCGAGGCAAAGAATCTTCCCGAAGCTGACAGAATTGCCCTTAGCCGTGGAATCTATGTGGACAATCTGGATGATTTGTATTCACTGCTGGAGAGCTATACAAGTTAAGAGGGTGCTGTTATGGCACACGGCACACAAGAATGAATTACAAAATACAAACATGCTGTTCGTATAGGGGCTGTCGCAAAATGCTACCTGGTACACAGGTGTACCACCTGAGGTTCATACCTGTGTGCCTGATGCTATTTTGCGACAGCCCCTTCTAACGGTGCATGACGGTTATACCTGTGTACCAGGTACTATTTCCCTATATTCGAGCATTCGGGTCTTATATTAGTGTTTAATTAAAATTTGGAGAACATTCTATTAAATAAGATAATAAACTCTTGAATTAATAGTGCTGTTAAAATATAATGAAACCAATGTAATTGATAAAAATCCGAAGGGTATGATTATGAATTGGATTATGATGTGATGATTGTCGGTGCCGGTGCTTCCGGTCTTGCTGCTGCAATTGCGGCTGCCTCAGAGGGCGGCTCGGTTCTTGTTATTGAACAAAAGGAAAAGGCGGGTAAAAAAATACTGGCAACCGGTAATGGTAAATGTAATTTTACGAACATGTACCAGGCACCGGATTGCTACCAATCTGACGACAGTACATTTCCGATGAAGGTGCTGTCTAATTTTGATAGTAGAGATACGCTGCAATTCTTTGAAAGGCTGGGTATCCTGCCGAAAGAGAGAGAAGGGTATGTCTATCCCAATTCCGAGCAGGCAGCCAGTGTGTTGTCCGTACTCTTAATGGAATGTGAAAGATTAAAGGTGAAGTTCGCATATAATGAGAAGGTAACGAAGATTACCAAACCTGATTTTACCGTTAATACGATTCAGGCAGACGGAGGCAGAAAAGTTTATCATGGCAGCAAATTAATACTTGCGACAGGAGGCTGTGCATCTCCTAAGCTTGGCTCGGATGGAAGCGGATATCTGCTCGCCGGGTCCTTTGGGCATAGGATTATAAAGCCGTTACCTGCACTGGTATCCTTAAAATCACCGGATAAATTCTGCAAATCCGTATCCGGCGTCCGTATACAGGCGGGAGTTGGTGCCTATGCAGATTCAAAGCTTATGGCAAAGGAAGAAGGAGAAATTATATTTACCGATTACGGAATATCCGGAATTCCGATTATGCAGCTGAGCCGCTTTGCTTCAAAGGCGATGGATGCCGGCAAACCGGTCCGCCTTGTTCTGGATATATTCCGTCAAGGCAATTTAAAGGAGCTGACAGAGCTGCTGATGAACCGCTGCAAGAATAATCCGGATAAAACCCTGGGACAGATGATGGTAGGAATGTTTAATCATAAGCTTAACGATGTGATAATACGGGAAGCAAAGCTGAACCCGGATACACCCTGTCACAGATGCCAAAAGTCCGATATCACAAAGCTGGCAGAATGGATAAAGCAGTTTTCGGTACAGATTAACGGAACGAATACCTTTGAATTTGCCCAGGTGACAGCCGGTGGAGTGGCCACCTCGGAGATAGACCCGGATACGATGGAGTCAAAAAAGAAAAAAGGCCTGTACCTTACCGGTGAGCTTTTGGATGTGGACGGTACCTGCGGAGGTTATAATCTGCAGTGGGCGTGGAGTACGGGATATCTTGCAGGCAGTCATGCACAGAGATAAAGAAATACACTTTCAACCATATAAGTTTTGTGCCTGCGTTAATCCAAAGTGTAAAGAACACACTTGGCACAAACTTGATATACGCATTGTCTCGCAAGCGAGCCATTAAAACATGCGCAGGAATGGGGAGAAATATGATGATAAGATATCTATTATAAAATACATTTACAGTTGGAGGAATCGAAAGTGCAGGAACGAAATTATTTAGCGGATAAAAAGAGAATCGTTGTTAAGATAGGCTCGGCTTCATTAACCCATGTGGAAACAGGACGTCTTAATCTGGATAAGTTGGAGAGACTGGTAAGAATCCTGACAAACCTTAGAAACCAGGGCAAGGATGTAATATTGGTTACTTCGGGAGCAATCGCCGTTGGCAGGAATGCATTGGGATTTTCAGAAAAGCCGACAGAACGCTCCATTAAGCAGGCTTGTGCCGCTATCGGCCAGGCAAGACTGATGACGGCATATCAGAAATTATTTGCAGAATACAATCAGATGGCAGCCCAGATACTGATGACCAAGCATACCATGCTCAATGATATCAGCAGGAGAAATGCCCAGAATACCTTTAATGAGTTATTCAAAATGGGTGTTATCCCGGTCGTAAACGAGAATGACACCGTATCGACAGATGAGCTGGATGAACTGGATTTTGGCGACAATGACACCCTTTCAGCAATTGTTACGGCATTGGTGGGAGGAGACTTACTAATCTTATTATCTGATATTGACGGATTCTATACGGATGACCCTCATAAGAACAAAGATGCAAAGATGATATCCTGTGTCCATGAAATCAATGATGACGTACTAAATATGGCAAAATCCTCAACCGGCTGTAATCTTGGAACAGGCGGAATGGCTACGAAGCTTTCAGCGGCTAAAATCGCGAATTCGTCCGGAGCCGATATGGTGATTACAAACGGTGATGAGGTACAAAATATTAACCGTGTAATCGAAGGAAAGAATATAGGAACACTTTTCCTGGCGCATAAGGCAAAAGACTTTGACATCATGGATTATATCAGGACGGAGCAATATTCGTAAGGTTTAAAAAAGGAGATAAAATTAAGATGGAATTGAACATAGAGAGAATCAATGAATTATATCATAAATCACAGTCAGTAGGATTAACGGAGAAAGAGAAAGAGGAGCAGGCACATCTTAGAGAAGAGTATATTAAGGCCATCAGGCAGAATCTGAGAGGAACCTTAGACAGAGTATCCTTTGTAAATCCTGACGGTTCTGTCACAAAAGCAGGAGACCATTCAACGGGTACTCACAAGGGAAATGCCGAAGAAGAGATTTCCGGGACAGTGTCTGAAACAGGAACGGACACGGAGGAGGCGACGGTTATCAAGAGGAGCTTTTATCGTGAAGTCTATGACGAAGAATGAGATACGAAGCCAGATGAAGGCGATCAGAAATCAGCTGCCCGCTCATCTTAGGAATGAATATAATCAGAGGATACACGAACGATTATACGGTTTGAAGGAATTTAAGGCGTGTGATGCGGTATTTACCTATGTTTCCTTTGGCTCAGAAGTCGATACCACGGAGATTATTGATAAAGCCTTTGGTATGAATAAGAAGGTATATATTCCGAGAGTGGAGAAAGATGATTTGAACTTTTACAGGATAGACAGCTGTGACAATCTGGTTCGGAGCAAATTCGGCATATTCGAGCCGGATACGGCCATCCATCAGAAATATATTTCGGATGTATCCGATGATAAAAAGCTTATGCTGCTTCCGGGTCTTGCTTTTGACAAGGCAGGAAACAGAGTAGGCTATGGAGCGGGATATTATGACCGCTATTTGGGCAGATATCCTCATAATGAATGGATTAAGATTGCTCTGGCATATGATTTTCAGATAATGGAGCAGCTAACAGCGGATGGATACGATATTCCCGCAGATTATATTGTAACCGCCGATACAGTTATAAGAAAGGAGGACTCCCATGGATTATATGGAGAAGATAGGTGAGAGGGCTAAAAAGGCCTCGGTAAAATTGGCTCTTATGCTGCAGGATGATAAGATGAATGCTTTAAAGACCTGTGCCCAGGCTCTTATTGACAGTCAGGAGGAGATATTGGCAGCCAACCTGGAGGATGTCAGGCGCTCAAGAGAGAACGGTGTTAAGGAATCCTTAATAGACAGGCTGACGCTTACCCCTGAAAGAATTAACGGGATGGCAGAGGGCTTACTGGAGGTGGCAAATCTTCCTGATCCCATTGGTGAGGTTTTATCGATGAAGGTTCGCCCCTATGGGCTTGTTATAGGAGAAAAGAGAGTACCCCTGGGGGTTATCGGAATTATCTATGAATCCCGTCCCAATGTAACGGCAGACGCCTTCGGATTATGCTTTAAGACCGGAAATGCGGTTATTCTCCGAGGCGGAAGTGATGCCATACAATCCAATATAGCCGTCGTTAAAGCCCTGCACCTTGGATTAAGGCAATCCGAAGTATCAGAAGATTCTGTTATCTTGATTGAAGATACATCCAGAGAATATGTAAACAAGATGATGAGGATGAATCGTTACATAGATGTACTGATTCCAAGAGGCGGCAGCGGATTGATACAGTCGGTTAAAGACAATAGCAGCGTTCCTGTTATTGAAACCGGAACAGGCAATTGCCATGTATATGTGGATGAATTTGCTGATTTTGATATGGCGCTTGATATTATTGACAATGCAAAGACCCAGAGGCTTGGTGTATGCAATACCTGTGAATCCCTTGTCATTCATGAGAAGGTAAGCCAGGCATTTATACCGATGGTATATCAACGGCTAAACGAAAAGGATATAGAAATCAGGGCTGATGAAAGAGGATGTGCAATCAGTCCGGGCTGCATTCCCGCAGAGGAAGAGGATTATGGTGCAGAATATCTGGACAGAATCATATCCTTAAAGGTGGTAGACAGTATTGATGAGGCGATTTCCCACATCAACCGGTATAATACAAAGCATTCCGATGCGATTATCACGAAGGATTATAATAATGCCATGAAATTTCATAATGAGATTGATGCGGCAGCCGTGTATGTCAATGCTTCCACCCGGTTCACGGACGGAAATGAATTCGGATTTGGTGCGGAAATCGGAATCAGTACACAGAAGCTTCATGCCAGAGGCCCGATGGGTCTTTCGGCACTGACTACGACCAAATATATCATATTCGGAAATGGACAGATAAGACAGTAACAATGCTTCAAAAAATATAATACAGAAAGAAGGTAATGTGAATGGCAGAAAAAGGCGTATATGATTTCCCATCGGGAGATGATTTTAGAGGCTTTCTAAAAAAAGCAAAAAATATTTTTGTTATTCTTGCTCTGGTAGTGGTCGTGGCGATTTTTAGCTTAGGCTCGTTTTATACAATAAAGGAACAAGAGCAGGCGGTTGTAACCACTTTCGGAAAAGCAAAGACAGTGTCCGATGCGGGACTTCATCTTAAGATACCCATTATACAGAAGGTAAATAAGGTGGATACCACCATAAAGGGATTTCCAATCGGATATGATGAGTATACAGGCCAGACCCTTGAAAGTGAAGCGGTAATGATAACAAGGGATTTCAATTTTGTTAACGTAGATTTCTTCGTAGAATATAAGGTGGCAGACCCGATTAAATTTCTTTATGCTTCCTCAGACCCCGTAACCATATTGAAAAATATTGCTCAAAGTAATATCCGTACCATCGTCGGAAGCTATGATGTTGACAGCGTAATTACATCAGGAAAATACGAAATACAGTCAAAAATAAAAGAATCGATACTGGAGAATCTTATCGAGCATGATATCGGCCTTATGCTGGTGAATATTACAATTCAGGATTCGGAGCCTCCTACAGTGGAAGTTATGGAAGCTTTTAAATCGGTAGAAACGGCTAAACAGGGCAAGGATACGGCAGTCAACAATGCCAATAAATATAGAAATGAAAAGCTGCCTCAGGCGATAGCCGAGGTGGATAAGATACTTCAGCAGGCAGAATCCACAAAAACAAAGCGAATCAACGAAGCCCAGGCTGAGGTTGTCCGATTTAACGAGATGTATGAGGAATATATGAAATATCCTCTGATTACAAAGGAAAGAATGTACTATGAAGCCATGGAGGATATTCTCCCTTCGTTAAAGGTAATTATAGACAGCGGAGAATCCAATATTAATAAGTTTCTGCCCCTTGAACCATTTACGGAAGGAGGAAGTAACTAATGGGTAAAAAGATTAAAAGAATAGGCAGTGCATTGATTATCATATTATTTATTGCCGCTATTGTATTGGCGTCCAATATATTGGTTATCACAAAGGAAAATGAATATTCCCTGATAAAACGGTTTGGCAAAATTGAAAGAGTTGAGGATAAAGCGGGAC
>JAEZXP010000247.1 GCA_023419655.1 Bacillota bacterium | reverse complement strand
TTATACACAGGCTATTATATCCACGGGTACATTAATGGTAATCGCACCATTAATTATCATATATCTTGTTGCTCAAAAGGGCTTTGTTGAAAGCCTTGCCCAAGCGGGCATAAAGATGTAGTTATTTTTGAATTGAATATCAAAAAGGAGGAAAAGTAATGAGGTTGAGAAAGACATTAGCGGTCCTGTTAGCACTTTCTATGATACTGTCTGCTTTGACGGCTTGTGGAAAGAAGGGAAGTCCTGAGGATGGATCAAAGAAGGATGACCTTGAAACAGTACAGAACAATCCGGATGTTGATGCTGAGGATGATGAACCCGACCCCACATCGACACCTGTTCCGACAGAGCCGCCTAGAGACCTGGGGGGAATCAAGATTACAGTAGCGGACTGGTATACAACCGGTCAGGCAGAGGCTAAGACGAAGAAGGAAGAAGACCAGAGGGATTACCGTGAGCAGCTGCAGGCAGAGCATAATTTCACCTTGTCACAGGAAAATGTTGCAGGGTGGGCGGATTATGCAGAATTATTTATCACATCTACAATGGCAGGTGACCCTGCTGCGGATATATTCATTATGGACCCTGCCATGGTTCCCGAACCCTTAAAGCAGGGGCTGATGTATCCGGTAAGTGAATTGCCAAGCTTTAATAACTTTGAAGATGATATGTGGAATCAGGCAGTTAAAGAATCTTATACACAGAACGGAAAGGTCTATGCATTCTCAGAGGTTAAAGAGCTGCTTGGCCTGGGATTATTCTGGAACAAACGTCTTTTTGAAGAGGCAGGATTAGAGCCGGATCTTTTATACGACCTTCAGGCCAGCGGTGAATGGACTTGGGATAAATATAAGGAACTGGCAAGACAGCTGACGGTAGATGCCAATAATGACGGTCTGACCGATGTATATGGTGTCTGCGGATGGCAGAGAGAAATCGTTAAGGCAGCAGTATTTAGCAATGGTGCGGATTATGTACGTTTTAATCCGGATACCGGAAGATATGAGAACAACCAGAAGGCAGATGATGTACTGGCTGCAATTCAACTGGCTGTAGATATGTTCAATGAGGGACTGATTGCGCCGAGACCTTTGGAAGCAGGTTCCGATGAGGTAAGATTCTTCCTTGATACCTTTACGACAGGGAAGGCTGCTATGATGCCTGCTGAATGGTACAGACATACCGATATCGCCAACATGGAAGATGATTGGGGATTTGTGTTCTTCCCGAAGGGATCCAGTGCAAATGCTGATTATAAAACCATGTACCTGACGAATCCCAGAGTTATGCCTGCGGATATGGACACCGCAAGAGCAGATGATGTTGCATTTGCTTATAGCAAATGGGTTGGTGTAGTACCCGGATATGAAGAAGATGAAGGAGATTTATCTTACTACTATGCCAGCGTAAGAGATGCAAGAGCCGTAGAGGAAACAATAGCCCCTATGCTTAATGGAAAAGGCGTGTTTTCTTTAGTATATATGATACCTGGATTAAGCTTCCGTCATGGTTCGAATGAGGATAACGGAGGTCTGGCAAACTTCTCTGCAATTGAAATTGCAGATGCAGCCAGCGCAAATTATGAAAGCTTAATTAATGACTTCTATCTTGACTAATGCGGCTGTAAAGAATTACTTCGGGGGGAGTATATAGTACATATATTCAGTGCGGCTATCAAATCCGGATGTACGCATATAAAAGACGAATCTGGATAGATAGCTGCACTGGGTAAAGAAACGAAAGTGGAGAGCGATGATTGGACTAAAGGACAAATATAAGGATTATTTTAAAATTGGTGCAGCAGTTAACACAAAAACGGTCGATACACACAGTGAATTATTACGAGAACATTTTAACAGTATAACCTGTGAGAATGAAACAAAATTTATTAATCTTCAGAATGAGGAGAATAAATATTCCTTTCATGCAGCTGATAAAATTCTGAAATATGCAAAAGATAACGATATGATAATGAGAGGACATACCTTTGTATGGCACAATCAGACCCCTGAATGGGTATTTAAAGATGCTACAAAGGATATTCTTCTAAAGCGAATGAAGGACCATATATCCCATGTCGGGAAAAGGTATGAACATGATTTTTATTGCTGGGATGTGGTAAACGAAGCGATAGATGATAAAAGCGAACTACTCTATCGAAAGAGCCCATGGTCAGAAATTATAGGAGAGAATTTTATGGATTATGCATTTTACTATGCGAAAGAGGTTCTCCCCGAGACAGATTTGTACTATAATGATTATAATGAAAGTAATTTCCCAAAGAGGGATAAGATATATAAGACGGTTAAGGACATGCTTGACAGGGGTGTGCCTGTGGATGGAATCGGGCTTCAGTGCCATTGGAATATTTACTACCCGCCTATGGATGATGTCAAGCGGGCAATCGAGCAATATGCAAGCCTGGGCGTTAAGCTGCAGGTAACAGAGATGGATGTTTCTGTATATGAATCCGAGGATTCGCCAAAACTAGATAGACCGGGCATAGAGTTATTAAACAGACAGACAGCGATTTATAAAGAGGGTTTTAAAATATTCAGGGAATACAAGGATGTAATTAATACGGTAACGCTTTGGGGAGTAGCAGACGATGAAACCTGGCTGGATAACTTCCCTGTTCAAGGCCGTAAAAATTGGCCGCTGCTGTTTGATGAAAATCATAAACCCAAGGAAGCACTCTATGCAATTATGGATTTTTAATGATACTTACCCATAGAAATTCAAATATTTTTACAGGAGGAAATCACATGCAGGATTACAAAGCGTATTTGGATGAAACACTAAATTTTGAGGAGAGGGCAAAGGACCTGGTATCCAGAATGACCCTTGAGGAAAAGGTATTCCAAACCCTTTATACAGCTCCCGCTATAGAAAGACTTGGAGTGAAATCGTATAACTGGTGGAATGAGGCGCTACATGGTGTTGCCCGTGCAGGAGTGGCAACCGTATTTCCACAGGCAATCGGCCTTGGAGCAACTTTTGATGAGGAGCTTTTGGAGGAGGTAGCAGATACCATCTCCACAGAAGGCAGAGCAAAGTTTAATGCACAGCAAAAGTATGGAGACCATGATATTTATAAGGGATTAACCTTCTGGTCACCGAACGTAAATATTTTCCGCGACCCCAGATGGGGAAGAGGACATGAAACATTTGGTGAGGACCCGTATCTTAGCTCCAGGCTGGGCGTAAGATTTGTTAAGGGTATTCAGGGAGATGACGACAAGTATATGAAGGCCGCTGCATGTGCAAAGCATTTTGCAGTTCATTCCGGCCCTGAAGATATAAGACATAGCTTTAATGCAGAGTGCTCCAAGCAGGATTTGTATGAAACCTATCTGCCGGCATTTAAGGCGTGTGTTCAGGAAGCAGAGGTTGAGACGGTTATGGGTGCTTACAACCGTACCAATGGCGAACCTTGCTGCGGAAGTAAAACCCTGTTAAAAGATATTCTCAGAGGAGAATGGGGCTTTAAGGGGCATGTTGTATCGGATTGTTGGGCAATCAAGGATTTCCATGAGAATCACAAGGTAACCTCTACGCCGGTTGAATCCGTTGCACTGGCTATGAATAACGGATGTGATTTGAATTGCGGGAATATGTTTGGCAACCTGCTGCTGGCTGTCAGAGACGGACTGGTAGAGGAAAAGACCATTGAAGAGGCGGTAGTAAGACTGGTTACGACACGGATGAAGCTTGGTTTATTTGATAATCCTGAGAAGATACCTTTTAATAAGATTGGTTATGACCAGGTAGATACGAAGGAGCATTTGGAACTGAATCTTAAGGCATCAAAAAAATCCATCGTGCTTCTTAAGAATCAGGATAAGATTTTGCCCTTAGACAAATCCAAATTAAAGACGGTAGGTGTTATCGGACCGAATGCAGACAATAGAAAAGCCCTGGTAGGAAACTACGAAGGAACGGCTTCGGAATATGTTACAATATTAGAAGGTGTGAAGGAATATCTGGGAGAGGACATCCGGGTATTCTTCTCAGAGGGCTGTCATCTGTTCAAAAAGTCTGTTCAGGGACTTGGAATGGAAAATGACAGATTGGCTGAAGCAAGAATGGTTTGCGATATGAGTGATGTGGTTATCGCCTGCTTCGGATTAGACCCGGGTCTTGAGGGTGAAGAAGGTGACCAGGGCAATGAGTTTGCCAGTGGTGATAAACCGAACTTAAATCTGCCGGGAATTCAGGAGGATGTCCTTAGAGCATTATATGAGAGCGGTAAGCCGGTAATACTTGTATTATTATCCGGAAGTGCTTTAAGCGTACCTTGGGCAGATGAGCATATTCCTGCGATTATACAGGGATGGTATCCCGGTGCACAGGGTGGAAGAGCAATTGCTCAGCTTCTGTTCGGAGATTATTCTCCGGAAGGAAAGCTTCCCGTAACCTTCTATCGTACATCGGAGGAGCTGCCTGAATTTACGGATTATAATATGGTGAACAGAACCTATCGCTATATGAAGAACGAGGCTCTGTATCCGTTCGGATATGGACTTTCCTATACAGATTTTGAACTGTCTAATGTATCGGTGGATTCAGATGAGGTTTGCCAGGGTAAGGAAGTATTATGTACGGTAAATGTAAAGAATACCGGCAGTATGCCTGGAGCGGAGACCATACAGGTATATGTGAAATCAAAGCAGGAGGGTGCCCCGAACCCGCAGCTTAAGGGACTTAAAAAGATATGCTTAAATCCCGGTGAATTAAAAACCGTATCAATCGAACTTAAGGACACAGCGTTTGGACTATATGATAATGATGGTAAGATGGTACTTCATGAAGGAGAATATGAAGTATATATCGGCATAAGTCAGCCGGATGCGAGAAGTATCCAGCTAACAGGTAAGAAACCTTATTGCAAAATATTGCGTTCCAATCAGACTGTAATTTTGTAAATTTGACATAATATAAAGGCGGACGCAATTGTGTTCGCCTTTCATGACTAAATTTAGAATTGATTGTATGAAGTCGACAGAAAAAGAGATAAGTACTCTGTAATCCTTACAAGCTTAAGAAGTTACAGCGTACTGGCAGGAGGAAGAATATGAAATATAATCGAGGCTGGCTAAATTATAATCCTATTAATAACTATCCGGATAAGGAACTTCTGTCCGGTATTACAGTATGCACAAGTATAAGCGGCAATCGTATTATTCTTGACAATGCTGTCAAAGAGTTAACCGATGCGTTAGAGAGAATGCTTGATATAAAAAGTGACAGGAAGGAATTGACAGAAAATACACAATTTGATAATGTAGAGACAGGAATTATTTTAAAGCTTGAGAATGATTCTAAGCTTAATAAAGAAGGGTATTCAATCCGGCAGACAGCCGGTACGGTACGGATTGCAGCAGTAACGGAACAAGGGCTTTTGTATGGATGTTTTGATTTGATTCGCAGGATAGCTCAGGGTGATTCCATCCGTGGACTGAATGTTGTCCAGAATCCTAAGAATAATATCCGTATCCTGAACCATTGGGATAATATTGACGGAAGCATAGAGAGAGGCTATTCCGGTAAATCCTTATTCTTTGAAAACGAAGAACTGTTAGTTAATGAAAGGACAAAGGATTATGCCAGACTGCTTGCATCAATAGGAATTAATGCAACGGTAATCAATAATGTAAACGTCCGAGGCGCAGCCTCAGAGCTGGTTACCGGCCGTTATCTTGATAAGCTTCGTGATATGGCAGATATATTTGCCGGTTATGGAATAAAACTGTACCTTAGCGCTAATTTCGCAGCACCTATTGAGATAGGGGGGCTGCCTGTTTCCGACCCTTTGGATAAGGATGTTATAGCCTGGTGGGAAGATTGTGTTAAAACGGTATATAATAAGATTCCGGATTTTGGAGGCTTCTTAATTAAGGCTGATTCGGAAGGCAGACCAGGGCCCTTTACTTACGGACGCACCCATGCAGACGGTGCCAATATGCTGGCAAGAGCACTTAAGCCTTATGGCGGTTTACTAATTTGGCGCTGCTTCGTATATAACTGTCAGCAGGATTGGAGAGATTATAAAACGGACCGGGCCAGAGCATCATATGATAACTTTATGGCACTTGACGGTAAATTTGAGGACAATGTTGTACTTCAGATAAAGAACGGCCCGATGGATTTTCAGGTAAGAGAACCGGTATCACCCTTGTTTGGCGGTTTAAAGAATACCAATATGATTTTGGAGGTTCAGGCAGCCCAGGAGTATACCGGACACCAAAAGGATGTATGCTATCTGATTCCTATGTGGAAGGAAGTACTGGAGTTCGAGACCTATAGCAAGAAGGAAGGGGCGAAAGTAGCAGATTTAGTATCCGGAAGGGTCTATCATCAGACCAACTGCGGTATGGCAGCTGTAATTAATACAGGAAACGACTTTAACTGGACAGGACATGATTTGGCTGCAGCTAATTTCTATGGATTTGGAAGACTTTCCTGGGATACCGGGCTTACTTCAGAGCAGATTGCAAAGGAATGGATTATGCAGACTTTACCCCATGAGGATAAAGTGTTCCAGGTTGTATTTGACATTCTTATGAAATCCTGGCCGGTATATGAGAAATATACTTCTCCTCTGGGAATCGGCTGGATGGTAAGTCCCCGCGGTCACTACGGCCCGGATGTGGACGGCTATGAATATGATAGATGGGGAACGTACCACCGGGCTGACAGAGACGGCATGGGCGTTGACAGAACCGTCAAGAGCGGAACCGGCTATGCCGGCCAATATAATGAGCCGAATGCTTCAATGTATGAGAATATAGAAAGCTGCCCCGAGGAGCTTTTGCTTTTCTTCCATTATATCCGGTATGATTATAAGCTAAAGAGCGGAAAAACGCTTATTCAGCACATCTATGACACCCATTTTGAGGGAGTGGAAGAGGTTGAGAAGATGATTCGGGATTGGGAAGGCTTAAAAGGACTTGTTCCTGATGATGTATATGAAAGAGTCTGTGAGCGTTTTGGCCTGCAGCTTGGCAATGCGATAGAATGGCGTGACAGGATTAATACCTATTTTTATAGAAAATCAGGAGTGCCAGACGAAAAGGGCAGAAAGATATATTAACAACGGACGTTAAATTACTTTAATATATTACCAGACTAGATTTTTACTCTAAACTTGCTTTACATTCTAACCATATCTTGAGGTTTATAATAAGTACGTATAAGGAGGGTTGTCAGGTTTCGAAAATTGCAGCTTAGTCGACAGCGGTGTGGACGGACTAAAAGATTTAGGGGTATTCATAAATACCTTAAGCATGATCGAAAATAAAAGGAGGTATTGGAGCAAAATGAGTAAAGAACTACGAAGCGCAATGAAAAGACTTGCGGTCCTGGTTATGGCGTTCGCACTTTTAGCCGGTGCAGTATCACCTGTGTTAGCAGCGCCTGCAAAGAAAGTACCTAGTCTTAATGCGGATGAAGTGACAATTGTTGTTGGAAAAAGCTTTAATTTCAACATCAAGGACAAAATCGCAGGTTCAACCTATGAGTGGACCGTATCAAATGAAAAGGTGGCCGTTGTTAATGCGAAGAACGGCGTAGTAACCGGTGTAGGAAAGGGAACAACGAATGTATCCTGCCTTGTAAAGACCGGAACAGCCAATTATCTTCTGCGGGCTAAGGTTACTGTATTAAAGCCGGCAGCGAAGGTGACAATTTCAAATCCGGTTGAAACGGTGGAAGTTGGCCAATATTATCGTTTAAAGGTGGATATTACACCTAAGAGTGCCAATGATATCCTGACATGGACTTCCAGCAATGAAGGCATCATAAGGGTCGACAAGGACGGGTCATTTGCAGCCAGCAAGCCGGGAACCGTTACAATCACAGCATCAACCGTAAGCGGCAGGAGTGACAGTATAGTTGTACGAGTTGCCGGTGAGGTGGATGATACCGAAGATGTTGATAAGCCGGATGTTGAAGAAGGACCGGAAAAAGAGCCTGAGAAAGAAATCAAGGTTGGTAAGACCATCTATGAAGAGACCTTTGAGAAATCCTTAGGCGGGTTTGTAGCCAGACAGGGTTCATCTGCAATCGTTACTCATGCTACAGCAGGAAAGGCAGCAGAGGGTAAAGGATATATGTCGATTGCAGGAAGAACAGCTACCTGGCACGGAGCCAGCGTTGACATTACGAATAAGGTTACACCTGGAGCTTCTTATCTGGTAACCGCATGGGTCAGATATACCAGCGGCAATGATGTGGAGATTATTAAGGCTACACAGCAGGCTACAACCAGAGAAGGAGATACATATCCGGCAATTACCGGTGACCAAGAAGTGAAGAAGGGTACCTGGACGGAAATATCCGGAGTCATGGTAGTTCCTCCTAGTACAACAAAATGCCAGATTTATTTTGAAGCCAATAATTTAATTGATTTCTTTGTGGATCATATCGTTGTTAAAGAGGTTGACGCGGAAATCATAGAAGAAGATTTATCAGGAATTAAGCCAGCAGAGGTTGGCGACATCGTGTATAAGAATGACTTTGAAGGCGATAGAGTATTGGAT
>JAEZXP010000225.1 GCA_023419655.1 Bacillota bacterium | reverse complement strand
TTTGTGCATAGATAGCTGCTGCTAATCCGGCTGGACCGGACCCGATAATAATAACATCATAAATCATCCTAAACATCCTCCTTCAACAATTAATAAATAAGCTATTTTATTTCTCATCCGTATATGTTATAATTAACATATTAAAATCTATACCGATAACGTATATGGTTTCTATTATATATATTTGTTATTTTATTATAACAGCTCTGTCAAGTATTTCTTTCAGATGCCAGGTTACAGGATTTTAATACATACGCCAATATGCGCAGATAGGAGATTACTATGAAGATAACATCCCTTCCCATAACAGCAAGCGCCCCAGTGGACAGCGTTGATGTCGGTGTCGCAGTGCTTGCCAAGAATCTCGATACAATTGAGAAACTGGGTCAAAGCATGATTAAAATGATGGAGCAGTCCGTCGCACCCCACTTGGGACAGAATATCGACCTTAGAGTATAAGCCATCTTAATAATACGGGGATAAAGTACATCATAATCCTTGCTATTATTTTGCATGGCTATATCTATGCGCTGCCGCATGTATCAAACAAACTTATTATATCAAACTCATATAACAAATTCCAGCAAATTCAGGAAAACAAAAATCTGCTCTTCAAGCTTATATCTTTACTGGAATTTGCAGAGAATATATGGTATGTTATTATATATAGAATTTTAACGTACAATAAGAGAAAGGCTAAATCATGTATTCATTTAACAGTCGTGTAAGATACACTGAAATCAACCATTACAAAGGAATTATGGACCCTTCTTCCATTATTAATTACTTCCAGGATTGCAGTACCTTTCAATCGGAGGATATGAATTTGGGCCTGTCCTATCTGAAACAAAGAAACAGAGTATGGTTAATGGCAGGCTGGAATCTGCATATTCTTAAGCATGTTTCTCTTGGGGAAGAAGTAACAGTGGGTACATGGCCATATGCCTTCAAAGGTTTTTACGGATACCGTAATTTTGTCATGCAGGATAAGAACCAGAATCTTCTGGCTGTTGCCGACTCCATATGGGTCTATATGGATACAGAACACAAATGTCCCGCAAGAGTTCCCGAGGATACAGGATATCAGCTTGAGCCCCCTTATCCAATGGAGCACATGAGCAGGAAAATATCCGTTCCAAAAACCCTGGATGCCCTTTCGCCCTTTACAGTGAAAAAATCGAATATTGATTCTTATAACCATGTGAATAACGGACAATACATCAAGATGGCGGAAGAATTTTTACCGGATGATTTTGCAGCTTCCAGGATGCGTGTTGAATATAAAGATCAGGCTGTTCTTGGTGATACCATCTATCCCGGGATTTCCTTTATTGATAATAAATACTGTATTGCACTTAGTAACGCTGATAAAAAGCCCTTTGCCATCGTGGAATTTGCGTAAAGGAATGGAGGAAATAATGATAGAATTAGGAAAATATCAATTATTAGAGGTGTCTAAAAAAACGGACTTTGGCGTATACCTATGTGAGCCGGGGTCCGGAAGCGACCAGCGGGTTTTGCTTCCCATAAAAGAGGTTCCGGAGGATACCAAGCTTAATGAAAAGCTCAAGGTATTTATCTATAAGGATTCTGAAGACAGGGTTATTGCCACTACCGCTGAGGTCCCCCTTACTGTCGGAGGCGTGGCCGTTCTTAAAGTGAAGGAAATAACGAAAATAGGCGCGTTTCTGGAATGGGGCCTTATGAAAGATTTGCTGCTGCCATTTAAGGAGCAGACCGCTCCGCTTAAAGAAGGGGATGAGGTTTTAGTGTCCCTGTATACAGATAAAAGCAACCGTCTATGTGCTACCATGAAGGTTTATGATTTTCTGTCCACAGCCTCCCCTTATCAGAAGGGAGACAGAGTATCCGGAATTGTCTACGACCGGATTGATTCCTTTGGTACCTTTGTGGCAGTCGATAATCTTTATTCGGCTTTAATTCCCAATAACGAGCTGTTTAAGCCTCTTCCTATCGGAGATACCGTCCAGGCCAGAGTTGCGGGTATAAGAGAGGACGGAAAGCTCACATTAAGCCTGCGGGATAAGTCCTACCTTCAGATGGATTCTGATGGGGAAATGATTGTAAGGCAGCTTAAAGAAGCCGGCGGTTTTCTTCCCTATCACGATAAATCCGATGCAGAGGATATCAAGAAAAAATTTCAGCTAAGCAAAAATGCCTTTAAAAGAGCTATCGGAAAACTATATAAAAGCGGAACCATCTCCATAGAAGAAGACGGTATCCGCCTGATTTAAGATTCATAATTATTTGTCCGTATTACCGCTATAATCTGTCTTTTGTATATTAAAAATATGTATTATACTATACCAAAAAACCAATAGCAGAACATGCATTTGTCCATGTAATAGAAATTTAAACAGTGGCATTTTAGGTATGTGCATAGTCAACATACAAAGTGATAAAATTAAATATAAATAATTTATTTTTATTCTTTCCGAGCGAAATATATTAACAATATAATCTATTGAAAAAATAATCATTAATAACAATGTCCATATATATGTCCATATATAATATGGTATGTAATTTATTTTGTTAGAAAATGTTTGTATAACAAAATTTGATATGTAATAGTACATTACAAGAAATAATATTAAAGCTAAAATTCTAATTATTTCACTTTTATATTTTGACATTTTAACCACCTACTGATACAGAATAAGTATATGTATATGAGTTTCCTGTTGATGAGCGAATATAAGTAAGTGTTGCACTAGTAGCAACTCCAGAACCTGAAACTGGTATAATATACATTCGATAACCCGTATTCAGGGAATACTTTGTACCACTAGTCGGATACGAAATATTATAACTTTTAACTCCTTCGCTTACCATTACAGGATTACCTGACGCATCATAACCTATTCCAGATCCATTAATTGACTGATATAAATTTGTTATCGTAAACGAACTATCTAATAAGGTTGGTGT
>JAEZXP010000219.1 GCA_023419655.1 Bacillota bacterium | reverse complement strand
CATTTTCTGTAAGGCCATTATACTATGTTTTCGTCATAAATTATATAGCTCAAACCTCGATAAAATGGAATTTAGTCTTCACACTGGAATTTAACTTTACGCTGGAATTTAAGTTTTCACTCAACCGTTATAAAACTATAGGCAACTGTTTTGAAGAAAAGATTGCATTTTTTTGTCAATATTGCTAAAATAAGAATATCATTGTATATCTACTTATGCAATACAGTCGGGGGTCTGTATAATGTCAATTAAAAAATCTCTACGAACCATATTGATTATATCTTCTGTTATTCCTGTTGTCATTGTATCCGTCATTGCACACGGCTTATTATCCAGGAAGCTGATTAATGTACAGCGCTCAAATTTAGTAAAAGCTGCCGAGCTTAACTGCTCAGGCCTTGAAGCGATGATTGAAACCCATAAAACCGAAATTCGTATGCTTTCCCGTGATAACAGCCTGATTGCTATGGCCTCCGCAGGCAGTCATGCCGAACCCCTCTTACATGATGCGGCATACCAAGCGTTACAGGAGCTTAGAAACATCAATCCCTGCTGCCGGGTTCTTACTTTATATGATAGTGAACGAATTGCCGTTGCCAGCTCTGACACAAATAATATAGGTCATGACGGCCGGTTAAATATGACCCTCTCCTATCTTTATGCCACAAAGAAGCCCGCCATCGGAGTCAGCGGGATTATTTCCGACTCAAAAGACCCGGACAAGTATGGCGTTATTGAGATAGGCTATCCTGTATTTGATGATAAAACAAACGATTCCGTTGCCGGCTATATCGTAAGTATGCTCCATTTATCTTATCTTGATAATTTTCTTGATTCACTGACCTTTGGAGATACCGGCCATGCCTTTTTGCTGGACCACAATGGAAACTTCCTATACCATACCGATAAGTCCCTTATCGGCACGAAGATTAATTCGACCCGCCTTTCCAATCTTGTCAGTGAATATAATAACGGTCTTCTTTCCCAAAACGGCAGCTTTGAACATCATTATGACGGTACGAACCGAATCTATGGATATGGAATAATCCCGGAGCTGGATTGGGCTTTGGTTGTGCAGCAAAACGTTTCCGAAATCTGGTCAATGACCAGCCTGATGCTTACATTGTTCCTCTCTGTCTGTGCTATATTAGTAATCTTTATCGTAATATTCGCCCACTTCCTGTCGAAGAGATATACGGAACCCATTATCGCTTTAAGGGATGCCATGAGGTCAGCTTCTGACGGTAATCTTTCTGTTCAGTCCAATATCAAATTAAAAAACGAACTGGGTGAATTATCAAAGAGCTTTAATAAAATGCTTCATATAATAAAAACCAATTATGAAGACCTTACCTCCATGCACGAAGAACTTCTTGCCAACGAGGAAGAGCTCCGGAATAATTATGATCATATCGAATATCTGGCTTATCACGATATCCTGACGAACCTGCCTAATAAGCTGGCCTTCCTGGATTATGTCAATGCAACCCTGATTGCTTCACCTGGAACCAGCAAATCCCATGCGGTATACTTTATAGATCTGGATAATTTCAAGACAGTAAACGATACGCTCGGCCATGAATACGGTGATTCACTGCTGGTACATACATCGAAGATACTGACATCCCTTGGCGAAAACAGCATGTTAGCCCGAGCCGGGGGAGATGAATTTCTTATATTTAAAGAGAATATATCCTCAAAAGAGGAGGCGTTGGAATATGCCACATCCATCATAAATCTATTCAAAGAGCCCATACTGCTTGATAATAAATCCATCTATTTGTCAATGAGCATCGGTATTGCCATCTATCCGGATAACGGTCTTTCTCCTAATTTATTAATCAAAAATGCCGATATCGCCATGTATAGCTCAAAGGATACCGGTAAATGCAAATTTACCCTGTTTGATTCTAAAATGGAAGAGGAATTAAACCGAAACACCAACATCATCGAGATACTCCGCGGCGCGATTGAGAACAGGCATATTTATGTTCAATACCAGCCGTTATATGAGCTGACAACAAATTCTATTATTGGCTTTGAAGCTCTTATGAGAATTTACAGTGACAAATTAGGCTTTTTAACACCTGATGAATTTATTCCCGTTGCCGAGGAAAGCGGTCTGATAATCGAATTAAGTGCGTGGTTGATTAAGGAGGCCTGCCGCTTTAATAAAAAGCTGATAGACCACGGTATATCTCCAAGATATATCTCTGTGAATATTTCATCCGTACAGATAAATCAGCCCGGCTTTGTTGAATCTTTATCCGGAATATTAAAGGAAACAGGCCTTCCGCCTGAATACCTCGTATTAGAAATAACAGAAAGCACACTGGTATCCTCCATCATGGACGCTTCCAAGCTGCTGCACTCCCTTCAGAACCTGGGGGTAAAAACCTCGCTGGATGACTTTGGAACCGGATATTCGTCTCTGAATTACCTGACCAGACTTCCTATTAATACCTTAAAGATTGATAAATCCTTCATCAATAATATATGTACCAGCAAAAAGGATGCCCGTATTGCCGAATCGATTATCACGCTGGCCCACAGCCTTAAGATACAAGTAGTGGCAGAGGGTGTGGAGACAGAGGAACAGCTGGCTTTACTCAGAGAAAAGAAATGTGACATTGTGCAGGGCTTTATCTTTTCCGGCCCTCTCCATCCTGAAGAGCTGGAGGATTTGGTTCGAAAAAAATAACAGCTAAATTCTTTGAAATAACAGAGGGGTGCCGATATTTTCTAACATCGGTACCCCTCACTATTGTAAGTATACTGTTATCTATTTTGCTGCACCACTGCAACCAAGAACATTCACGATTTTATGCTTAACCAGCGTTTTAATATTATCTCTTCCAACCGTCAGATACTGTCTGGGGTCAAAATGGCCGGGATTGTTCATCATATGTTCTCTTACACCTGCTGTAAACGCAAGTCTTAAGTCAGAGTCAATATTAATCTTACATACTGCCATGCTTGCAGCCTTTCTTAACATATCCTCCGGAATACCAATCGCGTCATCCAGCTTGCCGCCATTTTTCTGAATTATCTCAACATATTCCTGTGATACGGAAGAAGCGCCATGTAAAACGATAGGGAAGTTAGGAAGTCTTCTTGCTACTTCTTCTAAAATGTCAAAACGAAGCTGCGGCTTCTGGCCCGGCTTGAATTTGAAAGCACCGTGGCTTGTTCCGATAGCGATAGCAAGGGAATCAACACCGGTACGGGTTACAAATTCTTCAACCTCTTCCGGTCTGGTATAGGAAGCATCTTCGGCACTTACATTAACATCATCCTCTATGCCTGCCAGCTTACCCAGCTCACCTTCTACAGCAACGCCTCTTTCATGGGCATACTCAACTACCTTTTTGGTTAAAGCGATATTGTCTTCAAAGCTGTGCTTTGAGCCGTCAATCATGACAGAGGTAAATCCGCCGTCAATACATGACTTACATATTTCAAAATCATCACCATGGTCCAAATGAAGAGCTATCGGAAGGTCTGCTTCCAACAGAGCTGCCTCAACTAATTTAACGAGATAATTATGTCTTGCATATTTTCTTGCTCCTGCGGAAACCTGCAGAATAATAGGCGCATTTTCTTCCTTTGCAGCCTCTGTGATACCCTGGATAATTTCCATGTTATTAACATTGAATGCACCGATAGCATATCCACCTGCATAAGCCTTCTGGAACATTTCTGTTGTTGTTACTAATGCCATATTATCATTCCTTTCCATTTTGTATACTATTTAACAATGAATGCTCCATCTATTATACCACAAATTATCTTATTGCAAAGATGTTTTTATTAAATTGAGTAAATATATCTTTCCCGGTAAATATAAGTATTCCTTGATTATTCTAAGTCACGGATATAAAATATAGTCATATTGCAAGGAGGGTAATCCCTCCAAAAGACAGGAGGGCAATCCCTCCGCAAAACAGGAGGGATGTAATGAATTCAAAACGTGTAGCAGAATCCATAACTGAACAAGTTCATATCGTTATGCCATCCCATATAAGCGGTACCAACCGTCTCTTTGGCGGGCAGCTTCTGGCCTGGATAGATGAGGTATCAGCAGTCACTGCCAGACGGCACTGCGGGCATGATGTAACAACGGCGGCAATTGATAATCTGCAATTTAAGGCAGGCGTATATATCAACAATATATTGGTCCTTATCGGAAGAGTTACCTATGTGGGAAGGACATCAATGGAGGTAAGAGTTGATACCTATGTTGAAGACCATCTTTCCGGAACCAGGAAGGTCGTCAACAGGGCATACCTTGTGATGGTTGCCATCGATGATGACGAAAAACCCACGGAGGTTCCCGGCCTTATCCTGGAGACAGAGGCTGAACGCGGTGAATGGGAGGCAGGATTGCGACGAAGGCAGCTTCGTGACGAAAGGCGAAGGGAAGGATACTAAGCTTTATACCTTTATGAGGAAGCGCCGTGAATATGCCGGATATAATAAAACATATACTGTTGTACGATCCCGGCATAGCCTTCATATTGTCCGGGATCAAATTTATTCTGATAAATTTCGTCCAGAACTCTTTTCATCCATACATCAATGGGAAATGCTTCTATATGATGCAGTCCAAAGAGAGAGATACAGTTTGCCACCTTGTCTCCTATGCCGCGAATACGCTTAAGGGCATTTACCGCCTCTTCATGGCTGCACGCCATAAGATATTCCAAATCAATATCCCCCGATACAACCGCACGGGCAGCTCCTATTATATATTCATCCCGGTAACCTAATTTTAAGGCCCGAAGCTCTTCCTTCCCTGCCGCTGCCAGCATCTCAGGCGCCGGAAACGTGTAATAGGGCTCACCGGTTATGGCATTCTTCTGACATGTTCCATATTTCTCACTGATTCTTTCTATGCAGGCCTTTATGGACGGAATGTTCTTATTTTGGGAGATAATAAAGCTTATCAGCATCTCAAACGGATTCTGCTTTAATATCCGTATTCCGTTGCCATACTGTGCCGCTTCCTTCATAAATTTATCAGAGCCTTTTGTCAAGGTGTCTACTATCCACCCATAATTATAATCAAGGTCAAAATAATCCTTCCATATCCGCTCATACTCTTTCTCACTACAGGATATCTCCACGATATCCTCTTCTATCTGCTCCAGCTCTATGTAAGAATCAAATGCAATAAGACTATGTTTATTATTACCTATCGGATTCATACGAAAGCATTGACCGGAATCCGCTATCTGCTTAATATTAAGATTTTTGTTCTTTATTCTCATATTTTCCTCTCATTCAGTACACAAAAGCATCTATATCAGGCCTTAATAAAGTAACTTGCATCTATCTGTGCACGTCTTATTATAGATTTATTTATGCTAATCTACAAGACTTACTATATTTTTACACAAACGTCACTTTATTTTACGGTCTGTATGGATTGTAAATCAACACCTGGATTATATTATATAAATATTGACAATATCCCACTTGTAAGTATAGAATTACTGATATGGCATATCAATACTTTACAACATCAAAGCATTGGTGCATCATGCAATAAGCATATAAAATAAATATAGAAAAGCGAGGGATAATATGGGACATACTTCTTACAACCCCTATGAGTCAGCTCAAGAACAATTCGATCATGTGGCTGACCAGATTGGACTTGACGGGTCAACCCGTGAACTTTTAAGGCAGCCTGCAAGAGAATATCATTTTACTATTCCGGTAAAAATGGACGATGGGACAACAAAGGTATTTAACGGATACAGAATTCAGCATAATGATGCCAGAGGGCCCGCAAAAGGCGGAATCCGCTTCCATCCCCAGGAAACCGTTGACACTATCCGCGCCCTGTCCATGTGGATGACATGGAAGTGCGCCGTCGTGGACATTCCTTTAGGAGGCGGAAAGGGCGGCGTTATATGCGACCCCCGTACCATGTCCAAAGGCGAGCAAGAGAGACTATGCCGCGGATATGTAAGACAGCTATCTAAAAATATCGGACCAAATGCCGATGTACCCGCACCGGATGTAATGACCAACGGCCAGCATATGCTGTGGATGATGGATGAATACGAAGTTATTAACGGAGGACATTATCCGGGTACCATCACCGGCAAGCCTGTAGGAATGGGCGGTTCCCTCGGACGTACCGAGGCAACCGGATATGGCGTTATCTATACCTTAAGGGAAGCCCTTAAAGAGCTGAATATTGATATTGCTTCCACAACCGCAAGCCTCCAGGGCTTTGGCAATGTTGCCGAATATGCGGCAAGACTTTATACAAGCATGGGCGGAAAAGTTACCGCTATCTCCTGCTGGGATGACAATGATAAAGTGGCATATACTTACCGTAATCCAAACGGACTTGATATTGAGCAAATGGTACAGATTAAGGATTCTTTCGGTACGATTGATAAGAAAAAGGCTCTGGAACTGGGATGTGAGCTGCTTGACGGAAACCAGTGGATTGCTCAGGATGTAGACATCATATTGCCCTGTGCTTTAGAAAATCAAATCACCCCTGAAACATTTGCAAATATAAGCAAACAGGTAAAGGTTATCTGTGAAGGTGCCAACGGGCCTACAACACCTGACTGTGATAAACTGATTCAGGAAAAAGGAATCTATCTGATTCCTGATTTTCTATGTAATGCCGGCGGTGTAACCTGCAGTTATTTTGAACAGGTGCAATGTAATATGAATTATTTCTGGCCTAAGGAAGAGGTACTCGAGAAGCTGGACCAGAAAATGACGGCTGCATTCCATGCTGTTCATAATCTGGCAAGGGAAAAGAATCTTTATACCCGTGATGCTGCCTATGTAATATCCATTAATCGTGTGGCAGAGGCTGTAAAGCTTCGCGGATGGATTTAAGTTATTTTTATATTGACAGCATAAAACTTATCACGTATAATACAGTTGACAAGACAGCTATCAAGTCAGTCTGGAAGGGTGATAAGTATGACAAATACGAACAGAAATAAAGTAAAAACAATGACAATATCCGCACTGCTATGTGCCCTTGGCATATTAATACCAATGACGTTTCCTGGAATCAAGCTGGAGCCTGCGTCATTTACACTGGCAAGCCATGTACCGGTATTTATCGCAATATTTATCTCACCTGCGGTGGCAGCTTTTGTAGCATTGGTTTCAGCACTTGGCTTTTTAATTGCAGGATTTCCTATCGTGATTGTGCTTCGGGCAGCAACGCACCTGATATTTGCACTAATCGGTGCATTCATATTGAAGAAGAACAGCCATCTGCTTCTCTCCTTCAAAAGCACGGCCTTATATGCCGTATTTATATCCTTAATCCATGGCGCTGCTGAGGTTGCCGTCGTAACATATTTTTATCAGGTTAGCGGTATGTCCACTGGATATTATGAAAAAGGATATCTGATTTCTGTCATATTGCTTGTGGGCGTTGGGACACTGATACATAGCATGCTAGATTTTTCAATAGCAGTTTTTGTATGGAGACCCTTACAGCATGTTATATCGATTCCCGCAAATGCCAAGATTCGAATAAAATAATTGATTTCTATGAAAAACCGGCCGAGATATTTCGGCCGGTTTTTAACATATAGAAAGTTTGGTATTTAATATTGACAATTACGACAATTCATAGTAGTATAAATAGGCAGCGAAAATAGGGGTATAGTTCAGCTGGTAGAATAACGGTCTCCAAAACCGCAGGTCGTGGGTTCGAATCCTACTGCCCCTGTAAAGAAAAAAGCAGGAAAAGACTCGAAGGTCCAGTAAAATTGGCTCTTCCGAGTCTTTTTTATAAGGTGGTTCAATGAATATGGGAATAAAAAGAATTGGTGCATTAATCTTTGCAGTTTTGCTTGAATTTTGTGTGCTGTTCGGGATGGTACAATTTCAGCAAAACATTTTAATGTCTTTGCCCCTCGCTGTAAGGGCAGTACTTATGATTGTTCTTCAATGGACATTACTGATTGTTCCGGTTATTTTTATGCATCTATCCAAGATAACCTTATCAGACATTGGGTTTTCAAAAGCAAACTTACATATTCAGGTTTTAACCGGCGTTATTTTAGGTATCGCAATGTCCTTTGTATTTACAATCGTACCAATCTTATCAGGATATAAAGACATGGTAGGTTCTCGTTCTTATACACAAGTATGGCAGTTTTGTTACGAGTTTGTGTATATGATTTTAGGTGTAGCTCTGGTAGAAGAATTCTTTTTTAGGGGCTTTATCTTTAAGCTACTTTTAGATATAAAAAATTCGAAATGGTTTGCCATCACTCTATCATCTCTGATATTTGGTATCTCACATATTTTCATAGGAAATTTTATTCAGCTATTCTCAACTACTTTGTTAGGGATTTTCTTTTGCTTATGCAGAGAGAAAATCAGGCATTGCTCTATATTATCACTCATAATTGCACATGGAATTCACAATGCACTTATTACATTGTTTGTATCAATTTTATAACTCCCGGCTGTATTTTGCGGCGAGCTTTATGCTCTCTTCCAGGCTGGTGCTGTTGGCTAATCCTTTCCAGGCTATATCAAAGGCTGTTCCATGGTCAACGGAGGTTCGTAAAAAAGGAAGTCCGTTCGTTATGGCGATGGTTCTTTCAAAGTCAACCATTTTTGCGGCGATATGCCCCTGGTCATGATACAAGGATAAGACGGCTCCATAATGCCCGTTTAATGCATGATGAAATACAGAATCTGCCGGAATCGGCCCTACTGCCTTTATTCCGTCTTTTACGGCCATCTCAATACCCGGTGCGATTTCATTTATCTCTTCCATACCGAATAATCCCCCGTCTCCTGAATGGGGATTTAAGCCCGCTACCGCAATTGTCCGCTCTTTTACTCCAAGCCTTCTAAGGGCTTTATCACAGCGTATCAGATAATCATATACCCTTTCCTTTGTTATCAGCTTTATGGCATCATGCAGGGATACATGTCTTGTGAGAAAGAAAACCCGCATATTTCTTACTTCGAACATAGTCAGCGGGTCCTTTGTGCCGGTGAGCTTCTCCAGCATCTCCGTATGTCCGATATAGGGGACATTGCCCATCTTCAAGGCCTCTTTATTTATCGGGGTGGTAGCTATGGCAATTGCTTTCTTATCCATTGCCAGCTCTATGGATGTTTTGATATACTCATATGATGCGATTCCGCACTGCGCCTGTACCTTTCCGTATTCCAAAGTATTTATATCTATATTATTAAGGGATATCAAATCAACCGTTCCATGGCTGTAGTATCCATCCTTTATATCGTTAATAAGATTTATCTCCAAGGGGATGTTCGTCAGCGCAAGTACTTTTTCAATTACGTCTTTATTGCCAATGACTACAGGCCGGCAGCATTCGTATATTTCTTTGTTATTCAGAGCCTTTACAACTATCTCAGGGCCAATCCCTGCCGGGTCGCCCATCGGTATCGCTATAATATTATTCATGATAACGCTTCTCCCTTTCCTCTTATTCATACGGCATACGATTGCTTTTATCTGTCAATCTATAACCCAGTCGTATCGATTATCACATCGCATACGTCTCTGATTTTAAGCGCATTAAAATACATATTCTCCAGAGGAATCCACCGGTTAATAAACTGCTGCAGCTTATCCTCACCGTTTCTTTGCAGGATTCTTTTCAGCTGCTCCTTCTCCTCTGCTTCCATGAAGATTTTGAAATCATAGGCTTTGTTTAAAACCGGATGCATGCAGTAAGAGCCCTCAATAATATTAAGCTTCTTTGGCTTTACTGTTATGGACTCGCCAAACTTCCATTCTCCGCATATATATGGCCTGTATAGAACTGTCCTGTTCTCCATAACAGGGTCCAGCACTTCCTCCTTAAACCTTTCGTAATGTACATTTCCCCCGGGCTGTGCCAGCCGTTCCTCTGTTCTCATATCCAAAGGAAGAAAATAATCATCCATATGAAACACATTGCATTCATAGGTCTGAACCAACAAATCAGCCAGGTAGCTTTTTCCGCTGCCGCACATTCCATCTATCGCTATAATACAGGAACTGTCATTATTCAGTAACTCATCTATTTTATCAATTACCTGCCTGTAGCAGGCTGCAATCTCTCTTTCATTCATAACTTTCTCCCGTTTAACTCTGTCTGTTTTCCCTTATGTATTCCATGACTTCTCCGATATTTTTTACCCCTATAAGCTTCATTCCTGCCGGCTCTTTTAATTTCCCCTTATTGGCCTGCGGGAGGATACATACCTCAAATCCCATCTTAGAAGCCTCTGCAACCCTTTGCTCTGCCATGTTGACGGCGCGGATTTCTCCGGTAAGGCCTACCTCTCCAAATAAAATCGTATTGCTGTTAATTGTGATATTGCGAAAGCTTGACAATATCGCCGTTACAATTGCCAAATCCAGCGCCGGCTCGGTAATCCTCATACCACCCGCCACATTTACATAGGCGTCACAGTCACCTAACTGTATTCCGAGACGCTTTTCCAGCACGGCCATCAGCAGGTTTACTCTGTTATAATCTGTTCCCGCAGCCGTTCTTCTTGGCATATTGAAGCTTGTCCGGCTGATTAAAGCCTGTACCTCCACCAAAATCGGCCGGGTGCCTTCTATCGATGAAGATACAACCGAGCCCGGCTCTCCCTCCGGGCGGCCGTTGAGCATATACTCCGAAGGATTTAATATCTCTACAAGGCCCGCATTCTGCATCTCAAAGACTCCGATTTCGTTGGTAGAGCCAAAACGGTTTTTTACTGCCCTAAGAACCCTGTAGGATGCGTAATTATCCCCTTCAAAATACAACACCGTATCCACCATATGCTCCAATACCCTGGGACCCGCCACCATTCCTTCCTTGGTTACATGGCCAATAATAAATATCGTAATCCCTGTATTCTTAGCCATTCTCATCAAGGTTCCTGTTGCTTCCCTGACCTGTCCGACGCTTCCCGGTGCAGAACTGATATCCTCCTTGTAAATCGTCTGGATGGAATCAATAATGATGATATCGGGCTTATGCTTATTCACCACATCCTCTATCAAATCCAGATTCGTTTCACAAAGCAACAGAAGCTCGCCGCTAAATGCGCCGAGCCTTTCTGCTCTCATTTTAATCTGTTCCTTGGATTCTTCACCCGATATATAGATAACCTTTTTTCCCTGATTAACAATTTCTCTGCATGTTTGCAAAAGCAGAGTGGACTTTCCGATTCCAGGGTCTCCTCCCACAAGAACCAGGCTGCCCGGTACAATTCCTCCGCCAAGTACCCGGTCAAGCTCTTTAATTCCTGAGCTTAACCTGATTTCTGTCTCCGACTTTACTCCTGACAATAATACCGGTTCCTTTATATCTTTATATCCGGATACGGAGGTGCTCTTTTTAATAACGGGCTCCTCTACAAAGGCATCCCATTCTTTGCAGCCTGGACATTGTCCCAGCCATTTTGAGGATTCGTATCCACACTCTTTACAGAAAAATACGGTCTTTGCTTTAGCCATATCAGAGCTTAACCACCTTTATAAAATCACATTCATCTTCCCCTAATTCCAGGCTGAATATAAGCTTTCCACCCAGATTTGTTCTCATTTTTCCCAGGAAGGAATCATTCTTGTAAATCTCATATTCTTTTTCCGCTTCCAATTCAAGTGTAATCTGAGCTGTGTCCTCTCCTGTTACTTGAAAGCAAACTTCATTTTCCTTCTGATTCAAATGAAATACAGCTGTTCCCGGTACGGATTCATAGATGAACATACCGTTTTTCTCTAACTTTGTTATCTTTCGATACGTCTTTACCTTGTATAAATCTCCCTCATGCTCAAAGTCAGATAACTTGGATTTTGCATCCAGCTTATAATTACCGAAACTAAGTGTCCCATCATTTTCCTTGCGTATTAACTCTTGAATAACAGCCATTACATAGTCCTCCTATATTATCTTCAATTTTTAACAGCATATAGCGGAGGACTTATCCTCCTAATTATCTTCAATTTTAAACAAACTATAGCGGAGGACTTATCCTCCCTAATTGTATTGGTATGGAACAGTATAATATTATTATAAAATATAACTACCGCAATTTCCACCAGTGATGACGAATATTATATAGAACTTTAGTTATAGCTTGTTTTTACTAAATGGATTTTAATACCACTTCATTGTCCAAATAATCAATATTTACCGTATCACCCTCTTTGATTGTCCCTGCCAGGATTCCTTCTGCCAGCTTATCTTCGACATTGGTCTGAATCGCTCTTCTTAAAGGTCTGGCTCCGAATTTATCGTCATATCCCACTTCTGCAAGATGCTCCAGCACCTCCGGTGAAGCTTCCAAGGAAATATTCATCTGCGCTTTACTTCTCTTTGCTATATTCTGAACCATGATGCCGACAATTTGCTTTATGTTGTCTCTGGTCAGAGAATGGAATACGATGATTTCATCGATACGGTTAATAAATTCCGGTCTGAAAATCCTCTTAACCTCATCCATGACACCTTCCTTCATCTTCTTGTAATCTTCCTTCTCATCCACAACAGAAGTAAATCCAAGGCGCTTCGGTGAGATAATATTCTGAGCTCCCGCATTGGAGGTCATGATAATAATGGTATTCTTAAAGCTTACTCTTCTTCCCTGGGCATCTGTAATATGTCCGTCATCCAATACCTGAAGAAGGATATTGAATACATCCGGATGTGCTTTTTCTACCTCGTCAAATAAGATTACCGAATAAGGATTCTGTCTTACCTTTTCACTTAATTGACCGCCCTCATCATATCCTACATAACCCGGAGGGGAACCAATCAGCTTACTTACACTGTGTTTCTCCATATACTCCGACATATCAACACGTATAATCGCATTCTCAGTACCAAACATAGCCTCTGATAATGCCTTCGAAAGTTCTGTCTTTCCTACACCGGTCGGTCCCAGGAACAAGAACGAGCCAATCGGACGATTGGGGTCCTTTAATCCTACCCTGCCTCTTCTGATTGCTTTCGCAACAGCTGTTACCGCTTCCTCCTGACCGATAACCCTTTCATGAAGTATATTCTCAAGATTCTGAAGTCTCTGTGATTCCTCTTCCTCAAGCTTTCTTACCGGTATCTTCGTCCAGCTGGATACAATATCAGCTATTTCAGCCTCGCTTACAACAAGCTGGTCCTCTGTCCTTTTCTTTTCTTCGACAAGCTTTTGCTTATCAAGTTCTTCTTTAAGAGCTTCCTGCTTCTTTTTGATTTCGCCGGCTTTTTCATAAGCCTCTTCCTTTATAGCCTTTTCCTTTTCTTCCTCCAGCTTTACTATCTCCTTCTCCATCTCCTTTATCACCGGTGAGGAGGTATAGGTGCTCAGGCGTACCTTGGAGGCGGCTTCATCCATCAGGTCAATTGCTTTGTCCGGAAGGTAGCGGTCATTGATATAACGGCCGGACAGCTTCACCGCTGCTACCAGTGCAGAATCCGTAATTCTCACCTTATGGTGTGCTTCATACTTGTCACGAAGGCCGAACATAATCTGGATGGCCTCATCCTCAGAAGGCTCTTCTACAACCACAGGCTGAAATCTTCTCTCCAGAGCAGCATCCTTTTCAATGTATTTGCGATATTCTTCCCTTGTGGTCGCACCGATTATCTGAAACTCACCTCTTGCAAGAGACGGCTTCAGGATATTCGAGGCATCAATTGCCCCCTCTGCTCCGCCGGCACCAATAATCGTATGAAGCTCATCGATGAACAGAAGTACGCTTCCATCACTGATTACCTCACTGATTACCTTTTTAATTCTTTCTTCAAATTCACCACGGTATTTGGAACCGGCAACCATGCCGGATAAATCCAGGGTGACAACTCTTTTGTCCTTAATCGTGTCAGGAATATTTCCCTCCATAATTTTAAGTGCAAGTCCTTCGGCAATGGCGGTCTTACCTACTCCCGGCTCACCTACCAGACAGGGATTATTTTTTGTCCTTCTGCTTAATATCTGAATAACTCTTTGAATTTCCATCTCCCTGCCAATTACAGGGTCCAGCTTACCTTCTCTGGCATATTCTGTGAGGTCCCTGCTGTACTGGTCCAGGGTAGGGGTAGCCGATTTTGTCTTTGCTTTATTCTTACCAGAGGCATACTCGTTCTTGGCTGCGCTGACATCTACTCCTGCTGCTGCAAGAAGGTCAATATATACTTTCTGAATATTCACTCCAAGTGTATTTAAAAGCCGTACAGCAATACAATCTGTCTCCCTAAGCAGTGCTATCAGAATATGCTCCGTACCTGTCTCCTGTGCATTTAACTTAGCAGCTTCCTTTTGACTTTGGTCTAAAATTCTCTTGGCCCTTGGCGTAAAGCTTCCGCCCTCCATCATCTCAACACCGTTGCTCGGTGCGATGAGCTGGTTGACCAGTTCCAAAATCTTCTCTATGGTTACGCCATTTTCCTGCAATACTCTTGATGCAACTCCATCTGCCTGCATTAAGCCCATCAGAAGGTGCTCTGTTCCAATATAATTATGGTTTAATCGAAATGCTGCATCTCTGGCAAAATTGATTCCTTGTTTCGCATTTTCTGTAAATCTATCGTTCATCTTTTCCTCCTATCCAGCTTGATAATACTAAGCCAGTATTTTTCTTCTCTATTATTTCTATTTCATAACTGAGTACGAATAAGCAGGGGAATTTCGCTTATTCGCGGATATTATACAATTACCGGTAATTCATGACTTATATACTCCGCTCTGGACTTATCCCTTGTATTACTTCCCACATTTTTACCGATGGTCCACTGCAAACTTCCGGGCTGTACTCCCATCATCATTCGATGAATATTAAATTCCCTGTCGAATTTTATCAGTCCGCAGTCCGCTCCAAACTTTAATTGGGAAAGAAGTGTCATGGCATCATCCGAGGTAATCTGTCTTGCATACTTTAATATTCCATATGCACGGTATACCTGGTCCTCTAT
>JAEZXP010000160.1 GCA_023419655.1 Bacillota bacterium | reverse complement strand
CTTTTGATTGAGGATATTGTAATCCATGCGGGAGAGGACAGCAAAGCGACCGTTATTGTCTTGTATTCTTCTAAAGGAGAGGAAAATTATATTCACTGCGGTCATACCAGAATGCATCTGGATAAGGGTGCCAGGATTGATTTGATAAAGATACAGCTGCTTTCTGCAAATAGCAATCATCTGGATGAAACACGGGTTACCGTGGAGGAAGGGGCAGACGCCAATTTGATTCTGGCGGAATTAGGAGCCGGAAATATTGTATCGGAATGTGATATCTCCTTACAAAAGGAAAAAAGTAAGGCGAAGCTTGACAGTCTTTATATCGGAAACCGGTCGAAGGTAATCGATATGAATTACAGAATAGAATATGTCGGCAGCTGCAGTGAAGGATTTATTACCGCAAAGGGTGTACTTCTGGATGAATGCCGCAAGACATTTAAGAATACCCTTGATTTTGTAACAGGCTCTTACGGCTCGAAGGGACGTGAGGAAGAGACAGTTATCTCCCTTAGTGACAAGGCCGTCAATATCTCGGCACCCTTGCTTTTATGCGGAGAGGACAATGTAGAAGGGCAGCATGCCAGCAATATAGGAAGACTGCCGGAAAGTAAATTGTTTTATCTGATGAGCAGAGGGCTTGATGAGAGGGAGGCAAAGAAGCTTATGGTAGAGGCATCCTTTGCTCCTGTCATCGGCAAGATACCTCTGGAGGCTTTTCGCAATCAGATTTCCAGGTATATTGCGGAGGTGATGCAGGATGGAGAATGAATATAGGAAGGACTTTCCCCTCCTTAACGATAGGACTGACAACAAGAAAAGACTGGTCTATCTGGATAATGCCGCAACAACACAAAAGCCTCTTTCGGTGATAAATGCCGTGAAGGATTATTATGAGCATTCCAATGCGAACCCTCACCGGGGGGCATATGGACTTAGCAGCAAAGCCACCGACATTTATGAAGAAGCCAGGGAAGTTGTACGAGGCTTCATAAATGCTTCATATGCTGAGGAAATTGTGTTTACAAAAGGGGCAACGGAAGGCTTTAACCTGGTTGCAGCCTCCTACGGCGAGGATTTTATAAGTGAAGGAGATGAAATCCTTGTATCTGTGGCAGAACATCACAGTAATCTCATTCCGTGGCAGATGATAGCAAAAAGAAAGGGTGCCGCACTGAGATTCCTGTATACGGATTCGTCGGGAGAAATTACAGCAGATGAAGTTGCAGATAAAATCAATGAAAGGACAAAGCTTGTAGCCATTACCCATGTTTCGAATGTACTGGGAATTATAAATCCGGTAGAGGAAATTGCGGCAAAAGCCCATGAGGTTGGGGCGGTGGTTGTACTGGACGCCGTACAGAGCGTTCCTCATTTTCAGGTGGATGTACAGAAGCTGGATGTGGATTTTATGGTATTTTCAGGCCATAAGATGCTGGCACCCATGGGAATCGGCGTATTATACGGGAGGAAGAAGCTGCTGGATAAGATGCGGCCGCTGCTTTATGGAGGGGGAATGGTGGAATACGTAACGGAGCAGGATACGGTATATACCCAGGCACCTTACAAATTCGAAGGCGGTACGCAGAATGTGGAAGCAGCCTGCGGCCTTACGAAGGCGATTGAATATATCAATGACATCGGATATGACAAGATAGCCGCTATAGAGGAGCAGATTACGGAATATGCTTTAAAAAGGCTTAATGAAATCCCCTATGTTACGGTATATGGGAATAGGGAGCAGGGGAAGCGGACAGGGGTTATATCCTTTAATATAGAAGGGGTCCATCCCCACGATGTATCTACCGTACTGGATGCTTACGGTGTTGCCATAAGGTCGGGACATCACTGTGCACAGCCTCTTATGAAGCATCTGGATATCAACGCCTGCTGCCGTGTAAGCTTGTACTTTTATAACAGCACGGAGGACATTGATTGTTTCATCGATGCAGTAAAAAATGTCAGGAGGTGGCTTGGAGTTGGAGCTTGACGATATTTATAATCAGATTATTATAGAACAGAGTAATTCAAAGAGAAACAAACGGGAGCTTGAAGAGCCTACCATCGTACTGGAAGGCAAAAATCCCAGCTGCGGAGATGAAATCAAGCTGGAGTTTTTGGTAAGGGAAGGTGTTGTTGCGGATGCTTCCTTTACAGGTGTAGGTTGTGCAATTTCACAGGCTTCTGCGTCTTTGATGATTGATTTGGTAAAAGGAAAGCCTGTGGAATCGGCCATGGAGCTATCGGATTTGTTTATCCGGATGATTCAGCGGAAGGTATCGGATGAATCGGAGCTGGAGCCGCTGGAGGATGCCGTGGCACTTAAGAATATATCCAATATGCCCGCCAGAGTAAAATGTGCGACCATGCCATGGCATACGCTGATTCAGGCCTTTGAGCAGAATGGCTGATGAAAAGCATGAATGATTATAACTAAAAAACTAAATAATTATTAGATAAAGTAATAAATAGAATCCTATTTTCAATGCAGTTATGCTTTCAAATAAAAGGTGGGTATGGTATACTATACGCGAATAAGCGAAGAGATGCGAAATCAACCGGAAAGGAATGGAATAAGAATGTACTCATTTGAAGATGTGAAAGCGTTTGACCCTGAGATAGCCGATGCAATATCCCTGGAGATAGGAAGGCAAAGTGACCATATCGAATTAATCGCTTCAGAGAATTTTGTAAGCAAGGCAGTTATGGCGGCGATGGGAAGTCAGCTGACTAATAAGTATGCAGAAGGATATCCCGGAAAAAGGTATTATGGCGGTTGTGAATTTGTAGATATGGCGGAAAATTTAGCAATCAGCCGTGCAAAACAGATTTTTGGTTGTACCTATGCCAATGTTCAGCCCCATTCCGGAGCACAGGCCAATATGGCAGTGTTCTTTGCCCTGCTCACACCCGGAGATACCGTTATGGGTATGAATCTTAACCACGGCGGTCATCTGACCCATGGAAGCCCTGTAAATATGAGCGGCAGCTATTTTAATATCGTTCCTTACGGAGTGGATGACAGCGGCTATATCGATTATGATGAAGTCAGAAGAATTGCACTTGAAAGCAAGCCCAAATTAATTATTGCAGGTGCAAGTGCTTATGCAAGAAAGATTGATTTTAAGAGATTCAGGGAGATTGCAGACGAGGCGGGAGCATTCCTCATGGTGGACATGGCTCATATCGCAGGTCTTGTGGCGGCAGGATATCATGAAAGCCCGATTCCCTATGCTCATGTTACGACGACGACAACCCACAAAACCTTACGGGGACCAAGAGGCGGAATGATTCTCAGCAGTGAAGAGTTTGCCGAAGAATATAAGCTGAACAAGTCCGTTTTCCCCGGAATTCAGGGCGGACCCCTTATGCATGTAATTGCTGCCAAGGCTGTCTGCTTTAAGGAGGTATTGGAGCCTGGTTTTAAGGATTATGCAAGAAGAATTATTGAGAATTCCCAGGCACTTGCCGGCGGTTTAATGAAGAGAGGTTTTAACCTTGTATCAGGAGGCACGGATAATCATCTGATGCTGGTGGACCTTCAGAATATGGGTGTAACAGGTAAGGCGGCAGAAAAACTGCTTGAGAAAGCCAATATTACCTGCAATAAGAATACGGTTCCCAATGACCCTGCTTCACCGTTTGTAACCAGCGGAATCAGGCTGGGAACAGCGGCAGTCACCACCAGAGGACTGAACACCTCAGATATGGATGTCATTGCCGAGGCTATTTATCTGCTTATCAAGGGTGCTGATGCGAACAAAGATAAGGCGATGGAGATGGTAAAGACGCTTACCGATAAGTATCCTCTTTATTAATCCGGTTTAATTATTAATTATAATTTGTGCAGGTCTGGCTGTACGATAAAAAGACACCGATATTTTAGATAGTTGACCTGTCTGCTTGACAGGGAGCATATCAATCCTATCGGTGTCTTTGTTTAATGATAAGAACATTTTTTGTCTGCATTTAGATGGTATCGTTTTCAATCATTTTCTGATAGCATCGTGTGCCGAATATAATTCCTACGATTATAATGCCTGCAAGACATACATACTTTACGATTTTAGTGACATCCACGGATATATTGACAGAGGATGTACCTGCTTCCTTCGATTCACAGCAATTTGACTTTGACATAATCATCTTCCTTTCTGGGTATTATCTTTTGCTCTTATTATTGGCGTGTATATTATTATAAACTATTTTGGCCGTTATTAATTAATAACCAAGCTCTTCACCGACAAGTATAACCTTAATTCTTCCGGGGATTCTGGATTTTCGTGTAATTACAATCTGGCAGCAGATGCAGTCATCAACCAGACAGTTTGCGCAGCGGCCCAGCTGTGTACAGGGAGTGTTCGTTCCCAGCCTTATATTATTTGGCGGAGAAGCCATGTTTCTTACCCGCTCGATACCGGTATCCACATTGGTAACAATCTTGTTCATGCCGGCAATTATAATCACGTTCTTAGGCCCTGTTATAAGGCAGGCAACCCGGTTGCCCTTCCCGTCTATATTGACCAATTGACCGTCGAGCGTGATTGCATTGGAGCTCATAAAATAAAAATCACAGGTTACAATCTTGCCATAAAGCAGAGCACTTTCCTCGGGCGTTTTTGCGGTATGACGGTCATATACGATGTAGTCGGAAGCCTTCAGCTCATCAAACAAACCGATTTCATTCAAGGTTTCTGAGCCGCCCCATGAAATAGAGCAGCCGGGCGTAAGAAATCGTCTGGCCGTTGTCAGGGCTTCTTCCCTGTTATCACAGTAATAACCTTCAATTCCCCGCTTATTAAAGCGCTCAATCAGGGTGTCGGACAGGTTCTCATAATAGGTCTTTTTTGCAGACATTACAGATTCCTCCTTTTGCCTATTTGTGTATATTATATCACAGTTACGCAGATTCGTTCAAGAAACTTATAGATACTATACGCGAATAAGCGAAGAACGAAGTTCTTGAGCTTATTCGTATAATTATGGTATAATGTCGACAGATATTATACCAAGCGCCGACCGGAGGGAGTGCGCATAACTGGCACGATGTGTCAATACCATATGAGCTTGCGAATATGGTATACTATACGCGAACAAGCGGTTTAATCTGTGAAATCGCAGCAACACAATAATCAGAAAGTTGGAAAGTAATGTCGATTAGTCTATATATTACCGAAAAACCAAGCGTGGCGTTAGAATTTGCCAAGGCCCTTAAGATATCAGGAAAGAGGCAGGACGGCTATATTGAATCCGGTGACAGCATTGTTACCTGGTGTGTGGGCCATCTTGTTACCATGAGCTACCCTGAGGTCTATGACCCGGCCTTTAAGAAATGGAGAATGGAGCCGCTTCCGTTTCTTCCTAAGGAATTCCTATATGAAATAATACCAAATGTCAAAAAACAATTTCAGATTGTAAAAGGTCTTCTAAACCGCAAGGACGTCAGTACGATTTATGTCTGTACAGACTCCGGACGTGAAGGAGAATACATATATCGCCTGGTGGACCAGGCAGCCAAGGTATCGGATACGAAGGTAAGGAAGCGGGTATGGATTGATTCCCAGACGGAGGAAGAAATTCTTCGGGGGATTAAGGAGGCCAAGCCTCTGCGTGCATACGATAATCTGGCGAATGCCGCCTATCTTCGTGCCAAGGAAGATTACCTGATGGGTATTAATTTTTCCAGAATACTGACCTTGAAATATGGCAACGGAATTCAAAGCTTTTTAGACAGTAAGAAATGGTCTGCCATCTCTGTAGGAAGGGTCATGACCTGTGTACTGGGTATGGTCGTAAGAAGAGAAAGAGAGATAAGAAGCTTTGTAAAGACACCATTTTACCGTGTTCTTTCATCCTTTGCCCTGAGCATGGGTGAATATACCGGTGAGCTTACCGGAGAATTTAAGGCGGTGGAGGGTTCGGCGTATTTTAACTCTCCGCTGCTGTATAAGGAGAATGGATTCCTTGCAAGGGAATCGGCCGTTAAGCTGATTAATCAGCTGGCAAAGGAGCTTCCCAGATACAATGAGGACGGCACGTGGAATAGTGACAGCGGGGACTTGCTGGGTGACATCACCCAGGTGGAGAAGAAGAAGGAAACGAAGAATCCTCCGCTGCTTTATAATCTGGCAGAGCTACAGAATGATTGCTCCAGAATGTATAAGATTAGTCCGGATGAGACGTTAAAGATTGTCCAGGAGCTTTACGAGAAGAAGCTCGTTACCTATCCGAGAACCGATGCAAGAGTATTATCAACCGCAGTAGCAAAGGAGATATATAAGAATATCAAGGGTTTACAAAGTCATCAAAAGCTAAGCGGATATGCAGATAAGGTACTGAGTAACGGTGCCTATAAGGGAATTGAAAAGACAAGGTATGTGAATGATACGAAGATTACAGACCACTATGCCATCATACCCACCGGTCAGGGGCTTAATGCACTGGGGAGTGTATCGGCTACGGCAGAGAGGGTGTATGAAACCATCGCAAGACGATTTCTTAGTATATTTTATCCGCCTGCCATATACCGCCGGGTTAATATTACCGTGCAGATAGAAAAAGAATCCTTCTTCTCGACCTTTCGTGTATTGGAACAGGAAGGATATTTTGAAGTAGCAGGGAATCCTTCTGCCGCCAAAGACAAACAGAATAATAAGGATAAACAGCCGGATGGTGAGGAGGATGAAGAGCAGGAAGCGGATACCGGGGATAAGAATTTTATTGATGCGGTAATGAACCTTAAAAAAGGAATGAAGCTTCCGGTGAAGGGTTTATCCATTAAGGAGGGTGAAACCTCACCGCCAAAGAGATACAGCTCCGGTACCTTAATCCTTGCGATGGAGAATGCCGGACAGCTGATTGAGGATGAAGAGCTTCGTGCCCAGATTAAAGGAAGCGGCATAGGAACCAGTGCCACAAGGGCAGAGATATTGAATAAGCTTGTTAAAATCTCTTATCTGGAGCTGAACAAAAAGACACAGATCATTACACCGGCCCTTCTTGGTGAGATGGTATATGAAGTGGTGAATACATCTATCCGGTCTCTTCTTAATGCCGAGCTTACCGCAAGCTGGGAGAAGGGCCTTACGTATGTAGAGGAAGGCAAGATAACAAACGAGGAGTATATGGAGAAGCTGGAGGGCTTTGTAGGGCGTATGGTAAATGGTGTGAAAGAGCTGGATAACCAGATGCTGCTAACGAATAACTTTCGGCAAGTGGCTTCCTATTATAAGTAAAGGCTAAAACTTTTTGATTAAAAGTATTTTTAGTGACAGTCAGAATATAGTATGATAATCTAAAGGATGTCAGGAATTGTTCGGTATACACAGATATCGGATGAATTTATGCGTTATGAAGGAGTGGAGGTAGACATGGAGATTATTGTTAAGAAGGATTATGAGCAAATGAGTAAATGTGCGGCAGAGCATATTGCCGAGCTGATAAGAAAAAAACCGGATTGTGTCATCGGCTTTGCGACAGGCGGCACGCCAATCGGAACGTACCGTGAGCTTATACGTATGCACAGGGAAGGGTTGGATTTTTCGAAGGTCATTACCTTTAATCTGGATGAATACCTTGGTCTTGGCATGGATTTGTCAAAGCCATATGAACAGGACCAAAGCTATAACAGATTCATGTATGAAGAGCTGTTCAAACACATAAATATAAAAAAAGAAAATATACATATACCGGACGGATTAACCAAGAACCCGGAGGAATACTGCAAGACATACGAAGAAGCCATAAAGGCAGCAGGAGGAATTGACTTGCAGATACTGGGAATCGGCGGAGACGGCCACTGGGCATTCAATGAGCCGGGGTCATCCATGGAATCCAGAACAAGGGTGGAGAAATTGAATGAACAGACCTTGAATGATAATTATGAGGCGTTTTATAAAGAGGCAGGCTTTACAAGGGATGCGATGCCCCATTATGCCATAACCATGGGAATCGGAACGATTCTGGAGTCTAAGAGTGTCCTGATGCTGGCTCACGGTGCCAAAAAGGCGGATATCGTGGCGCAGGCGCTGAAGGGCCCTGTCAGTACGGAGGTAACGGCATCAGCGATCCAGATATTTAAAGGAAAGGCTGTTGTTATCCTTGATGAAGGAGCGGCGGCGAAGCTTTAATCGGCTTAACTATATTTTATCAAGGAGGACAATTCCTCCGTTGTCAGGAACGGTTTAACTATTTTTTTTAAGGAGGAATAGGATGTATCATCAGTTAACGGTTATGGAATTATTGGACTTAAATGAGACGATAGCAGCCGGAATTTTTGAAGGATGTACCTATCCGTGGGAGGCATTGACAAGGATAAAGGATGGTATTCTGCGGCTTGGACCTGCATTGCCTGAGGAGGATTATGACCGGATAGGCGAAGATGTGTGGATTGCAAAATCTGCCAAGGTGGCACCTACGGCATCCATAAGCGGTCCGACGATTATAGGTAAGAATGCCGAGATAAGGCATTGTGCATTTATAAGGGGCAGTGTAATTGTCGGTGAAGGAGCGGTTGTAGGCAACTCGACAGAGCTGAAAAATGTAATATTATTTAATAAGGTTCAGGTGCCTCATTTTAATTATGTCGGGGATTCAATTCTGGGGTACCGTTCTCATATGGGAGCCGGCTGTATTACGTCGAATGTTAAGTCGGATAAAACCTTGGTTAAGGTAGGTTTCGGAGAGGAAAGAATAGAAACCGGTTTAAAAAAATTCGGAGCCATCCTGGGAGACAATGTAGAGGTAGGCTGCAATACGGTATTAAATCCGGGAGCCGTTGTAGGCAGGAATGTCAATATCTATCCGCTGTCCATGGTAAGGGGAGCTATCCCTGCCGGAAGTATCTACAAAAAAGCGGGAGAAATAGTATCCAAGCATATCGATTAATGTCTTAATATAGGGTTTATTAAAATTAGCACTGGACTTATAGAATGTTTTGTGAGAAAATATGTTAAGTAAATAACAATCACAATTGCGTCGTGGAAGATATCCACGACGTAATTAAGGTAAAGAAAGCATAGGAATTTATCATAGAAATATGCTGTACAATGCAAATTGAAAGGAGTTTCAACAACATGATGTATTCACATGAAGTAAAAATGATGTGTCCGGTTGCCCAGGGTGTTAACCATGGTGCGGCACCTATTCCGGAAGAAGCAAAATGGGTTAAAGCGAAGGAAGTTACCGATATTTCCGGTTTAACACACGGAGTAGGCTGGTGTGCACCTCAGCAGGGAACCTGTAAATTAACCTTGAATGTTAAGGATGGCATTATTCAGGAAGCACTGGTAGAAACCATTGGATGTTCAGGCATGACCCATTCAGCTGCGATGGCATCTGAAATTTTACCTGGCAGGACAATTCTGGAGGCTTTAAATACGGATTTGGTCTGTGATGCTATAAATACAGCGATGAGAGAGCTTTTCTTACAGATTGTTTACGGCCGTACCCAGAGCGCATTTTCAGAGGATGGCCTACCTATCGGTGCAGGTCTTGAGGACCTTGGAAAAGGACTTCGCAGCCAGATTGGTACCATGTATGGAACTCTTGCAAAGGGACCCCGTTATCTTGAAATGGCAGAGGGATATGTTACAGGCATCGCTATTGATGAAGAGAATGAGATTATCGGGTACCAGTTCGTTAGCCTTGGAAAAATGATGGATTTCATCAAAAAAGGTGATGATCCCAATACGGCATATGAGAAATCCAAAGGTCAATATGGCCGGGTAGAAGATGCTGTAAAGATTATCGACCCAAGACACGAATAATATAAGGAGGATACATACAATGGCTTTATTTGAATCATATGAAAGAAGAATCGATAAAATCAATTCCGTGCTTGCCGAATACGGCATCTCATCCATTGAAGAGGCTGAGAAGATTACGAAGGATGCCGGTCTTGATGTATATAATATGGTAAAGGGTATTCAGCCCATCTGCTTTGAGAATGCCTGCTGGGCTTATACCGTAGGTGCGGCAATCGCTATCAAAAAGGGAGCAAGAAGAGCAGCAGATGCAGCGGCAGCAATCGGTGAAGGCTTACAGGCTTTCTGTATTCCCGGTTCTGTTGCCGACCAGAGAAAGGTTGGACTTGGACATGGCAACCTTGGCAAGATGTTATTGGAAGAAACCACAGAATGCTTCTGCTTCTTAGCAGGACATGAATCCTTTGCGGCAGCCGAAGGTGCTATCGGTATTGCACAGTCTGCCAACAGAGTAAGAAAGAACCCGTTAAGAGTTATCTTAAACGGTCTTGGCAAGGATGCGGCACAGATTATTTCCCGTATCAACGGCTTCACTTATGTAGAGACAGATATGGATTACTATACAGGCGAGGTTAAGGAAGTATTCCGCAAGTCCTATAGCAAGGGCGACAGAGCAGCTGTAAATTGCTATGGTGCAAATGATGTTACAGAGGGCGTAGCAATTATGCATAAGGAGCATGTGGACGTATCCATCACCGGTAACTCCACCAATCCTACCCGGTTCCAGCATCCTGTAGCAGGAACCTATAAGAAGGAATGCATAGAGCAGGGTAAAAAGTACTTCTCCGTTGCTTCCGGCGGCGGCACAGGAAGAACCCTTCATCCGGATAACATGGCAGCAGGTCCTGCTTCCTATGGTATGACAGATACCATGGGCAGAATGCATTCGGATGCGCAGTTTGCAGGTTCCTCCTCTGTTCCGGCTCACGTTGAGATGATGGGTCTGATTGGCATGGGTAACAATCCCATGGTCGGAGCGACAGTGGCTGTAGCGGTCAGCCTGCAAGAATCCGCAGATGCAAACCGTTTCTAAGAAGCGATAGAAATTTAATATCAGAATAATAGGTATCCCAAAGGTCATGAAGAGACCGGAGGGATACCTATTTTTGTATTATAAATACAAATCATATAATTAAATTACTGTAAATAAGAAATAAAAACAATAAATAGTTAAATAGTACTATATACAACAAAATAAGATAAAAATATACAGGGAGTAATTGACAGAATAGGAAAATCAAAGTAAAATAGTGTAAATACATAGTGTTATATGTAATCATTATATTAAGGAGGCTTTCATATGATAAAAAGGGGTGTTAAGCTATTTACCATTGTTAGTGTTATTATGATATTCTTGATTACTGTCAGTTCGGTATATGCCAAGAACGATAATAACGGTAACAATAATAACGGACACAAGCAGGAAACAAAAAGGGTCTTAGTAAAATACCGTAATAATGATTCAAGACGGGATGAAAAGCTTAAGGAGCAGAAAAGTAAGCAAAAAGTAGCAAAGTATAATAGGGTTAACAAGAAAAATCTTTATGTCATTGAGCTTGACGAGACGGAAATAGTGACATTAAAGCAGGACAGAGAAATAGAGTTGGTGGAAGATGACTCAATCATTAAGTTATTGAGTAATGAGTATCATGCATGTCAGGAATGTTCGGATATTCAGATTTATAGTGAAATTAGCGGTGAAGATAAAGAGAATACTCA
>JAEZXP010000159.1 GCA_023419655.1 Bacillota bacterium | reverse complement strand
TCCGTCATTTGTACTTTGTGTACCGGTTTCTTTTGTTTTGCCATAAAAAAGCCTCCTATGATTTTTTATTTTATCATAGAAGACTCTTATAATCATTTATTTACAGAAAAACTTTCACACTTCCAAGGTAGATAAAACAGCACATACTTTTTTATGTATGTGCTGTCTATTTATTCGTCTTCTGTTCCTTATTCCCATCGTCTTTCTTTTTTAAACTGCGAATATACTCTTCAAATTCTTTATGATTCTCATAATATAGTGCGTTATATTCCTTGAGCAATTTATCAGAATTGCGGATTTCACTTCGGCCTAACAGGTAGTCTGTGGATACATTAAAGTAATCAGCTAACTTTATTATAATGTCCTGCGGAGGAAATCTTTGTTCCAGTTCATAAAATGAAATCATCTTAGGGGTTAATCCCAAATAGTTTGATAATTCACTCTGTGTTATTCCTTTTTCATTTCTTAATTCCTTTATTCTTTTACCGAGCATTTCGACACCTCTTTTATCCATTGTACGTTGAAAAAAATGTATTGACAATGTACCGGAAGTACTGTACTATAAGTACGTAGATGTTAAAGTAGTATAAAACATCACACCGTTTAAATTATCCCCATACATTTTATGTATTAATAGATGGATACCTGTATTTGTTATGTGACTTGTAACATATACAGGTATCTCTATTTTTTGCGTTATACGGATTAACAAGGAGGTATCTGCGCAATACGATTCATATAGCCCAATGTTTACAAAATTTAGACCTTTCTTACGTGCCCTTTCTATGATATTATATAGGCTGGTGTGCTGGCGTGCCAGTACACAGGTTTTTGACGGATAAGATGATACGAGTGAAAGGATAATGACTATGCAACAGACATCAGGGCCGAAGGCTCTTACGGAGTACATACTAAAGGCCAGTAGGGAGAAAGCAGAGAAGTCTGCATTGAAGTTAATTGTACAGGGAATATTGGCGGGTATCTATATATCTCTGGGTGCCATCGCTTATTTTAAGGTTGCCGCAGCCACAGCCGACCCGGGACTGGGTGCGTTTCTTGGCGCATTTGTTTTCCCCTTTGGTTTAATTGCGATTATACAGATGCATGCGGAGCTTTTTACCAGCGACTGTCTGGTTATGACGGCTATCTATGCCAGACGGACAAAGCTATATAAGATTTTGAGAATATTGATGATAATCCTTATTACCAACACAATAGGTACTATCTTTATTGCTGTTATAACCAATGCATCCGGTATCTTTAATGAGCAGGCCATGGCGATGGTTATAGAAAAATCCATTGCAAAGGTAAATATGCCGTTCGGTAAGCTTTTTGTAAGCGCCGTGCTATGTAATATTGTGGTATCAACAGGGGTATGCATGGCTTACAGCTGCAAGGAGGAAATTGCTAAGATTGTAGTATTGTGGCTGATGGTTATTGTATTCGTACTGACGGGTACAGAGCACGTGGTAGCGAATGCGTATTATCTGTTTACTGCATATTTTGCCGGGGCAGATATTACTTTAGGAGGAATGATATATAATTTGTCCGTATCAGCAATTGGTAATTTTATTGGAGGCGGTATTATCGTTGCCGGAGCCAATGCTATACTCGCATATAAGGATATACGCGAATAAGCAGATTAGTCCATGGAAACCGCAGGTTCTCGAGTTTAATCCTCTTAATTTATGATATGGTTTAGATAGAAGAAAAACGAAGAAAATGCAATAAAGAATAATGAGCTTCTGATGAGGCTCATTTTTTTATGCAGATTTATAATACGGCAAAAGCACTGTGAATAGGAAAGGAGAAAATCACACGTGAATGTAAATTACTTACTAGAATAACCAAAATACATTATGAAAAATAGTTATTTTAGACAATTATGGCAGGAAAAAATTTAACTATATAAAAATATTTATATAACTTGAACAAAAATGTCCAGAATTAAGACATAGCATTATCTAAAATGACACACACTATGGTCAAAACTACTATATAATGAACCCATGAACCGGTACCGTTCCACCTTGTAAAGAATCGAGGTAAAAATGAATACATACATGTATGAAGCAATTGAGCATAAGAAAAACTTTCCTGCTAAGGTATTTACTACTTCTATCGGAAGGTCCTATTATCATTGGCACTATGACTATGAGATTATGCTTGTTTTAAAGGGGTCAGTGTATATCAATGTATGGCCAGATGTATATACCGTCAATGCAGGAGATATTGTGTTGATGAATTCTAAAGTAGTCCATGGCTTGCAAAAAACAGATAATGATAACATATGCCTGTTTATTCAGTTAAAGAAAGGTCTCTTCGAAAATTGGCAGGAGGAAAACCAAAAATACCGGTTTTATCTGAATAGTGTAAAAGAGCAGATAAAGCCTAAAGTACCCTACAGTCAATTTGTAAGGACCGCAGCCCTTATAGGACTGGAGTGTGAAGGGAAAACCCTGACGAATTTATACCGTATGCAGGCACTTCTATATACGCTGGTAGCAGACTTATTCGAATATGCCCATTATGACATCATACAGTATAGCAATAACTCGGCGGATGAAGAGGAATCGGATATTTTACTAAAAATTATTGAATATGTAGAGGAATATTTTTATGAGGAGGATATCGCCGAGAAGTTATGTAATTATATTGGGATGAGTGAAAAGACATTGTATCGTTTTTTGAAATCTCATACCAACATGACACTTAAGGAAATGATAACAACGATAAAGATGGAAAAGGCGAAGTATTTATTATCTACAACAGATAAGCCGGTCAGCGTAATTGCCACTGAAAGCGGTTTTGGAAATGACAAGACATTTTATCGGATATACAAAAAAGAAACCGGCATGACCCCGACTGAATATAAGCAGAAGAAGGAGCATGCGAAGGAACAAAAAGAGATTCAAGGTTATCTCGAATTCAAAAAAAGTGAAGCAATCAAATTATTAAAGAGCTACGTTTAACTTACTATAAGCAAAAAAGGAGAGATATTATGAAGTGCACAAAAACACACCGCCTTCGTTACACGGACAGGGCTCAGGAAATCGTCAACGGACTTACTCTTGAGCAGAAGGTACATTTAATGGGCGGCACAGTAACCCTGGAAGAGATGCTCAAGGATTTAAGCGGGGGCAGTCATTATAACTATGACCCTTATCCGGCCGGCGGCATTGAAGAGATTGGGCTTGACCCGATGCTGTTCGCAGACGGACCGAGAGGTGTGGTATGCGGTACCGGCAAGAGCACCTGTTTTCCGGTTTCCATGTTAAGAGGCGCTGCCTTTGATGTAGAGATGGAAGAACGGGTTGGCCGGGCAATCGGTAAAGAGGTAAGAGCTTACGGCGGCAATCTGTTTGCCGGAGTATGCATTAACCTGCCATATAATCCGGGATGGGGAAGAAGCCAGGAGGTATACGGCGAAGAATCCTTCCATCTGGGTCAAATGGGTTCTGCACTGGTTCGAGGCGTTCAAGAGGAAAATGTTATGGCTTGTGTTAAGCATTATGCGTTTAACTCGATGGAGATATCCAGATTCAAGGTTAGTGTAGACTGTGACAAGAGAACAGAAAGAGAAGTATACCTTCCGCATTTTAAGGATTGTGTGGATGCAGGTGCTGCAAGCATTATGAGCTCCTATAATCTTTATAAGGGAACGCACTGCGGACATAGTGATTATCTCCTGAACCAGGTTCTTAAAGAGGAATGGGATTTTGACGGCTTTGTAATGAGTGATTTTATCTGGGGTGTAAGAGATACCGCAGAGGCTGCCAACGGCGGTCAGGATATGGAGATGTGCTGCACACAGTTCTTTGGAGAGAAGCTTGTGGACGCTGTAAGAAGGGGCGACGTTCCTGAAGAGAAAATCAATCAGGCGGCTCTTCGCATTGTTCGTACCATCCTTGCTTTCACAGAGGCGGATGATAAGGTATATGATGAATCCGTTATAGGCTGCAAAGAGCATGTGGAACTGGCATTAGAGGCAGCCAGAAAGGGAATTACCCTGATACAGAACAACAACAAGGTATTGCCTGTCAGTAAGGAAAAGGCAGAGCGCATTGCGGTATTTGGCAAGCTGGCCAACAAAGCCAATATCGGTGACCATGGCTCCAGCAGAGTTTTCCCTAAATATGTGGTTACTCCTCTTCAGGGAATTGCCAAGGTTTCAAAGGATACAGAGGTTGTTTTCTATGACGGTACCGATTTAGAGCATGCAAAAAGACTTGCAGCCGAGGCTGACTATAGCTTGTTCGTTGTTGGCTTTGACCATGATGATGAAGGTGAATATGTATCAGAGAGCCAGACCGATGCCTATACAGGCTCGATTGGAGGAGACCGTAAGGATTCTCTGGGACTTCATCAGGATGAGATTGAGCTTATTCAGGCAGTAGGGCCTGCGAATAAGAACTCCATCGCTGTTTTAATCGGCGGCAATATGATTATGATGGATGAATGGAAAGACTGTGTAAGTTCGATTATGATGGCATACTATCCCGGTATGGAAGGCGGAACAGCCATCGCAGAAATCATATTCGGAGAAGTGAATCCCAGCGGAAAGCTGCCCTATGTGGTTCCTGTAAAGGAAAGTGACCTTCCGGAGGTAGATTGGGATACAGAAAGCCAATATTATAATTACTACCATGGATATGCCAAGCTGGAGAAGGAAGGCATCTTGCCGTCCGTACCTTACGGATTTGGATTGTCCTATACAACCTTCAAGGTATCGGATGCTGCTTTCTCGGCAGACGGTGACGATGTTACCGCTTCCTGTAAGGTTAAAAATACCGGTGACATGGATGGTGCAGAGGTTGTTCAGATGTACATAGGATTTAAGAATTCGTCGATTGACCGTCCCGTAAAGCTGCTTAGAGGCTTCCAAAGAGTAGAGCTTAAGCAGGGAGAAGAAAAACAGGTAACGATTAAGGCTCCGGTTGAAAAGCTGAAATGGTTCAATGAAGAGAAAAATGCCTGGGAATTAGAGCATATGGAATATGAAGTATATATAGGAACCAGCAGTGCAGGTAAAGACCTGCTGGAAGGAAAGGTAACCTTATAAAATAAGGAATAAATACATTGAAAGGAAGCCGATATGAGTAAAGAATGCTTGTTAGAGACAAAAGGCATATACAAATCCTTTGGACCCACAAGAGCGCTTGTAGATGTATCTATTCAGGTTCGCCGCGGCGAAATCAGAGGGCTGATTGGAGAAAATGGAAGCGGAAAATCAACATTATCTTCAATCGTAGCCGGAGGACAATTTGCCGACGAAGGAGAAATGTTCCTCCGTGGCGAACCCTACCTTCCCAAGGGGAATGTAGATGCACAAAAGCAGGGAATCAGTATGATTGTTCAGGAGATGGGAACCATTCCGGGAATAACCGTAGCCTCCAATATTTTTCTTGGTAATCTGAATCATTTTGCTAAGAACGGAATACTCAGCATAGGCAAAATGAACCGGGAAGCCAAAAAGATATTGACGGAGATAGGCGTTCCGGAGATTGACCCCTCCATGCTTATCAATCATCTGAATTTTGAAGATAGGAAGATTGTCGAGATAGCCCGTGCGATGTATACCAATCCGGATGTGCTGATTATTGATGAAACCACGACGGCACTTGCCCAGAAGGGAAGAACCCTTTTGTACAATATCATCGAGAAGATGCATAAGGAAAACAAAGCGGTTCTGTTTATCTCCCATGACCTGGATGAATTGATGAGTGTATGCAATAACATCACCGTACTTCGGGACGGCAATCTGATTGATACGCTTACAAAAGAAGACATGTCCGTTTAATAGATGAGAAGACTGATGGTAGGCCGTGAGTTAAAGGGAAATTACTATCGTTCCGACTTTGACGGAAGCTATGGCAAGGAAGTGGTTCTGGACATAAAGCAGATTACAACAGGCGCGAATGTAGAGAACTTCTCATTGCAGCTTCATAAGGGCGAGATTCTGGGAATCGGCGGATTGTCAGACTGCGGTATGCATGAAGTGGGCCGGGTGGCATTTGGCATTGACAAGCCTTTGACCGGAGAGGTAAAGCTTGTCCAACAGGATTTGAAGATAAGCAATCCCCAGGTAGCCATAAAGAATAAGATGGGCTATGTATCCAAGGACAGGGACAAAGAAGCGTTAATTCTAAACGGCAGCATTAAAGATAACATTACCCTGCCAAGCTTACCGATGCTTGAAAAAGGCTTCATCATCACAAAGGCCAGTGAAAATGAATTGGCCAATCAGAATGTAGAAAGTATGGAGATTAAATGCTATTCGCCTGCCCAGAGATGTACGGAGCTTTCCGGCGGTAATAAGCAAAAGGTCGTATTTGCAAAATGGATAGGCAATCACAGCGAAATCTTAATCCTGGATTGTCCGACCAGAGGTATTGACGTAGGTGTTAAGGCAAATATGTATCAGCTCATGTATCAGTTAAAGAAAGAAGGCAAATCCATTATTATGATTTCCGAGGAGTTACCGGAGCTTATCGGCATGAGTGACCGTATCCTGATTATGAAGGATGGTTTGATAAAGAAGGAGTTTGCACGGAGTGAGGAGCTTTCCGAGAGGGATATTATTGATTATATGATTTAACAGGAGGAGGTGAAATATCATGGATAGTAATATCGTTTTAGCAAAAGAGCGGGAGGATGAGAAGCTTAAACAGGAGCAGTTAATTGCTAAGGCCAGGAGAAATGAAAAAATATCGATGGTGGTGCCTTTTCTTGGAATTGTATTCATTCTTATCTTTTTTGCCATCGTAACGAAAGGAAATACCCTTACACCCAGCAATCTGAACAATATAATGAACCAGAGCTTCAGCATCATTATCGTTGCCGTGGGAGCGGTATTCGTATATTCCCATGGCGGCATGGATATGTCCGTCGGTGCGGTTCAGGGACTGGCTTCGGTTGTGGTAGCATCTCTGATTTTACAGGGTGCCATACCGGGCTGGATGGTGTTGCCGGTATCCATACTTGTAGGTACGGTAGTAGGCTTTTTTACAGGAGCAATCCATGTGGCGATTGGTGTTCCGGCATTCGTTGTATCCCTGTGTATGCGGTATATAGCGACAGGTATAACAAGAACAGCCACAAGTGCGAAAGATATCTACATACCGTATAATGAGTTTTCATTTTGGAATAACGGATTATTAAAATTATGTGTTCTGCTGCTGGTAATTGCCATAAGCTTTATCGTATTCGAATACACAAGAGTGGGCAAATACTTAAAGGCAATGGGCGGAAATCGTATAACTGCCTATCAAAGCGGAATCAAGGTAAAGAAATATACCGTCCTTGCCTATATGATTTTAGGTGCTACGGTTGGATTGGTGGCATTTTTCGGACTTACCCGTACGGGCGCCGTAAGCTCGTCAACAGGACAGGGCTTTGAGCTGGATATCCTTACAGCCATTGTTCTTGGCGGATTTCCTTTATCCGGTGGGGCAAAATCAAGAATCAGCTCGGCAATCCTGGGTTCGATTACGGTAGCGGTTTTGACCAACGGACTCATCATTTGGGGTATGGACCCCAGTATTATCGGTGGTATAAAGGGAGTTCTCTTTTTAATTATAGTTTATATAAGCTATGAGAGAAAAAAAGGTGAAGTTGTATCATAATAAAACAGATGGAGGAAAGATTTATGAAAAAAAACAGAGTAATAGCTTTATTGCTGGCATTGGTGATGATTATTGCATCCCTTTCAGCCTGTAAGTCCGATGGAGGAGAAAAGGGCGGAGACAAGAAAGATGACGGAGGATATGAAGTAAAAACAGACGGCGAATCAAAATATCCCGCAGCAAGTGAACTGGACAAGTATTCAGTAGGCGTTCTACTATGGGGCTATACCGACCAGCTGGGCGGTTCTGTAAAGAAAAATCTGGAATATCTGGGTAAGGAATTTAATGTTGAATTTACATTTGTGGATGCGCTTACAATGGATGAGTATATCTCCGGAACAGAAAATCTGATTCAAAGGAAAGTAAATGGAATCCTTTCTCTGATTGTACTTCCCAGTATGATAGAGAAATGTGAAGCAGCAGGCGTATATATTCAGAGCATACTAAATGAGAGTACGGACCCCGATACATTAAAATTAATTGCTGATTCAAAATATGTAACCGGTATGATTACTGAAAATGACTATGAATGCGGCGTTGCCATGGTTGATGACTTATATGCAAGAGGCTGCAGAAATATCGTATGGATTGCACCGGAATCAGGTATGGCAGCGAATCATGATAACAGAGTACGTGGTATAGAGGACGCCATCAAAAAGTATGACGACCTGAATGTACTTGCAAACTACCGTGGTTCCGAGCAGGCTCCGGCATTGCAGAGCTTTGCTGCAACCTATCCTGAGATGGATGGTATTATTGTAACAGGCGGAGCAGCAGGCGGAACAGAGACAATCTATCAGGTTATGCAGTCTGAAGGCCTGAACGGACAGGCAATTCTTGCTACAATCGATATCGGTGCAGGCACAGGCGATAAGCTGGCGTCCGGTGAGCTGGGATGGATTGCAGGCGGACAGTTCCCTACAACCGGTATTGGATTTGCACTTCTTTACAATGCGATGGTTGGAACTCCGATTAATGATACACCCGAAAAGACAATTTACCGTCCTTTCATGGTTCTTCAATCAAAAGAAGATTATGATAACTACATGAAGTATGTAGAAGGCGATGTTCCTCCTTATACAGGAGAAGAAATCAAAGCTTTAATTAAGAAATTCAATCCGGATGCATCTCTTGACTTATTACAGGAGTATGGAGCAAAATACGGCATTGATGATGTGGTATCCCGTCATAAGAATTTATTCGACTAACTATAAAAGCATAGGAGGATGATATGGGCGTTAAAATTAAGAATTATACGATGCGCACGGTAAAAACCCTGCTTCTTCCGGTAATGGTATATGTATTATTCATGATTATTGGAAAAGGAAGATTCGGAACCTCAAGACAGATGCTTACCATAGCCAGACAGTCTGTTATGCCGATTCTGGTATCCTTAGCGATTGCATGCAATATGAGTATAGGGATGTGGGACTTTTCAGCAGGCGGCGTTGTTCTTGTGTCATCAATTATCGGCGGAAGCATGGCCAAGATTACGGGAACAGGCATACCTGGAATGATTGTATTCTGTATTATCGTAGGTGTGATAATGGCAAGTGTTACCGGTCTGCTATACAACTTTATGAAGGTGCCCTCCATGGTGCTTACAATCGGCTTAGTGCTTGTATATGAGACAATCCCTTTCTTCGTATTTGGCGGAGGAGGCGTGCTTATCTCCGGTAAGATGACGATTCTGGCCCTTGCGCCCTATTGCTTTATCGTACTGGCTATTATGTTCGCATTGTTTTATGTGGTGTTTAACTATACTCCCTTTGGACATAATGTCAGAGCACTGGGTAACGGGCAGCTGATTGCAAGAAATGCCGGACTGAATCCCTGGAAAACAAAATTCTACTCCTTTTTATTCGGCGGAATTTTTCTTGGAATGGCTGCGGTAATGAATCTGTCAACCAACGGTATCGCCAAGCCGGGACTTAGTATGGCCAGTGTTGCGATGGTTTTTGATTCCATGATGGGGATATTCATCGGCTTATTCCTGTCAAAGTATTGTAATCTGGCAATCGGTGTAACCTTAGGAACCTTCACGATGAAGATGCTGAATACAGGTCTGATTGCAGTCGGCTTTTCGACTACCATAAGAGAGATTACAACAGGATTATTCCTGCTCATCATCCTCGGCATCTCTTCAAATCAGGGAAGAATAGCCGAATGGCGGGCAAAGAAGCAAAGAGCAAAAGAAGCAAATGAGAAATATGCAGCAGGAATGATGTAATAAAGCCAGACGGCGGACATAAAAAGAGGCAACCCGCTTCTATGAAGAATCGTAGGAGCGGGAGGCCTCTTTTGTTATTAAGAGAGCGATTCAGTGATGACTATCCGGTATATTGTGAGAAGGAGGATTTCTCGGAAGCTTTTTTGGCTTCCAATATATAATATTCACAAAGACAGAAAAATGTGCAGAAATATATCGATAAAAAATCAAATATGTCGAATCAATATAAAATCTTTAGAATATCTTTCGTTTTATCTTAAGCGGGACTTAAGATTTCTGCTTTATACTAATTCATAAATCATCCCTTAAAATCAAATGCAAAGATGAATTAAAAAACGGTGTAGGAGAGAAAGATTATGGACATTCAGATGCTGACAGATTATTTCATACGGTACGGAGGGGTTGCAATCTTTGTGATTGTCTTGCTGGAATATATGAATATGCCCGGATTCCCATCAGGAGTGATTATGCCTCTGGCAGGGGTATGGGCATCCCGGGGCAATATCGGATTTATACCGGCACTGCTTCTATCTGTTTTTGCAGGACTGTGCGGAAGCTGGATTTTATATTTTATAGGCAGGTACGGCGGAGAGATTGTACTGCAAAAGTATGTCAGGAGGTTTCCAAAGCACAGACCCATCATCGACAAGACCATCGACAGGGTAAGGACCAAGGGATACACCGGCATATTTATCGGAAAGCTGATACCGGTACTGCGGACAGTGATATCCATACCGGCAGGCGTTCTTAAGATGAGCTTCTATGGTTATACGATTGCATCTGCCATGGGGATTTTGGTATGGAATCTGGTATTTGTGGGAGCCGGATATATTTTTGGAGAATCCGTCTTTACAATGTTTTAGTAAATGAAAGATTTATTACCGGAAAGGAAAGGTTATGAATATGAGAATTGCGATGCTAACGAACAATTATAAGCCCTTTGTAGGCGGAGTACCGATATCGGTTGAAAGATTGGCCCAGGGACTTCGAAGACTTGGACATGAGGTATATGTATTTGCTCCCAGCTATGAGGGGCAGGAGGATGAGCCCTATGTGATACGGTGCAAATCAAGAAAGAAAAAGCTCGGCAAAAACATGGTAATACCGGATATGCTGGACAGAACCGTTGAGGATACCTTTGCCACCATTCGCTTTGATGTGATTCATGTTCACCACCCGGTATTGATGGGATACACGGCCCATTACCTGAGGAAGAAATACGGTATTCCGGTTGTGTTTACCTATCATACACGATACGAACAATATATTCATTATGTAAGGCCTTATAATATCTTTCATAAGCACCGGCAGGATTATCTTCCGTATAAGCTCCTATACAGCGGAAGCGAGAAGATTGTACAGCTTCATAATCGCATATTTACAAATCGCTGCGATATGGTATTTGCACCAACTCACAGCATAAAGCAGTATCTGGAGGAAAACGGGGTAATTACAGATATAGAGGTTGTACCAACCGGAATCAATGAGGAGGATTTTAGCTGTGATACCGGTATGGTGAATGCAATCCGGAATCAATATCTTGAGGGCAGAAAGTTTCTTTTGTGTACGGTGTCCAGGCTGGGTAAGGAGAAGAATCTGAACTTTCTTCTAAGCGGATTGGCAAGATTTAAGGAAAGAAAGGGAGATTGCTTTCGCCTGCTGCTGATTGGAGACGGAGATGAAAAGGATGCGCTTCAATCAGAGGCAGAAAGACTTGGCTTAGCGGATAATATTATATTTACGGGATGCATCGACCATTCGCTGATTCGTAATTATTGTTGTGCCAGTGATTTGTTCGTGTTCACCTCCAGGTCGGAGACCCAGGGGATTGTACTTTTGGAAGCCATGGCAGCAGGTCTGCCGGTAGTTGCCGTAAAGGCTACGGGAGTGAATGACGTAGTCATTGATGGATGGAATGGTTATCTGTCGGAGCCGGACCGGGATGAATGGGAAGAAAACCTTGAAATTATTCTTGAGAATACAGTACAGCGGGCGTGGATGAGACAAAATGCTGTCACAGAGGCAGAGCAGTATCTGGCCTGTACGATAGCAAGAAGGGTAGAAAAGCTGTATCAGAATCTTACGCTTTATCAAATAACGGAGCAGGCATATGAGAAGACTATTGTATAAGTTCATATCCTATATCTTTTTAGCTTACTTACGAATAATAAAAATAACAGGAAGATTGGTGATTGAAGATGAAAATTTTATTAAAGAAGATTCTATGGTGGGTTACTGGCATGGGGACAGTTTTTGTATGCTGCTGGTATTGGAGAAGATGTCGAAAATCCACAAAACAACCAATATTATTGTCACAGCGGATAAAAGAGGAGACATAATCGAAGGAATGATAAACTCGTTCGGAGCAAGGGCTCTCAGGCTGCCGGACGGAATGAAGATGAGACAGCATTTTAAGAAGCTGATGGAATTTTCAAAGGAGGAGGATGGAATCCTTGCCACATCCCTTGACGGGCCGCTGGGTCCGCTTCACAGTCCCAAAAAACTGATTTTTGTATTGGCGGCAGAAGCTGGCAGGCAGGTGGCTTATGTGCATTTTGAATACAGACGGGTACTGAGATTAAAGCACCGCTGGGATAACTATGTCATTCCTCTTCCTTTCAGTAAAATCACGGCGGTTGTAGAGGATTTGGGAACGATTAGCAGGGAAGATGTCAGGAACTTCGCAGTATTAAAAGACGCGATGAAACACTAAGATATAGCTTTGTAGTTTATATGTATATAATTTAAAAATAAAATGGTGTATAATAGGCTAAACGTCAAAATGGCAGGATTGGACGTAAAATGAGAGGTAAACATGAACACATATAATATTTTAGTAGTGGAAGACGATAAGGAAATACTGGATGGAATCAGTATCTATCTGAAAAATCAAGGCTATACGGTATTTATGGCATCCAATGGCATCGAAGGGCTGGATGTTATTCAAAAGGAAGAGATACATCTGGCGATTGTGGATATTATGATGCCCAGGATGGACGGTCTGACCATGACCATGAAATTACGGGAGAATTATGAATTTCCGGTTATTATGCTCACCGCAAAATCAGAGGAGATTGATAAGATAACCGGATTGAATATAGGAGCGGATGATTATGTAACAAAGCCTTTTGCACCGATGGAGCTTCTTGCAAGAGTCAATTCCCATCTTCGCCGTTATGTGAAATACAGGAGTGCTTTAGAGAAAAAAGAGGATAATGTATATGTGGTAGGAGGCCTTGAATTAAATGAGAATACCGTCCAGGTGATGGTAGACGGCAATCCGGTAAAGATGACGCCCCTGGAGTTTAAGATTCTTGCCCTGCTTATAAAACATCCCGGACAGGTGTTTTCCGCCGATGAGATATATGAAAGGGTATGGAATGAGCAGCCGATAGGAACAGACACCATCATGGTGCATGTAAGAAATATTCGAGAAAAAATTGAAATTAATCCGAAAAATCCAAAATATTTAAAGGTGGTATGGGGAGTTGGATACAAAATTGAAAATCAATCAACATAGTCGAGTTTTTGGCATTATATTCAGTATGATTCTTATTGCAATGATAAGTGTATGCGTGGTTACCTCTTATTCCTTTGTGTATAAAAATGCGAAGAAATGGCTGGACAGGGAACATGAGAATGCAGCTACGCAAAAGGATGAAGATATTAAATATTATAAACGGGATTTTATCGAGAAATTATATAAAAGTAATTATGTGCTGTTTATAAGCAGCAGACAGCAAAGTACGATATCTCAAAAACCCTCCGATATATTTTTGGATGAGGACGGGCAGCAAAGCCGTGAAAGTGAGAGATATGACGGGAATTACGAATCTTTTGTAAACCAATTTAATGAAATGATAAATGATTGGTATAATTACTTTTATGGCGTGACCGTCGATGAATTCTCTTCCTTCAATTATTGCTTCATCGACAGCAATACGGGCAATACATTAACCAATTCAATAGCGTCTCTTCCGCTGCTTGCGCAGGATACAGACGAGGCACAGAAAGCGAAGGATTCCTATAAGTTTTATATTGTTTTTAAGTATCTGGAGGATGGAAGCTTAGAAATATCCGATTATGCGGGCATCGAACAGGAATTTATTGATGAATACAAGCTGCTGGAATTAACCAAATCAGAAATCCTGGGCGGATATGATAATGAATGGCATCAGCATAAGAACCGGCTCAAATCTCCCTCCAATGCTACGATTATCTATGCCTCTAATGCAGAAGAATTTTACCGGTCAAACAAAATCCATCACTCTCAATCAGAACCGGAATATATATTTAGTCAGGCAGGACTGCTTTATGTCTTTTTGATAGCGATTGGCTGTGTATTTTTGCTTGCTGTGATTTTACCCTTTAAAAAGTCCTGGGGTATTGGAAGTGGTTTATCATCAAGGATTCCGCTTGAACTAAGCCTTTTAGGCCTTTCATTTGCATTTGGGATGTATGGGTCTGTACTTCGTATGGCATGGGCAACCGTAAGCGACGATGTTCTCAATGAACCCGAGTTTGCAATGATATCGGAGAGGGCACTGAAAATTCTGGATTATGGTGTTAATTTTGCCGTTTGGATGCTGACCCTGACAGTAATCT
>JAEZXP010000126.1 GCA_023419655.1 Bacillota bacterium | reverse complement strand
TTCGGCACAGCCTTTACATAATAATAATATACATCATCCTCAAATTGCGCATGCTCTACCCCTGAATAATCCAGGGTCAGCCGGAAGAAATGAATAACATAAACCAAGCCTACAGAAACGATGGTTCCTAAAATCATACTTAATATCTGGTCTGATTTATTAAGAATCAGGTAACTGATTAAAAATCCCAAAATACTGGTCAGTCCTCCTGCCAGAATCGAAATCTCGAATGCATAATCAAAGGACATTTTCCTGATAAAATAAGTGACCATTATAATCAATGCAAAAATCACTACCGTCATAATCATCTGGCGGTTTCCTATCAGACTGTCAATGACATGGGTATAAAGCTGTATAATATCCTCTATGGAAATATTCGTCTGCATGGTTACGGTTGATTTTATAATCTGGAACAGAAAATAAATTATCACACCGCAGCTTGTAGGAACCATGGCTACGGGTGTTGATACCAGTCCAAGCAGAATCGGGATAATATACGGTATCTTTAACAAGAACAAAATCGGAATCGCCAATAGTATATATCCCTGTCTTGGCGTATATCTCACGAACAAAAAGTACAATATCATTAAAATGACCAATACGATAACAGACAAAATCGGAGATATAAAATATACATGAAGCATGGCTATTAAAGCCGCCAGGAATACCATAACTGCTGATGGGGTAAATGCACTCAGCAAAGAAATTCCCAGAACAATTGGCAGGGCCTTAAGTCTTGCGTCATAACCAATTTCTCTGTTAATCGTCTGAAATGCTATAAATGCAAATATAAACTTTATCACAGGCAAAATGTATGCGTCATACCTTTGATAAAGATTTTTAATTCTTTCTCTGAATTCAAGTAACTGCAGCATCTTGTAATCCTCCAAACTTAAGACTCATGGCCAGATTCATGATATACTTTTTCCAGCCTTTTTAATAACTTAAAATATCTGGAAAGTTTTTTTCTGGAAGCATTGTATTTCATAGAATAACCTGCGAAAGCTCCCAGACCGTATATCGCAATCGTCATCAGATAAAATCCCAATATATAGGTTCCTATTAATTTATAATCAAGTACCACAGCATTTTTTATCAGATATTCCATCCTGTAAAATACGATTAAGCCAATAATCAGTACATAGCCTATGGTTGCACTGATAATTGATTTCAGAACCTGAAATCGAACATAATCGGTTTTATAATATTTACTCAGATAGATGTCCTCTTTGCCGTCCTTCTTCTCATAGACAGCAAGTTTTGTCATCAACCTGATTTTTTTAAAATTTAACATTATTGCCTCCAACCCCTGTATAATACAGGATTTGCTATTTTAAGTTTTCACAGCATTTGGTAAATGTATACGGAAAGTATCACTTATTTGCATACAGTATATCATAACTATCCCATGTTTTGTAGTACATTTTATTTTTTGGTTATTTTGTCAAGTGTCAATAATAATATATGAACATATTTACTGATAGTCTTGTTCAGCAAAAAAGAGGCTCTTACAAAATATATAGAGGTACATGATGCCTGTATCCCTGATATAATTTTGAACAGCCTCTTTATTCTCTATAGAAAGCTCCTATAAATTCTAAGTATACTTATGCTTCTTCATCTACCTTACCGGATATCTTGGATGATAATGTGCTGGAATATGTACCCTTCTTCGTATAGGTTCCCCCCGCCTTGTCCGCTGCATTTCCGATGCTGATGGCCTTTTGTGAAATCTTACTGGCAAATGAAATATAGCCTGTAAAGATGGTTTTTAGGGCGCTGATATCCGCTTCCTTTAAATCCTTTTCATCTAAATTAAGCTTATTGCCCTTGCCGATATCAAGGCCAACCTTTGATAGAAGGCTTCCTGTCTTTTCTGTCATACCGGTCATCCACATCGTATGGCGAAGTACATTTTTCGTATCCGATTCTCCTGCTTCATCAATTACATTATTATAATCTTCAACAAATGACTTTACCGCTTTTATGATAGCATCCCAATCATAGTCCTGGACTTCTACTTCTTTTCCTGTTACCTCATCCTTTTTCTTGATTGTCTTTTTCTCCCATAGCGCTTCATTATTTAAGGCATTCGCGGACCTCTCCAGAGAAGCTGCAGCAGATTTCACCTGTTCCTGCTTCTTTGGCGTATCACCTGATTGCACTATTTTCTCTTCATCCTGCTGCGCATAATATGATTTTAAAGCTTTTTTATAGCTGCCGTTTTTGATAGCTGCATAATCAGAAATACTGAATGTATTGGCCGGTGCGGAAGAAGAAAGCCCCGGCAATAGTGATGAATAATCCATATTCGTATTAAATCCATTAATTTGTGCCATATTTACCTCCTTCTACAACCTGATATCGATTGGTATATATCGTAACGTTTGCTCTTTTGATGCTTCCTGTTCTTCAGATTTCACGCTGCCTGCCGATGTTCCCGCATCTTTACGGTCTTCCTCTGCCGCTTCCTCCATTATCTCATATGCATCTGCCAGATTGGAAAGTTGGGAAGAGGTTGCTGCCTGTGCCTTTTGCGTCAGCGATGCCTGTTCTTCCTGTTTTTTCTCTACACGAACCCCTCTTCCGGCATCCTGCCTGATTTCTTCACCCAGCACGTCCGCTCTTCCTTCCATTGCGGTTGCCGTATTGCCGTATACCCGTGCCTGTTTCATGGAGGCATCCGCTGAAATCATTGCTTCCATACTTGCCTGTGACAGTCCTGTTTTTTTATCTTCTGATTTTGATTCATTCTTTTTTCTATTTCCTCCAAGCATATCATCCATCGCGGCGGCTCGTTCCTTCTGCTGTTCTTTTCTCTGTTCAAGTTGATGCTGTCTGAGCTGCTTATTCAAATCACTGATTTGCTGCTGAATCTCCTGCCTTTTATTCATTTTCTCCTCAGCGGTCATCTCTTTGTTGGAGGAAAGCTCCTGAAGCTGCTTCTCCGCATTCGAAATCAGGCTCTGAATATTTTCGCTTATCGAATCTTTTGCCCGTGACATAAGCATCTGTCCCGCTTGAATATTAATCACTCCGCTTGTACTGCTGATATTCATTATAATATTGGTCTCCTTTCCAACTTCGCTACATCCATGTATTTTAAAACGAGAATCCTACTATACATCTCTCATTTCTTATATCGGTACTTTTGAACTATAAATGAACCCCTTTCTTTAATATAAAAAAGGAACCAGAAAGGTTTTCCTTTCCGATTCCTTTGCTATCCTATATCATCTCTAAATCTTTTTCTTTTTTGCCTTTCCCGTAATATGGTCTATTGTTACGGCGCAGACGGCTGTCTTTGTCATAGAACCGTCAATTGCTTTATCTGCCATATTCATATATTCGGGAAGGTATTTTTCGGCCAGCTTTAAAAGCACCTCTTTTTTCATATCCAAATCTTCGATAATACGGGCTTTTCCAAATACAACAGCGCTTTCAAAATACGTCGTAAAATTATTATCATATACGGGCTGGGTCTCTCCTGCGACACTAAAGCAGACCTTTTCCTCATGGGCTATATTGTCCAGCTTCTGACCTGATAAAGCACAATGGAAAAAGATTTCATTTTCAATTACTATATAAGACAAAGGCACGGCATAAGGCTGATTATCCCCGCCGACTGTTGCCAGAAAGCCATATTCTCCGTTTCGTAAGATTTCCATCGCTTCTTCCCTGGAAATCTGCCTGTCACTTCTTCTCATATTCCGGTACATAATACTCCTCCTTCATAGACATTGATTCAATTTATTGCGGGGGTTCTTCAACCTTAAACATCCGCTTGCATATTTGTATGCCTGTACTTGTCTTAAAAATTTTACGAATAACGGATTTTATAGAACCTGCATCCATATTACCCTCGTGCATATTCACAAGAAAATCGGCTTCTACAAGTATTTGATAATCCATGCCTTCAATTTCATTATAGGTGTGATGATGACCTACCAAATAGCACACTCTGTCAATTATATTTTGAGGATACTTTAATTTTGTCAGCATTTTCATGGCTTCCGGCGGCCCTTCTAACTCCTGGTATTTCCCATCCCCTGAACCATATTTCTCCATTGAATTCTTAATTCCTATATCGTGAACAATTGCTGATATTTCTAATATCTCCTGCGTGATTTCATCCAGATTCTCCATTATACCAATCTGCCGTGCAAAGCTATGCACTTTTATGAAATGTTGAATTTGATGCGAATCACCGAAATAATAATTATACATCATCATTATTAATGGTTGTATATTCATCTTATTTCTCCTTTGCCATGTTTGATTCCTTGACCTTTTGCAAGCTAGAGTATATATTAAAACCACCTCAAAGTAAATGCACCTTTTGTTATATCATAATGAAGACATATTTATTTAAAGGACACCACTCCTAAATATTATTCTTTAATTAAGCCGGAATTTACAGAACATTTAAAGCAGGCCATGGAACACTTTTCTTCCAATCTTTAAGGAATTGTAATGAAGGGGTTGATAAACAATACTGTTTATCAACCCCTTTTCTATTATTTGAATTGTAATACTGCTATACTCTATGAATTTTGATTTTACTTCTCCAGCGTCTTCATCGTTGGGAATAGCAATACATCCCTTATCGCTGAAGAATCCGTAAGAAGCATTATAAAACGGTCGATGCCGATACCGATTCCTCCTGTAGGCGGCATGCCATACTCTAAGGCCGTAAGGAAGTCCTCATCTGTTTCATTGGCTTCTTCGTCTCCTGCTGCCCTAAGTGCTTCCTGGGCCTCGAATCTTCCTCTTTGGTCCAGAGGGTCATTCAGTTCGGAGAATGCATTCGCCATCTCACGCCTTGTTATAAACAGTTCAAAACGCTCTGTATAGTCCGGGTCCTCAGGCTTTCTGCTTGCCAGCGGTGATATCTCCACCGGATGGTCCATAATGAAGGTAGGCTGCACCAGATGCTCCTCTACATATTCCTCGAAGAACAGATTGATAATATCGCCTCTTTTATGCCTGTTCTCAAATTCTATCTTATGCTCCTTTGCCAGAGCCTTCGCCGCTGCTTCGTCCTTTATCTGCGTAAAGTCAACACCTGCATACTTTTTAACCGCATCAACCATTGTGAGCCGTTCAAAAGGCTTTGATAAATCAATTTCCTCACCGTCGTAGGTTATCTTCGTTGTGCCAAGCACCTTATTTGCCACATTGCGGAATAAATCTTCTACCAAATCCATCATACCGTAGTAATCTGTATAGGCCTGATACAGCTCAAGTAATGTGAATTCAGGATTATGCCTTACGGACAACCCCTCATTGCGAAATACCCTGCCGATTTCATACACCCGCTCCAGACCGCCTACTATCAGTCTCTTCAGATATAGCT